>NZ_BJXX01000023.1 GCF_007991215.1 Aneurinibacillus danicus
TAGTTAGAAATTTTTATATTCTCTTAGATACATATATATCTAAAATAAATTAACTCCCCGGTAACATACCAGAGGGGGGTTTTATTAGCATGGTAAAAACCTTTCTTCATGAAGGGCTGTAACCATTTGTTCTAAAGTTAAATTGAAGTTTATATCCTCTACCCTAATTTTAAATTTTCTTTCGGAGGGGACATATAACACATCATTACCATTAATCTGATACAGTACTACCGTTTGGTTTTTCTGTTCAGCATATCGTTTAGCCTTATATAAAACCGAAAAAATCATGCCCCATGTGGGCAGGTATGGTTTTGTGCGTTTTATCTTTATCAAATCGGTAATAATTCTGTCTAAGGATTCGACTGTCTCCATTTCAAACATTCCCCTTGGTAACTCTGATTTTAATAACAAAAGATTAACATAAAACTACTCCCTGGTAACATACCAGAGAGCGGTTTCATTACGTTGCTATTATGCAAACATTTTTAAGAAAATCTTTGAAAATTAAAAGAATTCATTTGCGTTTGTGCCGCCAGTAGTAAGCGTTATCCCAGGGGTGCCTGGAACAAGCTCAAAATGGCTTGCTTCTACCTTGTTAACTGTAGCAGACACTTGTGCATTTGTTAATTGATAGTTCAAATCATCAACTAAATCGTCCATATTAGCATATTGATACCCTAGCAAAATCTCGGCAGTATGAGTTCCATCACTTATAGTAAATAAACAATTCTTAGAAGTATCATCATCACTACCTGAAAATGACTTATCTTGAAAAAAGTAATTCCAATCATCACCATCTAACATAACGGATGCATTACTACCAGTCTTGAAGGTATTAATATTAAATGTATCGTCTGCTGCGTAACTGCCTGCATTCAGCGTCCAATTAGCAGGCTGGATACCGTGACCAAAATAATAATCTTGAATTTGACTTTCAATGGCCGAGCCAATAACTTGACCAATGCTAAAACCATTTCGTGGTATATTCCAATTTAGAGTAATCGCGATAGTGGTTATACCATCACTTATGGTAAATGTTTTAGCATTGTTCCCACTAAAGTCGGCAGATGTCATGGGCTTGCTTCGCTGATTGGCTTGAGTGGCATATACAGTTGAAAAATCAAAATTAGTTATTGCTTTACTTTGTATGCGATTGGCATTAGTTGTGAAGGTCCATATTGTTTTGTCTTGAATGCCCGCAAAGGAATTACCTGCAATGTCAGGAATAGCCCCATTCTCAATCTCAATATAATAACGTGTAGAACCACCTAATCCAGGGTTTTTGATTGTGACCTTATTTCCCGATACACTTACTCCAGACTGATTATTTGTACTGAGAGAAGCAACGATACTGTCATCAATTGTTTTCTTTATCCAGATTGTTTTTTCAGTTCTTAAAGCTACATTCTCATCAAAACTTATAGCGAAATCATTTGTGGCACTTACTCCTACCGCATTATTACTTGGATTTAATTCCTGAACAACAGGAGGAGTTGTATCTACGGGTGCCGGCTGCACTGCTACGGTGAAGCTTTGACTTACGGTGCCTCCTTTACCATCTGTGGCCCTCACAGTTACCATCGTTGTACCAGGCGCTTTCAGTGTAATATATATATCAGTACCATCAAGCGCTACAGTAACTACCTCTTCGTCACTAGAGACAACATCAAAGAGCAATTGATCTCCATCTGGATCTATAAAGTACCCTCTTAAATCTATTTGTATCCTTGTTCCTCCCACAGTACCTGATTGATCCTGTATTCTATTTGTTACTACGGGAATCTCATTATCAGGTAGATAAGTAATTGTTTGTTCCGGCTCCGCCTCCATTAGAACTACTATTGTTATTCTGAGTCGGCGCAGGAATTTCTGTCTGCTCTGGTGCAGGAATTGAGGTGTTTGGTGGTTGAGGTTGATTTTGGATTGGATTTTGTTTTTTTTGTGCCTCAACTACCCGAAGAAATTTGCTTGCTACCAAGGCAACCGCTTGCCTTTCAGCATTTCCCCCGGGATTGAAGGTGCCATCGCTGTTCCCTACAAGCAGTCCGAGCTCTACTGCCATGGCAACAGCATCTTTTGCAAACGAGTTATCTATATCTGAGAAAGTAGTTAATGCATATACAGGAAGTGCACAAGAACTAAGTAATGCAGCAGTAGTTAAAATTCCTATAATTTTTGTTTTATTCAAAATATTAATCCCCTCCTACTCCTAGAATTTTAATTTCTATATTTCTCCATCTTATTAAAGAAACTAATCCCGCCATAGTAAAAATTCAGTCACATTACTTATCAATATTATGTTTTTTGAACCAATTTCTTAAGGACTATTATACCTATAACGCTATATGACTGAGTCATAATTTTATAAATCGGGTATTCAGCTGCTCACTCTATTTCTTTTTGATACCTCGGACCCCTCCGGCCGCTTTCTTCTGACCAACAAAAAAGCGCTATGTCAACGTCTTGTCACCGTTTGATTTAACGATGCTAAAACGTTGATATAGCGCTCAAATTTCGCATGGCGTCCCAGGAGAGATTCGAACTCCCGACCGACGGCTTAGAAGGCCGTTGCTCTATCCAGCTGAGCTACTGGGACAATGTTTTAATGTATTGCAGCGACAAGAATTATATTATCACACAAAAGAAGATAAAAGCAAGAGCCTTTTTTAGAAAATCAACGTAAAAATTTCAATTACGGATATATAGGAAAACGGCAAGGCGCGATGCATCGCCTTGCCTTTATTATTCCTGCATATGCAGCCCAGCGGACAGCCAGCCGGATGCGGCATCGTATTCCTGCCAGTATTGTTCCCATTTGGCGACAAATGCTTCCATTGCCTCAATCCATTTCAACAAATGGTTCCGCTCCCGGGCCAGTTCGGCGATGCCTTGCATATCACTTTCCTGAAAGCACATCCGAACTTCTTCTTCTATCCACTGCACCTGCAGCCGCTTATGAGCCACAACCTGCCGCAGACGTTCAAAGCGACGATGCAATGCGTCAAATCCTTCAATCGCTTCCATCTATACGGCCATCCTTACTCTTATTATTTGTTTACAGCCTCAACAACTTTTTCAAGTGCAGCAGCAATCGCCTCACACTTTTCTTTTTCCGCCACCAGGGTAGAGATCGCGGACATGTTATTGTCTTTGAAGTGCTCCAGTACCTCTTCTTCCATTTCTTTGATGCGCTGCTCTAGTTTCTCCATGGAATCCTGCGCGTTTACCAGTACATCTTCAAATACGCTTGCTGTTTTTACATCGTTTGCCATCGATGCGGCAACCTCCTCTTCCCTTTGAATGTTTACTGTTTCTTCCACACGTTCCTGTATAAGCTCCGTTGCGTGAATTTCTTCGGCCTGCGTCTCGGTTACGCCATCTTCCTCTTTATAATCGACAATGACCAATCCTTCAATAACGCGAAAACGCGGATCGCCTTCCGGCACAAACACATAATCACGACGCGAGATATTCAGCTCATGTTCCATCATCAGCAGCAACTGCGCAAGAGGCAATTGTTTAATCTGCTTATCTGAAAGAAAACGGTACAGGCGGTCATTGGCAATTTCCCAGCGGGCCAAGTACCATAGCTCCGAGCCGGCAAACCGGACAAAACGCGGGTCTTTGTACAGCGGGAGCTTGTCCTCGGTATAGCTATAAGAGACGACATTGTGCCGACGCAATTTCTTAAGACATTGTTCCGCAGTAAGCGGCCCTTTATTCTCTAGAAAATAGCGTACCAGCTCTTCCGCGATATGGTCACGAAAAGGCACTTCCATCTCCACTACCGCATGGGATGATCCTACATGGAACGGGGAGACTTTTTCAGCCAGCGCCCCATCAATCACCTCGGACGGCGATTGATGGACGCGCCGTAAACTTGTAGCGTATGTATTCTGCAGACGGCTTTCTAATTCCTGCCTGGAAAGCGAGCGTTCGCCTGTGCGAAACACTTTTTTTAACATACTGCTTGGCGTGTATACTAACTCACTCATCCCAAGACCCCTTTGCACATGTCTTATCGTGTATTATCATACCATGTTCTGATCGGGGATGGACAGGTAATTTAACGTTTTGTTCATTTTTCCTACTTTCTCTCCTTCGATTCGACCATGTGTTTTCTCACAACTTTTTCATAATTACTGTTCTGCAGATAATACTATTTCCCTCTTTTTAGATGTATGATGAGTAAGTAGCATATTTATCATGTTCATTATGAAAAAGGGGATGGAGAAATGGAACCGGTATCCGCAGTAAACGCAATCGTGGCTTTATTCGGCATGTTCGCCGTTCCGATTGTCATTAATTTTCTTGTTCTTTCTCGTGCGGAAAGGAAATATCAAAAGTAAACAGCAACTTTAATGGAAAATGCACCCATGAAAAGGCAAAGCGGAGCCCGGACTCCTGACTTTGCCTTTTTTTATAAAAATTCATCTCTCCTTATATTCAATCTAGACATATCAAGAATTTATATGTATATTTATTATTGTAAATCCAATAATTATTCAAAAAACGTTGCGTAGACAGAAATTCTATGGAGGGATAGCTTTATGTTCATTCGCAAGGCTAAAATACAGGACCTGGACGGAATGATGGCTTTAATTAATGAATATGCGCAGCAGGGCCTGATGCTGCCTCGGTCAAAGCTATCACTCTGCGAAACGCTGCACTGCTTTTCAGTGGTCATTGATAATGAAGGGGAAGTAAGCGACCCGGGTACGGTCATCGGAGTCGGAGGTCTGCATATTCTCTGGGAGGATCTGGCCGAAGTACGATCGCTCGCCATTTCGGAAAAAGCAAAAGGAAGAGGGCTTGGCAAGAAGCTGGTCAACCATCTTATCGACGAAGCCGAGCAACTTGGGCTAAAACGCGTTATGTCACTAACGTACCAACAGAAATTTTTCGAGAAATGCGACTTCTATGTAGTCCAGAAAGAAACGCTGCCGCATAAAGTTTGGAAAGACTGCATCAACTGCTCAAAATTCCCAAGCTGTGACGAAATTGCCATGATTAAGGACTTAGCACCGATTGCAATGACCATAAAGTAAAGAGAGATGGCGAAGCGGAAGAATACCCGAATAACCCGCCTCGCCACTTTTTATTTCCTGCCTTTAAATACATTTTTAATCATATCGAACCGGCTTGTACCTACAAGCGAATTCGCTTTGGCCAGTACATCACGAATGACATTCATAATATTCTTATCACCGTTCCAATGCTCGTTAATAACCTCTTCATCTACATCTATCAGCATCTTATTCAGCGCTAAGGTGGCAAAGATGATATCGTCGATAAATCCGCCGGGTCCGGTGAGAATCTCCGGAATAATATCAAACGGTGTCATAAAATATACGACCGCAGCAAGTGCAATCGACTTGGAACGGAACGATACGCGGTTGTCTTTGACCAGACGGGCGAGCAGTACGAACAGGTCGGGAGCGAGCATCAAATACGGGGTAATTTTCTCCGTTCGCCTCTCCCCGATTTTTTCCCTCATATACTTTTCAATCTTCTCGCGCAGTTGATCGTAGTAGCGCTTATGCTGTCGCTCGATCACGACCAATTCCCCGTCACTATATGATCGAGACGCTTCTTCCTCAATGTCCGGTGATACTTCCACGTCCTCTACCGGCTCCATCCAATCAAACTCCGGCGTTTCCAGCAGAATGTCTGGAGGCACTGTCACTTCCAGTTGCAGTGCCCCTCTTTCAAATGCCACCTTCTCTACCGTAATATTCTGCAATACCGGATAGGCACTGGCAAGTGGAGCCAGTTGTACAGTAATGCGCGTGTCAGAAACATGAATATCCCGTTCGTTTCCCAAAACATTCATGAGCAGCGATTTGCCGGTAAGATTCTTCGTTAGAAACATTTCGGTTTCATGTATCAGCTTCTGTGTGATTGACACTTTTTCCTTCTGCACATCTTCTGAATAAACCATTGTAAGGTAGCGTCCGGAAGCATCAAAACGGAACGTGTCTAACTGCAGCGTATACAGCACCGGCAGCCATTCGCCGCGTAATTTAATCTGCGCTTTCACTACCGCATATCCGTCATAGAGGCGGAGCTCATTCAAGCAAATATCGTCAGGAAGCCGTTGGTTGAGCCTGGGTACAACTGCTGCGTTAATCATTTGCTCGCTTACTTTCATCCGAAATCGACTCCTTCCTTACCTTTACTATTATCTTACCCTTATGTGGCCGCAACGATAATATCTTCCCCGGTCTCAACGGCCAATTGAATCATAATGTCTCCCCCTCCTCTGCCCCCTCATCTATCGCTTTGTATATATTGTACCCACTTCTGAGACAGCAAAAAAGCATTCCAGACATAAAAAGTCGGAATGCTTGGCAAAAGGTTTACTTAAATCCTCTTTCGTATTGACGCGGCCCGGTGTACGCACGATTACGCAGCCTTGCAGCCTGCAGCACCCAGTATGGATCACGCAGCAACGCACGCCCGAGAAAAACAAGATCCGCCCGCTCATTCCCGATAATCTCATTTGCCAGCGTATGTTCCTCGATTAATCCGACACAGCCCGTAGCAATGCCTGCTTCATGGCGAATCTTCTCTGCATAAGATACTTGATAACCCGGAAAAATCTTTTTGGGCATGACAGGCAGAATGGCACCGGATGAGCAGTCAATCAGATCAACACCAGCTTCTTTCGCCATTTTTGCGATTTGTACGCTGTCTTCAATCGTCAATCCGCCTTCGACATGATCAACGGCGGAGATGCGGAGATACAAGGGATTTTCCGCTGGCCACTCTTGCTTCACCGCTTCAATTACCCGTTTTAAAAACAGAAAGCGTCCTTCCAAACTTCCTCCATAACGGTCAGTACGCTTGTTGGATAACGGGGATAAAAATTCGTTAATCAAGTAGCCGTGCGCCCCATGAATCTCTACAATGTCAAATCCGGCTTCCCGTGCCCGGCGCGCACCCTGCCGCCATGCTTCTAGCACTTCTTCGATGTCAGCTTCCGTCAATTCATGCGGCACCTTGGAATTATCATCAAACGGGATCGCGCTCGGCGCCACGATCGTATCATTTAGCTTCGCTTTGCGTCCCGCGTGCGCCAACTGGATTGCCGCAGCGGCTCCCTGTGCTTTTACGAAGGATACGATTCGGCGCAGCGGCTCGATATGTTCATCACTCCAAATTCCTAAATCCTGATGGCTAATCCGGCCCCGCGCTTCTACTGCCGTCGCTTCCTGTATGACAAGACCTACACCGCCTGCAGCGCGTGTACCGTAATGAACATAATGCCAATCGGTTGCTTTTCCGTCATCTCCCGCCGAATACATACACATGGGCGACATAACAATTCGATTGCGTAGCGTGACATTTTTTTGGGTAAACGGGGTAAAAATATCAGACATATATAGCGCCTCCTTTTCCACACACTTACACAAGTAATGATACTATAAAAACCAAAGACATACTAACATTAGTTGCATTTTTTCGCTATAATAATGAGTATCTACTGATTGGACAGACAGCCTGCACAGGAAACGAGGAACTTGCATGTGGAGAAAAATATACCGGAAAATGAAGTATCAATACATTAAGCTGCTTCGTTCTAAAGGGGCCCCTTCAATAGTGGCCCGCAGCTTTTCACTCGGAATTTTTATCGAGTTTATTACACTGCCCACGCTAGGCTCGGCGTTCTTGCTTCTGTATCCGCTGAATCTGCTGATTCGCGGCAATTTCGCGGCTTCACTCATCGGATTTATCATGGGCAAATTTGTGCTTCCGCTGTTTTTTGTTCTCAATATGAGTGTAGGTACCATGCTGATCGGCGATACACTTAGCCCCGGTACTAACGAGATGGGGCACATGGGATTCATCGCATTGTGGGAATTCGTTAAAGAGAAGGGCGTCGCGTTTTTCGTTGGCAGTGCTGCAAATGGATCGATTATGGCCCTAATCTGTTATGTGCTTGTATTCTACGCGCTGCAATTGTACCGAAAAAAGCGGGAGAGCCGGCGTCTGGCACTACAGTTGAATAAAGATATGAGATAACAACAAACCCTCCGGAAATTCCGGAGGGTTTTCTTCTTTCTTATGCCAGCACCGCACGGTCGCTTGCGAATTTTTCGCCGCGAAGCCGTTGGAATTCAGCCAGAAGTCTTTCAATTGTCAGGTTCTTCTTCTCTTCCTCCGGCACATCGAGAATAATCATGCCTTTATCCATCATGATAAGACGGTTACCCAAGTCAAGCGCTTGCTGCATGTTGTGCGTAACCATCAGTGTCGTTAGCTTTTGCCGCCCGACAATTTCTTCCGTTAGCTCTGTAATCCGCTGAGCGCGCGCCGGGTCCAATGCTGCGGTGTGCTCATCAAGCAGAAGGACCTTCGGCTTGGTAAAGGTTGCCATTAACAAACTTAGCGCCTGGCGCTCACCGCCGGACAACAGCCCCACTTTCGCGCTCAACCGGTTTTCAAGCCCGAGATGAAGCGTCTCGAGGTATGTGCGGAATTCATCACGCCTTTTTGCTGTTACGCCTCTACCCAGCGTTCGACGCTTATCCCGAGCATACGCCAACGCAAGATTTTCTTCGATTGTCATGGCGGGCGCCGTACCGGCCATCGGATCCTGAAATACACGACCAATCATAGGAGCCCGCTTGTATTCGGGAAGATTATTTACCTTCACGCCGTCAATTTCTACGGTTCCGTAATCCGGTTTCAGCACGCCTGAAATAATATTCATGAGCGTTGATTTTCCGGCTCCGTTACTCCCGATGATCGTAACGAAATCGCCCGGGTTTAAATGGAGGTTCACATGGTTAAGCGCCACTTTCTCATCCACGGTTCCTTCATTAAATACCACGTAGATATCATTGAGCTTAAGCATGCTTCTTCACCTCGCCTCTTTCATGTACCATCTGTTGCTCCCGGTTCTTTGTCCGCACCGCTTTACGCTTCCGCTCTTTATAACTTGCAGAAATACGCGGCGCAATCAGTGCGGCGATAACAATTAAGGCAGTCATTAACTTCATATCGGACGGATCAAGCCCTACCTGCATTGCCAAAGCCACGACCATGCGATAAATAATAGCTCCGCCGATTACGGCGAACGTAGCGCGCACAATCGAGCGGTCACCGAAAATCGCCTCACCAATAATGACAGAAGCAAGGCCGATGATAATCATCCCGATACCCATGGATACATCCGCAAATCCTTGATACTGGGCATATAACGCCCCGGAGAGCGCTACAAGTCCGTTAGATATGCTTAATCCGATAATAATCGTATTATCCGTATTGGTGGAAAAACTGCGGATCATGCGCTGGTTGTTGCCCGTTGCCCGAATCGCGAGCCCCACTTCTGTATGAAGAAACCAGTCATTGATGAACTTAATAACAAGTGCAATGATTGCCAGCGCAAGCAAAAGACCGTAATCTCCCAGCGCAGAAAGCGCATCCTGAATTTGCGTAAACAGCGTATCTTCACCCAGCAGCGGCACATTCGCCTTGCCCATAATGCGAAGATTGATCGAATAAAGCGCAATCATGGACAAAATCCCTGACAACAGGGCATTAATCTTTCCTTTTGTATGCAGAATACCCGTCATCGCACCGACGACCAATCCAATCAAAAGCGCGGATACCGTCGATAAAAACGGCGCGAAGCCCGCTGTAATCATCGTGGCGCCAATCGCTCCGCCGGTGGCGAAACTACCGTCCACCGTCAAATCCGGAAAGTCTAAAATTCGAAATGTTAAATATACACCAAGCGCCATAATGGCAAAAATAAATCCTGATTCAATCGATCCTAATAACGCTACGCCCATAGCGTCCTCCTTTCACCTGCTCATCTGTCGATGTATTTATGCGGCATGGCAGGCTTCCGGAAAGAAGTCAGGGCTTCAGCTTCTTTCCTGTGAGGACCTGCTCATTCATTCGGTTTTATGCATTATTTTGCTTCCGTTTTTTCAATCAGCTGCGGATTCCACTTATCCATCGCCTCTTTTGGCAGCTTCTCAATATCAATGCCCTGAGCTTTTGCGGCTTCTTTGTTGATAGCAAGATTCAGCTTGTTCGGATAACCAACCGCTAAATCGCCCGGTTTCGCCCCGTCTTTTAAGATCTTCACCGCCATAAGACCGGTATCATAGCCAATATCAGAATACTCGAATCCAACGCCTGCAAAACCGCCTCCACGTACGGATTCAAGCTCACCTACAAACAGGGGGATTTTGCTTTTGTTTGCTACCGCTACAATGGATTTCAGCGCAGTGACCGCCGTATTATCCTGCGGTACATAAATCGCGTCCACTTTTTTGCCAACCAACGATTCCGCCGCCTGTTTTACTTCACTTGTATTAGTTGCAGTCGCTTCCACCGGGGTCAATTGCAGTTTGCCCAGTGCTTCTTTTGCCACTTTCACATTCGCCACAGAGTTCGCTTCACCGCTGTTATAAATAATGCCTACATTTTTTGCCTGCGGAAAGAAATCCTTAATAGCTTCCATCGTGTTCGGAATCGCGTCCGGAGGCGTATCGGAAAAACCGGTAATATTCTTGCCTGGCTTTTCAAGGTTATCCACCAGCTTAGCGCCTACCGGATCGGACACCGCTGTAAACAGAATCGGCGTATCCTTTACGTTCTGCAGCATTGCCTGCGCATTCGGCGTCGCAATTGCCAGAATCAAGTCTTTTTTGTCAGCCGCAAACTTCTGTGCAATCGTATTTGTATTTGTTGGGTCAGCTTGCGCATTCTGATAGTCGATTTCGATATTTTTTCCTTCTTCAAGTCCGTTTTCTTTTAGTGCTTTAATGAATCCTTCACGAGCCGCATCCAGGGCCGGATGTTCAACATACTGAGAAATACCTACCTTAAATTTTTTCTCTGTCCCAGCCCCTGTCTTCTGCTCCGTTTCGCCGGCCTGTTTACTGGCGCCCTGTCCGCCGCAAGCAGCAAGCAGCAACATCATTGCCGCAAGAAGAATCGCTGCCAGCCGTTTCTTTTTCACCATACACGTTCCCCCTACCAAAGCTTTTATTTTATTTTAAAAATTTCATTTACTTCAGTAGATACATTATAGCATGTTCTGTTTTACTTTAAAGCAAAAAAATAACGGAGATAATTTATTTTTTTAAAATTAAAGAAGGTAAATCGCTTGATTTTTCTACTTTAACGCGTTCATAGAGAACAGCAATAAAAATACTATTACTTGATTAACAAATCAAATAACAGTATTTTTAGCTTACAATTTATTTAATTCCCTGGATCATAGAAAACACAAACAAATCGAGTGAAAGCAAGAACCCGGCAAAGAAACCGAACATCCCGAACATAAACCGATTTTTCTTCGCTCTTTCAAATTGAAGCGCAGTCAGCACCCCGACAAATGGAATAGCGACCTCCAACGCAATAAAACGCATTCTAAGCCCTTCGTCTCCCCCTTTCAGCGCTTCAAACGAAATGGAATAATTATACGCCGCAAGCCCTATAATCACCAGCAAAAACGGACTCATCCGCAGTAATGTTTTCATTTCGCTTCTCCCCCTCTACTGCTTCCCATGTTACTTTGTTCCTCCTAAGCGGTAAAGAGCAGGAGAAAAATATTCACGAAATTATAATTTTTGCGAAGAAGAGAGAAGAGCCGACATATCTTCCGGGAGCGGCGCTTCAAATAAGAGGTCGGATTTATGACGCGGATGCGGAAACGTAAGCGTACGTGCATGAAGCGCCTGCCTTGCAATCAGCATTTTCTCCCCGCCGTATAAATCGTCTCCGAGCAGCGGATGCCCGATATGGCTCATATGGACGCGAATCTGGTGTGTACGCCCGGTATCGAGTTTCAATCTCAGATGCGTAAACTCCTTATATCTGCCTAGCACGTTATAATGGGTGCGCGCCCATTGCCCACTTTCATGAACGATGCGTTCCATAAGCGAGTCCGCTTTGCGCGCAATCGGCGCATCGATCGTGCCCTCTTCCTTTTCCACCTGTCCATGCACCAGCGCTTCGTAATAACGCGCAATCCCGTTCTGTCGTTGAACCGCAGCCAGCTGTTGGTGCGAATACTGACTTTTGGCAATCAACACCAGGCCCGATGTATCTTTATCCAACCGGTTAACCGGACGGAATTTACGCGAAATGCCCTGCTTTCGCCAGTGATACACTACACCGTTCGCCAGCGTCCCGCTTGGATAAAGCATCGTCGGATGCACGCATAAATTGGGCGCTTTGTTTACCACTAGAATGTCTTCATCTTCATATGTGATACAGAAAGAAACCGGCTCAGGTATAATATTTTCCGACTCTTCTTCCGGCAGGTATAACTCAATTGTGTCTCCTTCTCGCAGCGGATGATCCAAATACGTTGGTGCCCCGTTCAGGCGAATGCCTTTAACGTGTTTTAATTCAACCAACAGGCTGCGCGAAATACCGTGATCTTCGCGAAGAAAACTGCGTACGTTTTTTCCTGCCTCTTCAACCTCTCGTGGTACGATAAATCGGAGCACCTGCTGTTTTTTTTCCTGCTTTTCTTTCATGTTCTATCCCCCAGCATTTTCAATTCCAAACACTTCCCTTATATCTTCTGTACCGAAATGCTAATTTCATCGGTTTTTCGGTGTTTTGAATATTCATTCATGTGTTATTATTAATTTAGTTCTCAACTTTACATACCGTTTTGGTTTGAGAGACAAATTATATAGGAGAGGGAGATTTGAATGGCCCAGATTAAAAAGTTCAAGAAAATTCTGGTGGCAAACCGCGGCGAAATTGCCATCCGGATTTTCCGCGCCTGCACCGAGCTCGGTATCCGCACTGTCGCTGTATACTCTGAGCAAGACAATGTCGCTCTGCACCGTTTCAAAGCTGATGAAGCCTATTTAATCGGGGAAGGTAAAGGCCCGATTGAAGCCTATCTGGACATCGAAAGCATCATCGAAGTAGCCAAGCGCCACGATGTCGATGCCATTCATCCCGGCTACGGCTTCTTATCCGAAAACGAACAATTTGCCAGACGCTGCGAAGAAGAAGGCATTACGTTCATCGGACCGAAATCCGAACACATCGCCAAATTCGGCGACAAAGTCACCGCACGCCAGATGGCAATCGAAGCCGATATTCCGGTCATCCCTGGTACTCCGGAACCGGTGCGCACGCTGGAAGAAGCGCTGCGCTTTGTGAAAGAAAACGGCTACCCGATTATCATCAAAGCCGCATCCGGTGGCGGTGGCCGCGGCATGCGTATCGTCCGCAAGCAAAGTGAGCTTACGGATGCGCTTGATCGCGCCCGTTCCGAAGCAAAATCCGCCTTCGGAAACGCCGCCGTCTACCTTGAAAAATATCTTGAAAATCCAAAGCACATCGAAGTGCAAATCCTGGCCGACCAGCATGGACACGCCGTGCACCTATTTGAGCGCGACTGCTCGATTCAGCGCAGGCATCAAAAAGTCGTCGAGGTAGCACCAAGCCTGTCTCTTACGGAAAGACAGCGCGAAGAGATCTGCAACGCGGCGCTGCGTCTGGCCCGCTCGTCCAACTACATCAATGCCGGTACGGTCGAGTTTTTAGTCGCACCGGATGGAAAATTTTATTTTATCGAAGTTAACCCGCGAATTCAAGTAGAACACACGATTACCGAAATGGTGACCGGCATCGATATCGTTCAGTCACAGATTCGTATCGCGGAAGGGTACGCGCTTGAAGATCCGGAGATCGGCATTCCTTCCCAATCAAGCGTACAGATGCGCGGCTTCGCCATTCAGTCCCGCGTAACGACAGAAGATCCGGAGAAAGGATTTGTGCCGGATACAGGCCGTTTGCTTGCATACCGTTCCGCCAGCGGTTTTGGCGTGCGCCTAGACGCCGGCATCGGCGCACATGGCGCGACGATTACGCCACACTACGACTCTTTGCTCGTAAAAGTATCAACGCATGCGCTTACATTCGAACGAGCAGCCAGAAAAATGCTGCGTACCTTAAAAGAATTCCGGATTCGCGGCGTGAAAACAAACATCCCGTTCCTTGAGAACGTGATGCAGCACCCGGACTTCTTAAGCGGAAATTATAATACTTCCTTTATCGATACAAAACCAGAGCTATTTGAGTTCCCGATTCGTAAAGACCGCGGAACAAAAATTTTAACCTATATTGGACAAACGATTGTCAACGGCCACCCGGGCCTTACTAAGACGGACAAAAAACCGTTGTTCGGGGCTCCCCGCATTCCGGAAACATCCTATAAACAGGAGTATCCGGCGGGAACCAAACAAATTTTAGACGAGCAGGGACCGGAAGGCCTTGTCAAATGGATTCAGCAGCAGAAAAAACTGCTGGTGACCGACACGACGTTCCGTGACGCGCACCAATCGCTGTTCGCTACCCGTGTGCGTACGCACGATTTGCTGCAGATTGCGGAAGCGACCGGCAAACTGGCCCCTGACTTGTTCTCGCTTGAGATGTGGGGCGGGGCTACATTCGATACAAGCATGCGCTTCTTAAATGAAGATCCGTGGGACCGT
This sequence comes from Aneurinibacillus danicus, assembly GCF_007991215.1. Taxonomy (GTDB): domain Bacteria; phylum Bacillota; class Bacilli; order Aneurinibacillales; family Aneurinibacillaceae; genus Aneurinibacillus; species Aneurinibacillus danicus. The sequence goes on from NZ_BJXX01000023.1 coordinate 14,490, forward strand.
CTGTGTAAGCTGCGCGAAAAGATTCCGAACCTGCTGTTCCAAATGCTGTTCCGCGGCGCCAACGCCGTTGGCTATACGAACTACCCGGACAATGTGATCAGGAAATTCATCGAAACGTCCGCGAAGGCAGGCATTGATGTCTTCCGGATTTTCGACAGCCTAAACTGGCTGGACGGCATGCGCCTCGCGATCGAGAGCGTACGCGAGACTGGAAAGATTGCGGAAGCCGCTATCTGCTACACCGGCGACATTCTCGATCCGAAACGTGAGAAATACAACTTGCAGTATTACGTCAACCTGGCGAAGGAGTTAGAAAAAGCGGGCGCGCATATTCTTGCGATCAAAGACATGGCCGGTCTTTTAAAGCCATACGCCGCGTACGAGTTGGTCAAAGCGCTGAAACAAGAAATCAGCATTCCGATCCACCTGCATACGCATGATACAAGCGGAAATGCGGGAGCGATGCTGCTAAAAGCGGCCGAAGCTGGCGTCGATATCGTGGATGCGGCACTTAGCTCTATGTCCGGTCTAACGTCGCAGCCCAGCTTGAATGCACTCGCCTACGCGCTTGAGCACGACAAACGTGCGACCGGACTCAATCACGAGAACTATCAAAAGCTCGCCGACTACTGGGAGGACGTCCGCAAATATTATGTCGGATTCGAGACCGATATGAAAGCAAGCAACGCTGAAGTGTACAAGCATGAAATGCCGGGCGGGCAGTACACCAACCTGGAGCAGCAGGCCAAAGCCGTCGGGCTTGGCGACCGCTGGGGCGAAGTGAAAGAGATGTACTCCACCGTGAACCGCATGTTCGGAGACATCGTCAAAGTCACACCATCATCGAAAGTGGTGGGAGATATGGCGCTGTTTATGGTACAAAACAACTTGACGGAAAAGGACGTATATGAGCGTGGAGAAAATATCGATTTCCCTGAGTCGGTGATTACCTTCTTCCAGGGATATCTCGGCCAGCCGCACGGCGGTTTTCCGGAAGAGTTGCAGCGTGTGATTCTGAAAGGGCGGGACTACTTTACATCCCGTCCGGGTGAGTTGCTGCCGTCCGCCGACTTTGAGGAGATCAAAACAATGCTTGAAGAAAAGCTGGAGCGTGAGATTACTGATTTCGATCTCCTGTCGTATGTTATGTATCCGCAGGTATTTTTAGACATGCAGAAGCGCCAGCAGGAATTCGGCGACGTATCTGTGCTTGATACGCCGACGTTCTTCTACGGTCTGCGCCTGGGTGAAGAAATCGCGGTCAACATCGAACAGGGAAAAACACTGATGGTAAAGCTGGTTTCCATCGGTGAAATCAGCCCGGACGGTACACGCACGATTTATTTTGAACTGAATGGCCAACCGCGTGAAATTAACATCAGGGATGCATCCGCTAAAGTCACGATCGCTCAGCGTCCGAAAGCGGACCCGTCGGAGCCGGGCCAAATCGGCGCTTCCATGCCGGGGAAAGTGCTGAAAGTCATGGTAGAGCAGGGGGACAAAGTGAAAAAAGGCGAGCATGTGATTGTCACCGAAGCGATGAAAATGGAGACGACAATGCAAGCTCCATTTAACGGTATCGTGAAAGAAATTCATGTCAAAGCCGGCGATACAATCGAATCAGGCGATTTGCTAATTGTAATTAATAAAAGCTAAATAGCTTTTCGAAGAAAAAAGAGCACCGCTGCGTGCTCTTTTTTCATTAATGAAGCTCATCAATAATCTGCTCGTCGCGTTTTCCCTCTTGCTTTTCTTCCCGGCCTTTATCGCCGCGAATCATACTCTGAATTTTCTCGACTACGGCGGGCGCCAAATCCATCATTCGTTCATACAGGTGAGACTGTCCCTGCAGTGAGATGGAACGCACGCCGTGTTTACCGACGATAAGGAACGCAATCGGCGTAATGGAAACACCGCCGCCGCTCCCCCCGCCAAACGGAAGATCGCTTCTTCGTCCCCCGTTTACGTGCTGGCGGGCCGCATCTCCATCAGTACGGTCATGACGCCGATCGGTTTCCTCATACGTTTCAAATTCGCTGCCGCCGGCGGCAAAGCCGAAACCAACCTTGGAAACCGGAATAATAACGCTTCCGTCCGGTGTTTCCACCGGGTCGCCGATGATGGTATTAACGTCCACCATTTCTTTAATATTTTCCATTGCTGTTTGCATTAAGCCTTGAATCGGATGTTCTCCCATACGCGCTCACGCCCTTTCAGGAAATAGTGCACTGCAATTCGAATGACTGCAATGATAGCATGTCCGATCCTGAAACGCAGTATACAGACAAGATGAGTATCCAGCATTTCACGATGAAATTCCGGCAGAACGTACAATCGAGGCTGCGTCGTAAGAGAGATATAGTGCGCAAGAACGGCGATAATCGAACTTTTTATGGCCCACACGGCACCGACGCTTGCGCCGGTAGCTGACGCTTCACCCAAGCCGATGCTTGTCCGCCATTCCAGCATCTCTCCCCGCACATATTTTAATGTGTGCCGCATAATCCCGTTTAAATCATAAACATTACGCAGCAATCGTACGAACTTTCGCTGCATTCGCTTTATCGTACGCGGGGTAATCCACATTTTTTTTCGTTCTTTTGCCTGCCCCTTTTGCCCGACTTCGGCCTTTTGTGATACTTTTACCCCTTTGGATAAACTCTCTATTTGCAGCATATTGACGGTAAAACGATATTTTAGTAAGCGCCTATACATAGATACTTCCACATCAATGCGGTCATTCTCCGCTGCTCGCTTGTACACGATCCGGATGCGTAAGGATGTAAACCAGATAAGCACTCCCAGGATTCCTGTACTACCCAAAAAAATCAGCCAGCCGTTCATATCCGCTCCACCTTCCCACACAGGTAGTATGAGCGTATTGCCTCTGTAACATACAGAAAATAAAAGCAACTTTTCCACAGATAATGAGTCAAAACAATTGATATTATTACATCAAACAATATAGGAGACGTGACAAAATTGAAAAAACATTGGATGGCGCTGGCTTTAGCCCCTTTCGTCGCCGGCAGCCTGCTGGCCGGCGGGCATTCCGCCGCTGCGGCCACCCCTTTTTCTGATATAGATGATCACTGGGCGGAGCCGCAGATTCTCTCGCTTGCCCGCCAGGGAATCGTAAATGGGATAAACGACGATACGTTTGCGCCCGATCGGCCTCTAACTCGCGGCCAGTTCGTCGTTATGCTTGCCAAAGTATTTAAAAGCAATTTGACCACACGGGGGACGGCGCAGGAGGCAAGAAAATATTTCTCTGATGTGGATGAATCGGACTATTACGCGGATGAGCTGGTCCGTCTTCGCAAAGCCGGTGTAATTGATGACCGTGGCGCGTTTCACGGAGAGCGGAAAATTACCCGGCAGGAAATGGCGCACTATCTTACCAATGCATACCGTTACCTCTACAAACAGGATTTATCTTCGATTATTAACGTTAAAAATGTTCCGTTTAAAGACGCAGGTGAAATTGCACCCGGTTATCGGGATGATGTCGTTATCGCAGATAAAATTAATTTAATCAGCGGACGCGATAACGGGAAATTCGATCCGCGCGCTACACTAACCCGGGCAGAAGCAGCCTATGTCATCTACCGTTTCGGACAGCTGGTGCCGTATGATGATATCGGCGTGCGTTCCGGCTCTCAACTGGCCAAGATCCAGGACGCCTATTACAAAAACGGACGATTGTATATTACCTTTACCTATCAGCTTCCTAGCGCCGGATACAGCGGCCAGATTATCATCATTACCCGCTCCGGACAGCAATTGAAGATCGATGTGGAGCAAGTTAAGCTCGACAGCAGTTCCTCCGCTTCAGGGTTTAAACAAACCCGCACGATTGTCGTAGATGAAAGCAACGTGCGAACCATTATTGTCCGCGTGAATGGAAAAGAAGAAGCACGATTCAACGTATAATCATTTCAAAAAAGAGTAGAGCAGGGATAAGGAATTCCCCGCTCTACTCTTTTTTGAACAAGAAGTAAGAAGGTGTGGAAGTTGAATGCTCATACTATATTTCGGTCACGGCAAAAAAATACCTTCAGGATCAACCACATCATGTAGGATGCGAAGCTCCTCGTACGTAGGCGGCTCCGTTTCTCCCTTGCAGTGTGAGAAATCAAGCTCGAAGCCGGTATTTTCCTGAAGCTGCTCACGGGTTATGCCGGGATGAAGCGTGTCTACATACATGACTCCCGTCTCTTCATTAAACCGGAATACCGCCATATTGGTAATGACTGCGCTCGGTCCTCCCAAAAACTTTTTGCCATAAGCTTCTCTGCGGTGTACAAGCGTTCCTTCAGGCCACTTCTTTACCATCCAACCCGGTGATGTGATATAGTCGACGTTCTCTTTGAAACGGCGCTTCTCCTGTACCATAATAAATACGGTACGCCTGGCGAGCGAGTTAATATCCGGATTGCCGCCGCTTCCCGGAAAACGCATAACCGGCGCAAGATAATCACCGACAACGGTCGTGTTAACGTTGCCGTACTTATCGATTTCCGCACCTCCGAGATACGCCAAATCAATTTTGCCGCGTTGAAGCTGATTAAACACATCAAACAACCCCGAAGCCACTGATGCCTTCGTCACGCAGCGCGGATCACCGACAGATGACGGAAGCGAATCGCCTTTGGAGTCAATGGTTCCTGCCTCGTAGATTAGCTTGCAGTTCGGTGCGCCGAGTTGCTGCGCCAGCATAATCGCAAGCATCGGCAGTCCGGTACCGGCAAAAACAACTTCCTCGTCTTTCACTTCGCGTGCCGCCGCCACTGCTAGCATATCCACAACGGAATATTCGCCAGGTTTTGCATACTGTTTATCCGCCATCTTACCTCGACCCCCGTTTCACTTTGGTGCTGTATTTGCGGTAGGAATTGGCCCGCAGTTTTTCCAAACGGGACACACCTAATTTATTCAGATATTCCTCATGGTCTTTTACGCCATATACCCATTCATCCACCCAGGCCACAAATCTTTCATCTGTCCTGGAAGCCGCCGCAAATTCACGGATAAACGGGCCGTCTACATCATAGAAGCCATATGCGCCGGTCGGATGCGCACTCCATGGCAATTCAACGATCGCATCCACCAGATAGCCCGGAATCAGGTTACGCTCCGGCTCTTCGCGAAGATAGGACTCTGGTACAATCTCTTCCGCCAGTACAATCACCAGATCAGACGCTTTAATCGCCTGTTCGTCCGAGTAGGTTTGTCCCGCGATCCGAATCGTCCCCTCTTCTCCTACCTGCTGGGCGTGCACGATACACACACGCGGGCGTACGGCCGGCACGTGAATCAATTCACCTTCGTTATAGAATGGATCCTGTACGAAATCGAATTTCTTCGCCGGAATTTTTTCGTTTGCTCCGTTACGCAGGCCGGCTTTTTCCAGCATGTCATACTCAGGATTTAAGATGTCAGTCCCGCGTGATGCCCAGGTCGGTAAATACGGAATTCCCATTGCTCCGGCCGTCATGCGGTACAGCATCTGCTGATGACTGTAGTCCTCTATTATGACTGAGCGCTCTCTCATTTTACGGTCCAAACAATAAGGAACCTTGCCGTATAGTTCATGGCCAATCCAGCACGATTCCCAGACGGAGACCGCCCCAGCACCTACAAGAAGTTCCGCATGCGTGCCGGAATTAACTTCTACAAGATGTAATCCTTTCTTCTCCTGACGCAGCATCTCATAAATCGCCGCCATCGGACGACGCCAAATGACAAAACCGCTGAACGTAATCATGTCGTTATCCTGGATCATCTGCACCGCTTCTTGCAGAGAACAGCGCTTATCCACCATGATTTATCCCTCCTTGCTCCTATTCTATATATTTTGTTTCATAATATTATTTTTAAAGAAATTCTGAAAAATGTCTACTATGCATGTTTTTCTTTTTTCGTCAAGCATTCTTTATACTGAAGGAGCGCTTGTTTGCTTCATTGAAATAACTACCATTGGAAATGACGGAAAGAGCGGCTGCTCTTTTTGTGGTACGAAGGAACAGAGAGAAAAGAAGTCTCCGAGGATAACCTCAGAGACTTCTTTTCATGTTTACGCTTGTGCGGCTTTACGCGCCTTCTCCGCCTGACGCAATTCGACGCGGCGAATCTTGCCGGAGGTCGTCTTCGGCAACTCAGACACAAATTCGATTTCACGCGGATACTTATACGGAGCGGTAATATTCTTCACGTGTTCCTGCAACTCTTTCACCAATGCTTCAGAAGCAGCGTTCGAGTCGCGCAAAATGACGAATGCCTTCACAATACTGCCTCGTACCGGATCGGGGCTTGCAACAACCGCGCATTCTTTAACGGCCGGATGCTTCACTAACGCGTCTTCTACCTCGAACGGTCCAATGGTATAGCCTGAGCTGATGATGATATCATCCGAACGTCCCTCGAAGAAATAGTAGCCGTCTTCATCTTCTTTCGCCTGGTCGCCCGTTAAGTACCAATCTCCGCGAAAAGCAGCGGCAGTACGTTCAGGATCGTTCAGATATCCTTTAAAAAGAGCCGGTACACTGCGGTGTACCGCAATGTCGCCTACCTGGCCGCGCTCGACCGGGTTTCCTTCTTCGTCAATGATGGCAATTCGGTTGCCCGGCGTCGGTTTGCCCATCGAACCCGGTTTTACTTCCATGTCTTTTAACGTACCGATCAGAAGCGAATTCTCTGTCTGCCCGTAACCGTCACGCACGGTAACCCCGAAATACTTCTTAAATGTATCGATAACTTCACGGTTCAGCGGCTCGCCGGCGCTTACCGTACTGCGAAGATGCTCCAATTTATACTGGTCAAGGCCCTCTTCCTTGGCCATAATCCGGTATTCGGTCGGTGTGCAGCATAATACATTGACCGAATACTTATCAAGCAGAGACAAATATTTTTTCGGCTCGAACTTGCCAAAATAAACAAGGCCAGTTGCACCGGAACCGAGCACGGAAATAAACGGACTCCAATTCCACTTTGCCCAGCCGGGACCGGCCGTAGCCCATACTACATCTCCATCCCGCACATCCAACCACAGCTTTGCTGCCACCGCCTGGTGTGCGTATGCCCAGCTGTGTGTGTGGATAACGCCTTTGGGATTGCCTGTCGTACCGGATGTGTAGTTAAGAAATGCGATATCATCGGCGCGTGTATTCTCGACTTCAAATTCTTCGCTTTGTCCCTCTATAACCTTGTCGAAAGAAATCCAGCCTTCCTTCGTTCCTCCGCATACGATAAACGTCTCCAGCGTACGGCAATCCGCCCTCACTTCATCGATACGGCTCACCAGATCATGATAGGAGATAACCGCTTTGATGCCTGCATGTGTAGCACGGTATAAAATATCTTTCGGCATTAGCATTTCCGAACCCGGAAGCACAATAGCGCCAATCTTCAGTGCCGCCATGTAGCTAATGTATGCCTGCTCGATACGCGGCAGGATAATCATGATTTTATCGCCTTTTTGAATGCCGAGTTCTTTTAGTCCGTTTGCCAGTTGGTTCGATACTTTACTTAATTGAGCGTATGTGAACTGCTTTGTCTCGCCCGCTTCATTCTCCCACAGCAAAGCCAACTTGTCCGGATCGGCGGCGTGTCGTTCGATGTCATTCACCATATTGTAGTACTCAGGTGCATGCAGTTGCAATTCGGTCATTCTCCATCTCCTCCAACTTCCATTTACTTTTTTAAGAACTGCAAACGTTTTCTAAGCAATGAAAACGTTTACTATAAACTAACTATTCCATCTTTTTTGTCATATTCCTGCTTTGTTTTTGAATAATTATCAGGAAAATATTTATTTCAAAATTTCGTCACAAGAATGGAAAAATGAGGAGAGAACGAGACAATGATTTTAATGTGGAAAAAGGCGAAGGACTTTTTCTTCCTTAGATCTTTTTTCCTCCCTCTTCTTCTTTCTTCATGATTTTCACAGAAAAAAGAAGCCGGCGAAATCGCCGGCTCCTATTACCAGATATTCATGTAATTATGCGCGACCACCCAGCTGTTGTTCAGCTAATTGAACAAGACGCTTTGTGATTTCGCCACCAACAGAACCATTTTGACGAGAAGTTGTGTCCGCTCCCAGTTGTACGCCGAACTCAGAAGCGATTTCATACTTCATTTGGTCCAGAGCTTGCTGTGCGCCAGGAACAACCAGGTTGTTTCTGTTACCTTGTTGTTGTGCCATGTTATTTCACCTCCTTATGTGGTGTATCTATAGAATGTCACCAACACGGAGGTTACATGCAACCCAAAAGCACAGTAAATGTTGGAAGGCTCCCGTAGATTAAAGAACGGAATGATACAGACGTTTACGCCACCAGATACCCGCCGTCAGCACCAGCATAGTAAGCAACAGAGGAAACAGCCAATCAAGATAATAATACATAGGTGCAATACGCTGCTGTACTGCCTCTTCAGACATAACCATCTTGCCTGCCGTATAACTAAGAACACCCGCACCGATATAAATAAGAGCCGGCGCCCGGTCCATGAGCGCGGCCACAGCGTTGCTCCCGACCATCAAAAGCGGAATGCTAAGACCTAACCCGAACAGCAGCAGAACAAAGTCACCGTGTGCTGCTCCTCCAACCGCCAGCACATTGTCAAGACTCATAACAAAATCCGCAACGATAATTGTTTGCACCGCTCCAGCCAGCGTATGGCCGGCTTTAATATCCGAGGATTCCTCTCCTTCACCAATAAGTAACTTCAAAGCAATCCAGGCAAGCACAACGCCACCGACCGCCTTCAAATACGGAATAAGCAGTACCCACGTCGTCAGTGCTGTCAGCACAATGCGCAGTACAACCGCTCCCACTGTACCGTACATAACAGCCTTTTTTCTCTGGACAGGCGGGAGTCTCCGGCTCGCCATCCCGATAACTACGGCGTTATCGCCGCTAAGCACTACGTCAATAATAACGATATTAATAAATCCGATCCAAAACGACGCATCCATGAGTCCTGTCCACCACCTTCTAGCACTGAATATATTCAGTGCTGAGACGGGCTATACCAATTAAATTAGCTGATTCGGCAGTCTCTCTTTCCTCACTACTTGGCTGGAGAAGATAGCGGGGACGCAGCAGGTAGATTTACCTGCATTTTATGTTCATTCCAGTTGTTTGCATTAAAACCCGGATCGCGCTGTTTATAGAGCACGAGCAGCGTATAAATAACACTCCAGAGCAGAAACCCGGCAGGAATAAGCATCCACTTATGCTTTGTTTTTTTCTTTGCCTTATCCATGTAAACAGCCCCTTTCCATCCCCTCTTGCGTAACCTGTCACTATTGATGTCGAATCCAGATAGAATGCGCATCAAATTCGATAAGCCCTTCCTTCTTCAACTGACTTATAATCCGGCTTGCTGTCTCCCGGGTCGTGCCCACCATATCTGCCAGGTCCTGATGTGTCAGCTCCATTTTCAGTGAATAGCCTCCCGCCACCTCTGTTCCTCTGGATTTAGCCAGAGAAGAAAGCGTATTCATAATTTTTTCTTTCATATCTTTGCTAAGCACATCCGAAAGACGGCGTTGAAGGTCACGAATTTTCCCTTCCAAAATCTGTAGAAGGCGAATGCACAGCGCTGAGTTCCCTTTCAGCAGCGCCGTCAACTCCTGGACATTAATAGAATAGAGTAAGGATTCTTCCATCGCTTCCGCTGTCGCCGGATACGGACTGCCACCGAACATACCGATATGGGGAAACATATCTCGCTCGTACAGTACGTTGACAATCTGCTCCCGCCCGTCTTCAGTCGTTTTATATACTTTTACCGTCCCGTGCGCAAGCAGGTAGATGGCTGTGCAAGGCTCTCCCTCATAAAATAAAATTTCGCGCTTCTTTACTTTTTTATGGGACATTACGCCAACAATTGCGTCCCGCTCCTGCTCAGTCAGAGACGCAAACAGCGATACTGTACCGAGAAACTCTCGCAGCGACTTATGCTCCACCTATTCTCCCTCTCTTCCTTCCATGGAAAAACAGGGCGCCGCTAAAACAGCAGCGCCCCTGTTATTTTATCGCAATAATTTAATGAATTCACGCATAAAACCAGGCAAATCCGGCCATGCATGACCTGATACCAGATTTTGATGCGTATGTAGCGTTTTGTCAATATACGTCGCACCGCATGCTACCACATCCGGCTTGCATGCAGAATAGGCAGTGTACTCTCTTCCCTTCATTAAATCCGGCACAACAGACAACACTTGAGCGGCATGGCAAATGGCTCCGACCGGCTTATTCGCTTCAAAGAAATGGCGCACAATGCCCGGCAGACTCTCATCAAGACGAATATACTCCGGCGCGCGGCCGCCCGGGATAATGAGACCGTCATACTGTGTGGGATCCACATCGGCGAACGCGGCGTGTGACTCTAATCCGTATGCAGGTTTTTCTATATACGTCTCCATGCCTTCCACAAAATCATGGCTGACGGTTTGCAATTTCTTTACGGAAGGAGAGGCAATGGTTACCTCAAATCCCTCTTCCAAGCAGCGGTAATACGGATAAAAAATTTCCAGTGCTTCTACGGCGTCTCCCGTTATGATTAACACACGTTTGCTCATTGAATTCACCCCGTTTAAATAAAAATAGTGATGCTTCAGAACTCAGGTTTTGTTTTTACCCGACTTTTTATTACTTTCGACGGCACAGTGCGAATTCCTGCTTGCCCTTTACGCAAGGAATTTAAGAAGAGGTGGCAAACTATATAAAATGAACTAAAGAAATCACATTTTTACACACAAACGATTAATCGTACAGGACAAAGCTTGATTGATATATTGAATAAACGCTTGCACACGGGCACGAATCTCCTTCACAGAGGGGTAAAATACATTTTCAATGATGGATTTTTTCAGCCATTTCCATTGTGATCCCTTTTACCGTATAAGAAATGTCCCATTCACGCTTGATCCATTGTCCAATCAACCCGGCTGTCCAGTTATATAGTACAGCCATTGAGGCTTATGAACGAAAACAGCCAAAGAAGTCTGAAACCACAGGAACCGCCACATAGGGTGGTAAGTTTAAGTACTATTTTTTGGTTTAGCAGGAAATAACTTTTCTAACACAAAGGAAATAATTATTGCCGTACCTCCAACAATCCATAACCCAAAAGTTTTAGCAAAACTCCAAACTAAAATTAATATAATAATATTCCATATATACCTAAGCCAGCTCGGATAATAATGCTTTCGAACGCTAGGAATAAGGCATCTTGTTGAAAATTCAAGCACCCACCAAAGTGCAAACATACTCAACAGTAATAGTAATACCTCTGAAAAACCCACTAATCTTTCCCCCTAATAAATAATTTTTAAATAAAACCAATTTAATCCAAACAAAGGCAAAACCGCTGTAACACCGACGACCGGACGCTTGGTGGTTTCTTTTACGAACTTTGCGATGAAATACAAGATCTCGATTGGGCGGTCGCACTTCAGCAGCTAGTCGAGCTTCTTCAAGATACCCTGAAAAAGACAAACAGCCGAATCAAAACAATGATTGAAAGTCAACTTCAGCAGTGGATTGCCAGCCTTCCTGCCTATATTAAGGCTTATTTACCGATTTCATTCTGCGAAAGTTGAGTTAAGTATATTAAGAGAGAGCACCACATCGCCATCAAACTAACACTTTTTGGCACTTCCAAAACCAAGAACACTATCCTTTTTCTAAACTAATGGAAGGAGGGTGTTTTTTTGTGAAAATCTAAAAGGCAGGAACCATGGTGGTACATCAACAGGATGCTTTGTGGCAACCCGCTCAACCACTCGTTTTTCTTGTTGCGGCGTACGGTCAAGAAGCCCGGCAATGTCTTTGTTTTTCTTTCCGCAAAGATGAGGGTATCCTGTTTAATAACGTTCAAACATGCGTTTATCCTTTGTCGTTTTCATGACCTTGTTTGGCTTCCTGTATATCAACACGGTTGTCGCTCTTCTATACGTAAAAGTCACGATAGAAGATGATTTTGACATAAATCGTTAAAATCCTTTAGTTCAACTTATATGTATAAAGAGGAAGGAGGGTATTGAATGAGATTATTTACCGCCATCGAACTCAGCCAAGAGGTAAAGCAGGAGCTTATACGTCTACAAAAAGAACTAAAAAACGGGCCGCTCGCGTGCCGCAGATGGCAAACAATGGCCCAAATGCATTTGACCCTGCATTTCTTTGGGGAGTGCTCCGCCGAACAAACCCAAGCCATAAAAAAGGAAATGGCACAGGCGACCGCTTCTGTTTCCCCCTTCTCCATACAGCTTACAAACCTTGGAGCGTTTCCGAATATAAAGCGTCCTCGCGTCGTCTGGGCGGGAATTGGCGGACAGATCGAAAATCTGCACGCGCTGCAGCAGTCATTAACAGATCGTTTTGTACAGGCACAGCTTTATAAAGAAGAGCGGAGCTATTCACCGCATATCACACTGGGGCGAGATCCGGATATGACAGGTGAAACGATACCTGTTGAGAAGTTGATCCAGATTCGCTCTATCGCCTGGCGTGTGGATTCGATTGTATTGTTTCAGTCGACACTTACCCGGTCAGGTCCGATTTACAAACCGCTGGTTACCTGTCCGCTTCTCGGCTCCTCTTGATGAGGTGCGGTCACCGCGACACGGACTTTTTCAAACCGAAAAAACGGAGCCAATAGGCGCCGTTTTTTATGCTTTGCTATTATTTTGCGTTTACGTAAATACAACAGTCTTGTTCTTGTCAACGAGGATGCGGTCTTCGATGTGCCATTTCACGGCACGGGCTAGTACAATACGTTCGATGTGGCGTCCCTCTTTTTTCAGGTCGCTGACGTCGTCACGATGACTAACGCGGCTCACATCCTGTTCGATAATCGGACCGGCGTCCAGTTCCTCCGTCACATAGTGAGCGGTGGCACCGATAATCTTCACGCCGCGCTTGTGTGCCTGATCATACGGCTTACCACCGATAAACGCCGGCAGGAAGGAGTGATGAATATTAATCACCCGGTTCCGGTAGTGCTCAACCAGATACGGAGACAGAATCTGCATATAGCGGGCCAACACGATAAAGTCTACATTGCCCTCCATCAATTCACGCTGCCTTTTTTCAACTTCAAGCTTCGTTTCCGGCGTTACCGGCAGGTAATGGAACGGAATGCCGAGCGATTCTACCAGTTCGCGCGAATCCTCGTGATTGCTAATTACCATCGTGATTTCCGCATTCAAATCACCCGCGCGCCAGTTCCACAGGAGTTCCTGAAGACAATGATCCTCTTTCGATACAAAGATAACCATTTTCTTCGGCTGGCTCGCCCGGGTAATTTTCCAGTCTATTCCAAATTCATTCGCTATCGGAATAAATGCCTGACACAAATCGTCAATTTTATCTTCAAGACCTTCTTTAAAAAATTCAATCCGCATGAAAAACATGCCGCCTTCCGGATCCTGGGTATACTGATCGGACTGCAGGATATTGGCGCCGTTCTCGTATAAGAATCTAGATATCGCCGCCACGATCCCCGGACGGTCCGGGCATGCGATCAGCATGCGGCCCACTCCCCGATATTTTTCCTGGAATACTGTTTTCACGTGCTGTGCAACCATCTCTTCTTAGCCTCCACACTTTATGTATAAGGTTATTTTTCTGACTATTATACCTTATTCCGGTTTCCCGGCAAAGAAAAAAGAGACAATAGCCTCGTCTCTTCTCTTCTTTTATCTTGACTATTCTTTTTCCAGGAGGCGGAAGAAACGTTCTTCCTGTACTCCGTTGTCTTTCGCGAAAATGCCGCGACGGGCAATCGTTCTTGTTTTGCTGCCCGGCTTTTTTACGCCGCGCATGCTCATGCACATATGCTCGGCTTCGATGACGGCAATCGCGCCAACGGGCTGAATTACCTGTTCAAGCGCGTCGACAATCTGGTTTGTAATACGCTCCTGCACTTGCGGACGACGCGCCAGAATTTCAACCAGTCGGGCAAATTTGCTTAAGCCCACAATCCGGCCATTTGGAATATATCCAATATGCGCCTTTCCGAAGAAAGGAACAAAATGATGTTCACATACACTGTAGAACGGAATATCCTGCACAATGACAATGTCGTTCGCGCCTTCTGCCGGGAATGTTTTCCCGAGTACCTCAGCCGGATCTTCATCCAGGCCGCTGAAAATTTCCCGGTACATCTTGGCGATGCGCTTCGGTGTCTCTTTCAAACCCTCGCGTTCCGGGTCTTCTCCAATCAAATGAATAATATCATAAAAATGTTTTTCAATCGGGTCAATAAATGTTTCACTGGACTTAACTGCTTCTGCGCGCATGGCGTTCATCTCCTTGATACATATATAGAACAGAGTGAGCAGTGCCAGCTGTCTGTTCTCATAAAAACAACCTATAGTATTTGTCTAAGAATTGCAAGCTTTAAATATTCTCTTCCACCATAAAAACAGGTGCAATATAAAAAATAAAAAAGGGAGGCAGTCTCCTCTTCTGGCCCTGCTCCCTCTTCTCACTTTATCTTAATCCTCTTAGACTTGCTGCTTCTTTCCTAATACGAGCCGCTCAAGCGCTTCTGCTACGCCGCTCTCGTTATTGGACGCAACCACCATATCCGCCTGCTCCTTAACATCTCCGGGGGCATTTCCAACCGCCACGCCGATACCCGCCATTGTAATCATATCCAGGTCGTTATAATAATTCCCGATGGCGATCGTATCGCTCAGAGGAATATCAAGATGTTTCGCCAGATTGCTTAAGGCCGATCCTTTTGATGTGGTCTGGTCTATGATATCAATATACGACGGGCCGCTGCGAATCATACGTAGAGGAAGATTCATCGCCGCCAGCTCGTCGTATGCTTTATTCAACTGAGCGTCCGTGCCGAACAGCGTAAATTTAACCAGCGTATCTTTCATGCTGAGCGCATCTTCCACAAGCTTCGGTTGAGCCAGGTATTTGGCGTACATCGCCCGCACATCCTCCCTATCCAGGCTCTCCGTGTACATATCGAATGCCGTACAGAAATCGGTGTGAATATTCTCCGTCCGGCAGTAATCCAGCACATTCTTGAGCGAATCTATCGTAAATCCCACCTCATGCAAAATTTCTTTTGTGTTGGAATGGGACGTAACGGCTCCGTTATGGCAAATGAAATAACCGGCGATACCAAGCTCTTCAAGCAGCGGTGTCACGCTAAACGGAGCGCGCCCGGAACAGAGGACAATCTGCACCCCTTCTTCTTCTGCGGCTTTTAGCGCGTTCTTGTTCTTCTCCGTTATTTTATAATCATCAGTCAATAACGTACCGTCTATGTCAATTGCAGCTAATTTATATGCCATAAGCATCCTCTCTCTATCCATGAATTCTTTCTTCCTCTATCATAACATACATAATTTAGCGGTTTTCACCCGAAAAAATATTAAGAAAATACGATTTTTTGTGCACTGGTCAAGTAAACCATGTACAATATCAATGGAGAATACTATGAAGCAAGGAGACCGCACTGTATGCACAGCAATTTGCGAACTTTTATTGAAGCATTGCGAAAAGAAAATGATATTGTAGAGATTGACGCTCCGGTTGATCCGAACCTGGAACTTCCGGAGATTCATCGGCGCGTCATTGATGAGGGCGGCCCGGCGCTTTTATTTACCAATCCGAAAGGAAGTTCCTTTCCGGTCATAACGAATCTGTTCGGTACAATGCGCCGCATAGAACTGGCATTCGGTCCCCGTCCGGAAAATCTGGTTAAGCAGCTTATCGGCGCAATGGACAAACTGCTGCCGCCGAAAATCGGAACAATATGGAAATATCGCACGCCGCTGTTAGACGTGGCCAAAACCGGTCTACGCACTGTCGGGAACGGCAAAGCGCCGGTGCTTGAAGTCAGGGAAGAAGCGGACTTGCATAAGCTTCCCGTTCTGACCGGCTGGCAACTTGACGGCGGCCCGTTCTTCACTCTGCCGCTGGTCTACACGGAACATCCGGAAACAAAAGAACATAATCTCGGCATGTACCGGATGCAGGTAAAGGAAAAGAATAAAACCGGTATGCACTGGCAGATTCATAAAGGCGGCGGCTTCCATCATCATGAGGCAGAAGTGCGCAATCAGGCGCTTCCGGTTACCGTATTTCTTGGAGGCCCTCCGGCATTGATTGTCACGGCCATTGCGCCGCTGCCGGAAATGCTGCCGGAATTAATATTCACTTCGTTTCTTATGGGCGATAAGCTGGATGTAACACAAGTGCAGAACCACGCACATAAACTCATTGCCCAGGCAGAATTTGCATTCTGCGGTGAAGTACCGCCGCATGTGCGCGAGCCGGAAGGACCGTTCGGTGATCACTACGGCTATTATTCATGGACGCACGATTTCCCTGTGTTCAACATCAAACAGGTGTACCGCCGCAAAGATGCGATTTATCCGGCCACCGTGGTCGGTAAGCCACGGCAGGAAGATTATTTTATCGGCGACTACCTGCAGAGCCTCCTATCCCCGATGTTCCCGGTGGTAATGCCTGGTGTAAAAGCCCTGTGGACGTACGGAGAAACGGGATTCCATTCACTGGCGGGCGCAATCGTACGGGAGAGTTACTACCGCGAAGCGATGGCGCATGCATTCCGCATTATGGGTGAAGGCCAGCTGACGCTTACCAAATTCTTGATGCTAACGGACACGCCTTGCAATTTGCAGGACTTCCCACGATTCCTGGAGACGATACTCGCACGCTTCAATCCGCAGCGCGATTTACTGATTGTACATGATACGTCTATGGATACACTCGATTATACGGGTCGTAAGTTCAACCATGGCAGCAAAGCGATTATGCTTGGCATCGGCGAGCCGATTCGTGAGCTTGCGTATGAATACACAGGCAATATGCTTCCGGGCATCGATAAACTTAAAGCATATTGCGGCGGATGCCTGGTTATCTCCGGCAAATCTTATGCGGAGGATGAGCAGCTTCCTTCCGTATTGATCGAACATGCACAATCCCAGCTGGCTGACTGGCCGCTCGTATTCCTGGTCGATGACGCGGATGACATTGTCGATCAGACGTCATTCCTCTGGACAACATTTACTCGCTTTGATCCGGCGCATGATGTATACGCCAAAACGAAGCTCAGCCATAATAAAGTGCAGTTTGAAGGTCCGATTGTCATTGATGCGCGTATGAAGCCGTTTTATCCGGACGAGCTTGTGCCGCGTGAAGATATCGTCGATCTGGTGGATCGCCGCTGGAACGAATATTTTCCTCAAAAATTTTGAAACCAAACTGAAGTGCGACCGTATCTAATACATGTATCAAGATTTCAGAGGGGGGTTTACACAACCTATGAAAAAAATTCTTACGCTATTCATGGCTGTCGCGCTCGTATTTAGTACCGGGGCTTTCGTGAATGTCGACCACGCTGACGCCAAAGGAAGAAAATCATACAATTCCGGCACGAAAAACTTCCAGCCTGGAAGCGGCCAAAATTCTAACATTTCCAACCAGAACTCGGTCGTAAACAGCCCGGCTAAAAATACAGCACCGGCTAAGAGCACCACAGCACCGACTCAAAGCAAAAGCGGCGGCCTGATGAAAGGCTTACTGTTCGGCGGCCTGGCAGGACTTCTGCTCGGCGGATTGCTCGGCAATCTGGGTTCGCTTGGCGCCATTCTCGGTTTGCTTATTAATGTTCTGTTTGTCGTTATGGTAATCGCCGTTATCCGCAAATTGTATGTGGCCTATAAAACGAAGAAGAAAGAACAGGAAGCGAACATATGGAGAAACTAAAGCTGTCGGAACAGGATATCGTAAACGCGCTATGCCTGTACATTGCGGACAAAAAACAAATCAGTCCGCATGATGTCAGCGTTGAATTAATGTGGGATGAAGACTATGGCTTCTCCGCATCAGCCATGGAAAACGGCCGCACACAGATGCTTATTCAAGCTAATATGATTGAAGCAATTCGCTTCTGGCTTCGTCACGAGCTTCACCGCGACCCTTTTGCGGCCAGCCTCGAGCTGGTGCTCGACGATGATGAAGGAATTATCGCGTTTGCCAACTACTATAGATAAGCACAGAAAAAAGCACGGGATTACACCCGTGCTTTTTTCTGTGAAAATTGTGAGGAAAGAAGGAGAGAAAGAGGAAAGGAGATCCAGGGAAGAAAAAGGCATTCGCCTTTTTCTCCATTGAAATCATTGTCACGTTCTCTTCTCTCTTTTCCTTCATACCACAAAAGTCAGCCGCCCTTCCCACAATTTTCATGTCGGGGGTGCGGCTGAGATGCCATGGTGGTTTTCTGTGAAAATCCTTCTTTCTTCTCTCATTTTTCTTGCCTTACTACTTACTACTTACTACACTATCTGCCTCAATCGTTTTTGCTGACGCTTCAAGAAGCTTAGTATATCTTTCCACTCTTTCAGCCTCTCACGCCCCCAATTTCTTGCATCTATATAGTTATGCTGCGCCTTCCCTTCCTCATGGAGCCTGACATGATGCTGCAATCGAACATTCAGCATACAGGCCAGCGCATCGAGCCATCGTTCGTAATCCGATACGGAGAGTACACCGCTGCGGTACAGCTCGCTTAACCGTTCCTTCGTTTCTGTGGCTTCGATATGATGGGCGATAGCCAGGATACGAACCGTATTCACCAGTTGATAATAGCCGCCTTCCTTTAAATCATACTCTCCTGCATGCTCACCCCACCGCTCGTAGCGGAGATTGCGAAACAGCCCGAGCGGAATGTCATGCAAAAGAGAATGCTGTGCGAAGCGATGCTGCAGCTTTTTGTTTTCATACAGGCGTCGATGCATCCAGGCTTTCAAGCGGTAACAAAGCATACGATCGCCATATATGGCACGCATATCCGAAAGCATGAGCAGATACCGTATCTCATCAATGCCTTGGCTTTCTATCCAGGAAAGGATGGTCTGCTGCCACTCTGCCATATCGTGACGCCAGCGCCTGTTAGATGCCATTACGTTTCCTGAGCAAAGCGGATATCCCGCCTGTTCTAATTCGTAGGAGATGCGCTGACTGAACAAAGCGAAATATTCCTGATGCGAAGAAGTATGCATTAATTCAGGCTGCGTAACGTCCATATCACCGTACATCAATCCGTGATCTTGGTCATTGCCGATGGTTCGCTCTCCACGCCCTCCGCTGCCGAGTTCAAACCAGCAGTACGGCTCCCGGGGAGCTCCGAAGCCCTGGGCTACCATCCACTCTTCCGCACGCTGCACCGCTTCGCGGCATAATCTGTCGTGCAGAAGATTCAGCATCCGGTACTTCTCAAAGACAGGAAGAGAAGAACCTGCCAATTTGACAGCCTCTTCTTCCACACTGCGCTTTACATCTTCCAACGTACTCATAGCGTTACCTCGAGACAACTTTCATATCGGTTTTTTCTACCGCAAACGCCGGATTTTCTGCCGATTCCAGATGCTCTGGATATCCGTATGCTCCGTGCTCGCTCAAATCCAGTCCGGTAATCTCTTCCCCCGGTGTCCCCTTCAGTCCCGTCATCACTTTCAGCACATACAGGATAATGAAGCTGAGGATGGCAACATAGGCAGCGGCCCACCCAGGCAATGGTTCTGTTTTCATCTTTCCATCCCCCTATACGTCAACTTTTTTGCATTATAATATAAAGAGCAATGTATTGTTTATTTTGAGTCAGATAATATAACATATGAAATTTATATCTTGCTTTACGCAATATTTCTTTTTGTTTTTCGCAAACCATATACCCGGGCCTATATGGTTTTCAGTATAATCAAATGAATCATATTAGTCTCCTGTATCTGTCATCTATTTACATTATATATCAGCACCTATACTTTTCCACGTATTCCAGCCGATGATATCAACGAAATGTCAACAAAAAAGAACCGCATAGAAGTTTCTACACGGTTCCTGCCGTTTATTTCTCAAATAACGCCTGCAGATTCTCCCTATACGGCGCGCGCACAATGCCTTTTTCCGTAATAATGGCTGTTACGTACTCGTTCGGGGTCACATCAAAAGCCGGATTGTACACCTTGATATCGTTCGGTGCCACCTGACGGCCGAACCCCCGGGTAACCTCCTCCGCTTCGCGCTCTTCGATTGGGATTTCTTTACCGGTTGGTGTCGTAAGATCAATTGAAGACAGCGGAGCTGCGACGTAGAACGGAATATTATGCGCCCGTGCCAGCACGGCCAGACCGTACGTGCCAATCTTATTGGCAACGTCGCCGTTTGCCGCCACACGGTCCGTACCGACGATAACTGCCTGCACCCAGCCGTTCGACATGACTTTCGCCGCCATATTGTCACAGATGAGCGTGACATCGATGCCTGCCTGCTGCAGCTCATACGCGGTCAAGCGCGCTCCTTGAAGCACCGGGCGGGTTTCATCGGCAAACACTTTAATATTCCATCCCTTTTCATGCGCGAGATACATCGGAGCTGTCGCCGTTCCGTACTTGGCGGTGGCAAGTCCACCGGCATTGCAATGTGTCAGTACTCCCATTCCGTCCGAAAACAGTGTCAACGCATGCTCCCCAATCGCACGGCAGACCCTTTCGTCTTCCGCCTGTATCTCCTGCGCTTCTTTTAGCAATGCCTGCTTGATTTGAGCCGGAGACTGCCCCGCTGCAGCGGACTCTTCCGCTCTGCGCACCATTCGGTTCAACGCCCAGAACAGATTAACGGCTGTCGGCCGCGAAGTGGCAAGGTAATCCGCCTGTTTTTTCACTTCTGAAAGCAGTTCATCCACTGTCGCAGATGCGAAGCTGCGCACAGCCACATATACGCCATAGGCGGCGGTAATGCCAATCGCCGGCGCGCCTCGTACTTTCAGTCGCTCGATTGCCTCCCATACCTGTTTTACATCAGACAAGGTAAGAAATTCAGTTTGCTCCGGCAGTTTGGTTTGATCAAGCAAAATAAGTTCGTCGTTTTCCCAGCGCACAGACTGGAGAGGTTCATATGTTTTCGTCATGATTTTTCCTCCTTGTTGCGGCGTTGTTCAATAATCTTCTTGCCCGGGTGGGCCCCTTTTAGCCCGTAGAAAGAACGGGCATCCACCAGCCTGTCCACCTGTTCGTCAGACAGCTCCTGTACACGTCCAAGCATACGTGCAGTAAACAAAATTTTAGCGCACATCTCAACCGATTCCATCTTGAACAGCGCCTCCGTCAAGCTCTGTCCCATTGTGACGGCGCCATGGTTGGCCAGCAGGATGGCATCGTGCTCTTTATAGAAAGGCCGCAGCGTCTCAGGCAGTGCTTCCGTGCCGGGAGTGGCATACGGCGCAAGAGGAATCGTACCCATCGTAACGATAAGCTCAGGCAGCGCAAGCTCATCAAGCGGGATTCCCGCCACCGCAAACCCGGTCGCTGTCGGCGGGTGAGCGTGCACGATCGCCTGCACATCAGGCCGATGTCGATAAATATCAAAATGCATGGCACTCTCAGTGGATGGGCGCCCCTGTCCCTCTATCGTTTCCCCCGAAGTCAGATTGACCAGCAGAAGCGCATCCGCTTCCATAAATCCTTTGCTGACACCGCTTGGTGTAATCAGCACATGCTCTGTATCAATTCGCACGCTAATATTTCCGTCGTTGGCAGCGACGAATCCACTCTGGTATATGCGACGTCCCGCTTCCACAATTTCGTGAGCCAGCTTATCCTTATTCATTGCTCGCTCCCCTTTCCAAATACGCCCCCGTGAATTTATAAAACAGGGAATAAAATCGATCATTTTGGGTAAAATAATAGAGAATAAGTGAAAATTACACTTACATGAAAAAAGTTACTACCGCTATCTTCCTACGGTTCACTCATTGAGTATACGTTGATATATTACAAACTGCAAGAAAGGAGAAAAGAACAATGGATAAAAATGAATGGAGCGAATGGGAATTTCCGAGTGTATATGAGATTACCCGGATGATCGCTGAAGCCAAAGAAAAATCCTGATGGAATAAATAAGAGAAGCCCCGAATTAGGCGTCCGGGGTATTTTCTTATTCTTCTATTTCGTCGTTCGTCTCCTTTTTTTCCTTTGCTTCGGAACAGGGAAAACAAATTAGCTTTCCCTTCTCTAATACAATTCCTCCAATAAATCCGTCATGACAATACACTTCTGCTCCGCACTCCACACAAACTCCGACGTATTCACGCATTTTTACATCCTCCTGTTGCTACAGTGCAAATTTCTCACCCTGACGGACAATCGAATGAGCCAGGCCTCGGAGCTCATCTGCGCTATTCGAGATTTCCTGCAGAACCAGCGCCTGCTGCTCACTTGCACTGGCCAGCTGTGCCGTGGACTCAGCCATCTCCTGTGAAGATATGCTTATGTTTTGAATATAGTTTACCAGCTGGGTTTTTTGTGTGTTCATTTTCTTCACCAGCATTCCTGTCGTTTCCGTAAATTCTTCGATCAACCGCATGCCTGCCTGCGTTGCGTCGAACACCTGCCGCGTGTTAATCTGTTCCTTCTTCTGCTGTGCAAACTGGCCTTCAGCCGCCTGCACCGAGCGAACCGCATCCGCCACCTGTTTCTTCATTTCCTCAATAAACTGCTGGATTTCATGTGCAGAATGCTGTGATTGTTCCGCTAATTTGCGCACCTCGTCCGCCACAACGCTGAATCCTTTGCCTGCTTCGCCCGCCCGTGCTGCTTCGATGGAAGCGTTCAATGCCAGCAGATTGGTCTGTTCGGCGATACCGCTAATAACACCGGTGATTTTCTCGATATTTTGCGACTTAGTAGCCAACTCCTCTACGACTTCTTCGATTCTTCTAAACAATTCGTAGCTCATATCCGTCGCTTGAGCCAGATTGCTCAACGCTTTCACGCCCCGCTCCGTAATGTTCCCCTGCTCTTTGACTTTCTCGTCCGTTCGCTCGGTTTGCAGGGTGATTTCCTCCATATCCTGCTCCCATTCCTGCATCAGCGAAGCAAACTGGCGGCTAATATCTTTTTGCTCTGCGGCATGATGTGCAATGGAATCAATGCCGCTTGCCGTTTCCTGACTTTGTGATGAGAAATGATGAAAAACCGTTGTTAAATTGGTAGATGACTGGTTCACAACCTGTGCATCCCGATTCAACGATTCAATGATACGGCGCAGCGACTGGCGTACTTCATCAAACGCTTGAGCCAGACGCCCCAGCTCGTCGCTTGAATACTCCCGGCTTTCGCCGCGCAAATCTCCTTGTTTCAACCGGTCGGCAATTTGCAGCAGCAATTGAATGGAGCGTTGGATCCCTCGATTAATATAAAGCATAAACAGAACGGTAAGAACCAGAATCAGTCCGGTCACCACCGGCGGTATCCACTTCATTGCCGCAATCGCCGCCTGCTCTTTATTTTCTGCGGCTTTATATTTCGCTTCCGCTGCTTTCTGAATGGAAGCGGCGAGCGGATTCATTTTATTGGCAGCGTCATGGTACATCGCAATCATGACTTTCTCGTTTTCGATTGCATAGACGAGCTTCTCATACGCTTGACCATACTTATCTATAGAAGGAGCAAGTTGCGGTACCGCTTGCTTTATCTGCGCCAGTACCTGTTTCATCTGTTCCGTGTTCTTCTTTCCCTGATGGTATAGGTACTCGCTTTCTAAGCTTTTCGCCGTAAGCAGCGACTTAAGTGCTGTCTGATTCTCTGTCTGGACAATCTCTTTCTCGATCTGTTCAAGAAGAATCTGGTAAGCAGGTTTATTTTTGGTTTCTCCTACTTTTCCGAGGCTTTCTTCGATTTGATAGACCCCGCTAAAAAAGCTTTTATATGTTTCTGTTAGCGAGAGTGCTTCTTTTAATATTTTTTGCTCTTCCGGGCTTTTCGCCTCTTTCTGCATTTGTGCGAGCGTCTGGTGCGCTTTCTCTACTTGTTTTAGCACCTCGTCCGCTTTTGTCTTATCAGGGGCCAGCAGTGTCTCCGAAGCACTGCGCTGCGCATCCGCCATCGCCAGTACGATCGTATGCGTCATTCTGATTTTCTGACTGGCGAGATCCTTTTCCGCTGAAGCATCCAACAATTGGCTTTTTGACCATTCATTGAGCAGAAGAAGCAGCGTAAACCCACATACGACCACAAACAATACGGAGAACAGTTTTCTTTTTACGGACCAATTCTTCATTGTGTACATTCCTTTCTCCTAACTAACATATCCCAAGTCCTATATGATTCAGTTCGACAAATATGATTTTTTTCCTTCTCCTCTACTTTTTCGTTTTTGAATTTGTCAAATCGGATACTCCTTATATCACAATCATTCTGATCGATTTACAAACTAATAAAATGAACGCAGCAAAAATGGAGTAGCCGGCGCTACTCCATTTTCATTACCATTGCTTCACCCTCGACAACCACTTTCCCATCCTGATTTACGAGATTGGTGCGCAGCTTGATTAATTTTTTATCGTCCCGCTTTTCAATCACTTCAGCAACCACAGTAATTGTATCACCGATTTTAACCGGTGCTTTGAACTTCAAATTCTGCGATAAATAAATTGTGTTCGTTCCCGGCAGTTGCGTGCCCAGCACAGTAGAAATAAAGCTCGCCGTCAGCATGCCGTGCGCAATTCTCCCTTTGAAAAACGTCTGCTTGGCAAATTCTTCATCAAGATGAATAGGATTAACATCACCGGTCAATCGGGCGAATGCAACGATATCTTCATCTGTAATAGTTTTCACTATTTCCGCTATATCTCCAATATTAATATCAGCATAAGAGCGTTCCACTACATGCTTAGCTTTTTCGTATATATTCATCTTCTTTTCCTCTTTCTCTTTATTTCTTATGACTTTGACATTTTTCGACAAAAAAAGCAAGGAAAACCCCCCCGGCTATAGGGGGGGAAGATATTATTTGAACAGGCTCATTGTATTATTCTTGTTGGCTTCAACAGAGTCAAGCAATCCCTTTTGCGTTATTTTTACCTGCTGGAGGAAGTTATCCATTAATGTCTGCACTTCCTCACGCGTTCTTTGCTGCTGGGCGATTAAGTTCTTTAAGGAAGTCTCTAGTTGCTCCTGGGATTTGTTCACTATATTCAGGTTAGCTTTGCCCGGTGTCCATGTAAGCTGCTGGATGCGGTTTGCGATTTCCTCAAGGCGTTGTGTCCATTCTTCGAACGTCTTGCCCATCTGCTCACCGCTGATATTTTTCACGTTATTTTGATAGTTGACTTTCACGTCTTCGAGGAACTTTTTCATTTCCTCTTCCATTTTGTCCATATTTTCTGTTGTCTTGGTCCAGATTTCTTTCTGGCGCTCAAGCGTCTGCAGCGTTAGGTTTTCCATCTCTCGCTGGTAAGCGTACATCAATTTCACGCCGTTCATCCAGCCATCCCATATGGCATCGATCATATTTACGTTCGCATTCTCCTGAGCTTGCGCCTGCACCATCACCGGATCTTTCTCCGTCTTCTTGTTAATCGCCATTGTTTAATTCCTCCTTAAGAACTTGAATAAAAGAAAAACATATATGGTAAGTGCAGCTTGCTGCAGTACCGCCACAAAACTATTTCTTGTCTTTCTCCTCTGTATCTGCCGCCGGTTTATTAACTGAACCCGGCATAAAGAATCCTGTATACATCGTAAAGAATCGGTCCAGCATGGATTGATATTGCTCAAGGGATGCAGCCCATGAATTCAAATACTGTTCACCTGCGTCCGTTAGCGAATAGATTCGCTTTGCCGGACCGCCGGCTGAAGTATCCCACTCTGATTTAACCATATTATCCTTCTCCAACTGCCGCAGTGTTCTGTATACATTCCCCTGATCAATAGAAGGAAATCCAAATTTAATCAACTGCTGAATCAACTCATACCCGTGAACATTCCATCCGCGTAAACTCAACAGCAGAAACGGTACCATTAAATTTTTCGGCGCACCACCAATTGTCTTATCCTCTTTTGCCTGTGTGTCAGGGCGAGATTTCTCATCACTCGCAGACATGTGCATCACCTACAAATCTGTAAATATCTCTTATATGTAATTTACACCTATGGAGTTTTTTTGTCAAACATTTCCCGAAAACTTTTTTTCTAAATCTTAGAAACTACCGCTTTTTTCTGTGAAAATCGTGAGAAAAGAAGGAGAGAAAGAGGAAATGAGATCTAAGGAAGAAAAAGGCGTTCGCCTTTTTTCTCATTGAAATCATTGTCTCGTTCTTTTCTCTTCTTTCCTTCGTACCACAAAAGTCAGCCTCTTTCCCATCATTTTCATGTCGGGGTTGCAGCCGAGACGCCATGGTGATTTTCATGTCGGAGTTGCGCTGAGATGCCATGGTCGTTTTCTGTCTATGGACATTCACAAGATGTTAACAAAAACTTAAAAAAAATGCCGTAATTTATCGAATCTTTTTATTTGAGTTTCAAAGTTTGGTTTACTATACTTTTACATGAAATACCTTTTTCAACATAATTTTCACCGCTGCTCATATATATGGTAAGGTGAAAAAACCGGAGAGGAGATGAACCAGTGAGCAAACAGAACCCGTTTGATCCGTTTGCGATGTGGAAAGATTTGTATGACAAGACAGAATCCCAATGGAGCAAGGTATTTGATGAATCAATGAGGAAAGAGGATTTCTCGGAGTGGATGGGCCAGTTCCTGAATATGTATTTGCAGTACCAGGATATGGTGAAAAAATCGACAGAAAATTACCTGGCCCAGGCGAACATGCCTTCCCGCGCCGATCTTTCCAATCTGGCTTCCTTAATTGTCAACCTCGAAGCTAAAGTTGATAACTTAGAAGAAATGATCGAAGAAGATTTATCGCACCAAATCAGCAGCCTGAATGTCGGCCAGGAAGTCAGCCAGTTGAAAACCGACATGAAAAGTCTCGACAAAAAGCTTGATCAAGTAATAGAACTGCTGCAAAAGCAAACGGAGACAAAAGAAGTTTCCGTAAAAGAAGTGGCAGTGACAAAAGAAGACAAGCAAGCAAAAGACACAGGGAAAAAAGAGGCATAAACTCATTTGTTCGTTTCATTTGGAAGAGATTTATGTGCATGTTCTGAATTCATCATTTTCTTTTATAAAATTTGACGTCAGCTAAGGGGTGTTATTGTTTATGGTGAAATTAAACGGTAGAGTAGCGATTGTAACGGGCGGGTCCCGCGGAATCGGCGCGGCAATTGCCAAAGAACTGGCCGCAAACGGCGTAAAAGTCGTCATTAATTACAACAGCAATAACGAAGCTGCAGATGCGGTAGTTCAGGAAATCGAGCAGGCCGGCGGCGAAGCGTTTGCTGCGCAAGCCGATGTTTCCGATGCTGCGCAAGCGCGTGTTCTTGTCGAAGAAACGATCAACAAATACGGCAAACTCGATATTCTGGTAAACAATGCCGGGATTACCCGTGATCGCACTTTCCGCAAAATCACCGAAGATGATTGGAATCAAGTCATTCAAGTCAACTTAAACAGCGTCTACAATATGACAACAGCTGCACTTTCCCATATTCAAGAATCGGATGCGGGCCGCATTATCAACATCTCCTCCATTATCGGTCAGGCCGGCGGATTCGGACAAACAAACTATTCCGCGGCAAAAGCTGGCATGATCGGCTTCACCAAATCACTTGCACTTGAGCTGGCTAAATCAGGCACAACCGTAAACGCAATCTGCCCCGGATTTATCGATACGGAGATGGTACAAGCGATTCCGGATGAGATTCGCGCGCAGATTGTGGCTAAAATTCCGGCGCGCCGTTTCGGAATGCCGGAAGAAATCGCGCGCGGCGTTCTCTATCTTTGCCGGGACGGCGAATATATCACAGGCCAGCAGCTAAACATCAACGGCGGTCTTTACATGTAAATACATAGCAATAAATTAAGTTGCGAAATATTTCGTCTTATCTGAATCATTTTGGTATAGTTTTTATAGAGAGAATACCTATAGGTTGGAGGAGATAAACCATGTCAGCTCCGGTAACGAAAAGTTGGGAAGACGCATTGGATGCCCTGCCCCAGGAGGTACAGCGCACCTACCGCCGGTTTAAGAAAGCGGCGGAAATATTAACAACCGAAGCCGAACCGCAGGTCGGTCTAACACCGAAAGAAACAATCTGGACGAAAAATAAAACAAAGCTGTACCGTTACCAGCCGTCCCTGCCGAAGAAACACCGCGTGCCGCTTCTGATGATATACGCGTTAATTAACAAACCATATATTCTGGATCTGTCTCCGGGCAACAGTCTTATCGAATATCTGGTCAATCGCGGGTTTGATGTATACCTGCTTGATTGGGGTACGCCCGCACTCGAAGATCGCAACATGAAGCTGGACGACTACATTATGGATTACATCCCGCGCGCAGTACGTAAAGTGCTGAAAGCCTCGGGAGCTGACGAAATCTCTTTGCTCGGCTACTGCATGGGCGGTACGATGACAGCCATCTTCGCCTCGCTGCATCCGCAGCTTCCAATCCGCAACATTATCTTCATGACGAGTCCGTTTGATTTTGCTGATGCCGGCCTGTTTACGAACTGGCTCAATGAAAAATATTTCAATTTGGATAAAATGGTGGATACGATGGGTGTCATTCCACCGGAGATGATCGATTTCGGAAACAAGATGCTCAAACCGATCGTCAACTTCTACGGTCCGTATGTCAATCTTGTGGAGCGGGCGGAAAACACCAACTTCGTGAATGGCTGGCAGCTTATGCAGAAATGGGTCAACGACGGCATTCCGTTCCCCGGTGAAGCGTTCCGCCAGTGGATTCGTGAGTTCTACCAGCATAACAAGCTGCTTAAGGGTGAGCTATATATCCGCGGCCGCCAGGTTGATTTAAGCAATATTAAAGCAAATGTGCTGAATATCGCTGCCGAGCGCGATCATATTGCGATTCCACACCAGGTAGAAGCATTGATGCCGGTCATCTCCAGCAAGGATAAAACCTATGTGGAAATGCCGACCGGACACGTGTCGGTATGTTTCGGCCGCCAGGCGATTAACAAGACGTACCCGACTGTCGGCGATTGGCTTGAGCAGCGGTCAAAATAATACGGAAAGACGAAAAAAGAGCGGCCTGCGCCGCTCTTTTTCTATGAAAATGATGAGAAAAGAAGGAAGGGGAAGAGGAA
>NZ_BJXX01000024.1 GCF_007991215.1 Aneurinibacillus danicus
AAAAGTCAGCCGCCCTTCTCACGATTTTCATGTCGGGATTGCGGCTGAGAGGCCATGGTGGTTTTCTATAAATTTACACAGTTAAATCCAAATAATGATTCTGGATGCCATAGCGAATTAGCTCATGTTTGCTTTTCAATTCAAGTTTTTGCATAATGTTTGCTTTATGATTTTCCACCGTTTTAGAGCTGATAAACAGCTTTTCTGCGATCTGCACATTCGTAAAACCAAGAATGGTGAGGCGCACAATTTCTTGTTCACGCATGGTGAGTATGGATGATTTTTTCCCCTTTTTATCAAACATTTTCTGCAACTGTTCTTGCGGAATACCAGTGCGGTAAAAACGCTCACCCCGCAGCACTGTCAGGATCGCCTCATTCAGTTCCCCGCCTTGGCTCTTCTTTAAAATATATCCATGCGCACCAACTTCAATCGCTTTTTGTACATAGATTTCTTCGTCATGCATTGTCAGCAGAATGATTTTACATGCTGGTAACTGGCGCCGGATGTTCATCGCCGCCGCAAATCCATCAACTCCGTTCGGCATCGATAAATCCATTAGAATAACATCAGGCTTTTCCTTTAAAGCTAGAAGAATCGCCTCTTCCCCGTCACCGGCTTCCCCAACAATTTCAATTTCCTGGTTCATTTTTAATAACAAAATAATACCCTTGCGAATAAGTGCGTGGTCATCAACTACCATGACCTTGATCATCACTTTCCACCTCCGGAACAGGCACCGAAACCCGGATGATTGTTCCCTGTTTCGGCTTTGAATACAGAGAAAACGTCCCGCTAATTTGGTGGATCCTCTCCTCCATATGTTTTAACCCGAGACCCTCTTCTACCTGTCCTATATCAAATCCGCTGCCATTATCATGAATGAAAAGACGTAGCTCACCGTGGCCTTCTTCCAGGCAAACCGTTACGCTGCTGGCGTTTGCATATTTTAAAATATTGTGGAGAGCTTCCTGGATAACCCGGTATAGGTTAATTTCAACAACGGAGAGAAATCGTCTCTCTACATTTGTTTCAAACATAAAGTTTATACCGGGAAGGTTGCGCTTTAACGATTCCAAAAGCGCCCGCACTGTCGGCACAAGCCCCAACTGGTCAAGACTTTGCGGCCGCAGCTGGTGAGAATATGATTTTACATCATGCATTGCCTTTTCAAGTTCCCGGCGCACTTCTTCAATATAGTTATGAAGCTTTTGGTCTTTTACATGCATCTCGATTGCCTGCAGCGCGACAGAGATACTGTATAGCGACTGTCCAACTCCGTCATGCAGTTCCTGTGCCAGGCGCTTATGCTCACTTTCCTGGGCTT
Organism: Aneurinibacillus danicus; assembly: GCF_007991215.1. GTDB lineage: Bacteria > Bacillota > Bacilli > Aneurinibacillales > Aneurinibacillaceae > Aneurinibacillus > Aneurinibacillus danicus. The sequence continues at coordinate 1,328 of NZ_BJXX01000024.1, forward strand.
CAATAAGCTTTTGAATAATGAGCTTTGAGATACGAGCCTCCTCTTCCTTTTTTTTCAGCCGTTGATCGCGTAACACAAGCAGATAATGGCGTCTCTCGCTTTCTTCATCCTGATATATAAGCGCAGTACTCATCTCAACATCAAGCGTCTCTCCTTGGTACGTCGGCATTTCCGATAAAAAATACGGCACTTCTTCCCGTGAAATTAAATAGCAACGGTTTTCGCTAGGAGCTAACTGACGAGTCTGACAATAGGAACAATAGGGTACCTTGTCTCCAATCCGCCAGCCGGTCATTCGCTGGGACGACGGATTCATCTCAAGAATGATACGCTCATGATCCATAATGATGATGCCATCCTGAATGTGCTCATAAATCTGCCTTAAATAAGATTGTTGCATCGCGATCAACCCTTTCTGCTGCATAACGGGAAACAGGGACGGTATCCGAATACGAGCCGTCCCCTTATGATCAATTAGGTATGGTGAGCGGCGCAGCGGTTTGGCCCGATTTCAAGTTCCTGTACTTCTTCCGGGCTTGCTGCTCTCACACCGCGATTAATGGCGATAATGTCTTCGAAGTTCGGTGGGGGCTGTGTGGATGCAGATTGGGCCACCGTATCAACAAACTCATGAACCGTTTTTTCTCTCATAATTTCATTCATTGCACGGATATGGCCGAGCGTTGTACCGATATAGCCCTGCTCATTTTTCTCCGTTTCGAAATCAGCATAGTGTGATGGCAGGACCACTATGTCATCTGCCAGTCCAGCCAGCTTTTCATATACAGTATGGTAAAGATCAAGCGCCCATTCCCGGGCTTTGCCGCCAAGGTCGGGACGGCCTAATCCGCTGACAAATACGGTGTCGCCTGAGAATAAAAAGCGCTGATTAACAAGGAAGGATACACTTCCTGGCGTATGGCCCGGTGTTTTGATTGCGAGCACTTCCAAGTGTACATTCGCAAAAGAAATGTGATCATGCTCTTCGAGCGCATCAAAATGGAAAGTCGCCCCCTCACTACGCATCAAGTAATAATGCGCACCTGTCTTCTGGGCCAGTTCATGGCCGCCGGAAATATGGTCCGCATGCAAGTGCGAGTCCACGATGTGGGTAATGGCTACTCCTTCCCTGGCTGCTGCCTGTTCGTATACCTCTGTAAAACGTGACGGGTCGATGACAAGCGCTTCTTTACCGGAGATTAACAGATACGATAGGCAGCCTTTTCCAACCCGAATAAACTGGTATACAGTCAACTCGTCATCCTGATGCACCAACACGGGATATAGATATTCACTCCATGACTTCATGCCCCCCTGTAAATAGGAGACCGCCCGTCCCTCTTTATGAATATGTTCGGCAACAAGCTTCGATGATCCTTCTTTTGCACAAACAACGATGAGTTTGCGATCTTCCGGCAGGCGGTCTAGAATAGAAGCCACCCCATCGAGCAGTTCGAAATACGGTACGTTTAAATAAGCAATATCTCCCCCCTCAATTTTCCAATCTTGAAAATCTGATTCGTTTCGTGTATCAAGAATGAACAACGGCGCTCCTTCTACAATAAGACGATTAAGTTCTTGCGCGCTAATGTTTTCTGCTCCCATCTTCTTTTCCTCCTTTAGTTACTCTTCTATATCCCCATCCCACTCAGACATACCCGGGATAACATTATATACATCTGTAAATCCCTTTACCTGCATGTAAAGGCAGGCAGCATTGCTGCGATTGCCTGTGCGGCAAATCACATAGTATGTCTGTTCTCTTTGAAGCTCAACCAAATGCCGCTCAAACTCACTTAATGGCACGCTTATAGCACCCGGAATATGCCCAAGCATATATTCAACCTCTTCCCGCACATCCAGAATAAAAGGCGCACTCCCCTTCTGTAGCTTGTGCTTTATTTCTTCATTTTGCACTACCCTTGGAAACAGCGGCGGTGCTTTGCGTACATCGTCTGCCGCCTTGCGTATAAAATGAATTTTAAATACTGTTTTAAAAGCGTTTACACGTTCATTTTAGGGTGAAAAACTGTCGCAAAGTATAGGGGACTTCCCCTATCTTCTAAGTAAAATTAAAAAAATACCTGCTAACCCATAAGATCAGCAGGTATAGGTATATTAATGATAACCTTTGGCGTTATCCGGCGAGATTTTCTCGCGGAAAATGCGGTACAACCATAACTGATACATAATGACGATCGGTACCATTACCAGCGCCACACCGAGCATAATGGATAGGTTCAGCTGGCTGCCTGCCGCCTCAAACATCGTCACGCTCCACGCCGGTTCAAGCCGGGACGGCAGCATATTCGGGAACATGCCAGCAAACCCGCTGGCCATTACCAGCACAATTGACACTGATACCCCGCCGAAGGCAAGACCTGAGTGACCCTTACGCAGAAATGTAATAACAGCCAGCAGAAACAGCAGCGCAAGCACCGGCAGCAGCCACAGCGCCGAATACTGCGCGAACTTTTCAAACAGCGGCGTGCGGTTGTTAGTGGCGACCATAAATATCGCAAGCACCGGCACAGAAACAAACCAGACTTTCTGTGCCCATTTCAGTGCACGCGTACGAATTGCTCCTTTCGTTTTTACCGCGATCCACACACAGCCGGACAGCGTAAACAGGGAAACGAACAGGATACCGCCCAATAGACCATACGGGTGCAAGAGTGACAGCAATGTGCCGTGGTAGCCCGCTTGATCAATTTCCAAACCATAGAACAGGTTAGCAAACATTACGCCAAACAGCAGCGCAATCGCGAAACTGCTTGTAAAAAAGCTCCATTTCCAGAAGGATTTCCAGCGGGCATTGTCTATCTTGTGCATAAACTCAAGGCCGGTCGCCCGGAAAAACAAAGCGAACAAAATGAGCATCAACGGCGTGTACAAGTAACTGAACATGAGCGCGTACGTTACCGGGAACGCGGCAAACGTCGCGCCGCCCGCAGTAATTAGCCACACTTCGTTGCCGCCCCAGAACGGCCCGATTGCCTCCTGAAGCTGGCGCTGTTCTTTCTCATTTTTCGCCAGGAACGGAAACACGATTCCCGTTCCCAGCGCATACGCATCAAGAACGAAATAGACCGTCCAGATGAGACCCCATAACCCGAACCAGATGGTGATTAACGTATCATGAGACATGCTCCAAACCCTCCTTCACTGCCCCCTCGGTGTTTGGGCCTGCCTTGGCGTATTTCACCAGCAACATAACGTCGGCGATAATTAAAATCGTGTAGAACAGCACGAGACCCGTAAGTGAGAAGATGATTTGTGAGGACGAAATCGGCGACACCGCTTCTGTTGTTTTCATCAGGCCATACACGACCCATGGCTGCCGTCCGGCTTCGGCCACCGTCCAGCCCAGATTCATAGCTAAATATGGAAGAAGCATGCTGTAGAGCACCGCTTTCAGGTAGCGTGGGGACGAAACGAGCTTTCTTTTCCGTACAAGGTAGAAACCGTACCAGACAAGGGCCAGAAAATACACCCCAAGCGCCACCATCGTTCGGAAGCTATAGTAGACAATATTGACGTTCGGGCGCTCATCGATCGGAATGTCTTTTAAGCCAATGACTTTACCGTTCGGATTGTTGGTATAAAAGAAGCTACCCATATACGGAATCGAGAGGGCTTCGATGTTGCGTTCATTTTTTGCATCTGGAATCGAAATAATGTGGAACGGCATTTTTTCCTGCGTTTCCCATATCGCTTCCATGGCGGCCGCTTTCGCCGGCTGCACCTGGGCTGTATTTACCCCGTGCTGATGGCCGATGAACGGGGTTGCCGTTGCTGCAAACAGACCCAGCGCCAGCGCAATATTAAAGGATTTCTCAAAGAAGGCTACATTTTGTTTGCGAATCAAATGATAAGCACTGATCCCCATGACGAAGAACGAGCCGACGATGTAACTGGCGATAACCGTATGAAAAAACATATACCAGGCGTATGAATTGGTCACCAGTTCATAGAAACTATTCAGCTCCGCGCGACCGTTGCGGACGACATAGCCGACCGGATGCTGCATGAAGCCATTGGCCGTGATAATCCACAGCGCGGAGATGTTGGTCCCGAGCGCCACCATCCAGATGGCAAAGGCACGCATTTTCGGGGAAATTTTATCGCGGCCAAACAGCCACATCCCCATAAACGTCGATTCTAAGAAAAACGCAACAAGCGCTTCAATTGCCAGCGGCGATCCAAAAATATCGCCCATGTACTTGGAATACTCCGACCAGTTGGTACCGAACTGAAATTCCATTGTAATCCCGGTGACAACCCCAAGCACAAAGTTAATGGAAAAAAGTTTCCCCCAGAAATCTGCCATCTGTCGATACATTAGCTGCCGCGTGCGAGCATACTGGGTTTCCATGTACGCCACCAGGATTACCAGACCAATGGTAAGCGGAACGAATAAAAAATGATAGAAGACCGTGACTGCAAACTGAATCCTACTTAGAAAAACGACTTCTGTCATAATGCATGCAACCTCCCTCTTTTTTTCTAAGTTTACGGACCTGTATGTTTTTACATAAAATAGTATAGTCCGCAAAAAGAAGCGAGGCCTATGGGGAGAATCCCCTATATTCTCTTTCAAAAACGTAGAAATGTGAATGATTTGTGGCTAAACCATTCCGACTTTTTGAATACAGAAAAAGGTTTTTCTATAATAAAACGATTCGCACTCTGTTGACCTTGAATGGCAAGCCGCTCCAAGAGCCAAAATCCTCTTTCATTTCGGCACAACAACGTACATAAGAAAAACCCGTGCGGCAATTGCACGGGTTTTTTCACCTTAAAGTCTAATCTCTTACTTCCTACCTCCTGCTTCCGCCATTAAAAGAAGGCTTGATGCTCTTCTTCCGTAACCGGATCAATCCAGATGCTCTCTACCGCATTAACCGCTTCTTCCACCAGGCGCTCTACATCCAGTGCCTGCTCAAATTTCTCTGCTATCTCCGGCTTTGGTTTCGTTACCGGCGATTTCGGCACAAATACTGTACAGCAATCTTCATATGGAAGGATGGATGTTTCATACGTCTCAATCTGCCGTGAAACCGCCATGATCTCTTCCTTATCCATTGCCACAAGCGGACGCAGCACAGGGATATTAATAACGCTATTAATCGTATTCATGCTCTCCATGGTCTGCGAAGCAACCTGCCCCAGGCTTTCCCCTGTAGCAATGGCCAACGCGCCGTGTTTCTGCGCCAACCGTTCCGTAATACGCATCATGAATCGGCGCATAATGGTAATCGTATAATGCTCCGGACAATGCTGACGAATCTGCGTCTGAATCTCTGTAAACGGTACGACATGCAGTTTCATGCCGCCGCTGTATTGCGTAAGAATACGCGCCAGATCGATGACTTTTTGCTTGGCGCGTTCCGATGTAAACGGATAGCTGTGGAAATGAACGCCTTCAATACGAACGCCGCGCTTCATCGTCATCCAGCCGGCTACCGGGCTGTCAATGCCGCCTGAGAGCATCAGCATCGCTTTGCCGCTGCTTCCGGTCGGAAGTCCTCCCATCCCGCGCACGGTACGGCATGAAATAAACACGCCTTCAGCGCGAATCTCCACGTTTACTTCTACATCCGGATGATGAACGTCCACTTTCAAATCATCGGTGTTGCGTAGAATATAGCCACCCACCAGATGGTTCATCTCCTGAGAACGATACGGAAATTGCTTGTTCGGGCGCTTTACCGCCACCTTAAATGTGCGCGGCGCAGGCTCCACGTCCCGCACTGCTTCGAGTGCCGCCTGCTGGATCGCTTCCAGCTCGAATGTCTGGAGAAAGCGTGTCGGGCTAAAGGAATGAATTCCAAATACTTTTTTCAGCCTGGCTTCTACCTGTTCGTACGGCTCCCCATTCAGCACGAGGTACATCCGTCCGTATACCCGCTCCACCTGCACACCCGGGTACGCTTTTAAGCTTTTTTTGATATTGCGGACAAGCTGTGATTCGAATTCACCCCGGTTACGCTTCTTGAGCGCTAGCTCTCCATAGCGGATTAGAATATGTTCATATTGCATATCGTTACACCCTCATTATCTTCGCTAAATTTGGTACAGTCTCTTTAACCGCCTGCACGAACGCATCCACTTCCGCTTCCGTATTATCGGGAGAGAAACTGACTCGCAATGCGCTTTTGGCACGCTCTTCGTCTATTCCCGCCGCCAGCAGCACCCGTGACGGCTTATTGGATTTGGATGAACAGGCGGAACGCGTCGAGATGTAGATGTCTTTTTCCTCAAGCGCATGCAGCACTACTTCCGCTTTTATGCCTGGAAACGAAAAATTGACAATATGCGGCGCAGCACTTGCCTCCTCTTTGCCGGGGCCATTCAGTTTGCAGTATGCAAGCGACGCCAGCCCATCGATTATACGGTTGCGCAGTTTTTTCATATGCTTATGGTTCGTATCCAATCCATCCCGCATAATGCGCATGGCTTTGGCCATTGCGACGACGCCCGGCACATTCTCTGTACCGGAACGGTAGCTGGACTCCTGCCCGCCGCCGATGATAAGCGGAGACAGCATCACGCCGCGGCGAATATAGAGAAGCCCGCAGCCGCGCAGCCCATGGAATTTATGAGCGGACAACGACAATAGGTCTACGCCCCATTTTCCCGGCGTAAGCGGCAGCTTGCCGTATCCCTGCACTGCATCAACATGAAAATACACTTTTGGATATGCGGCTAACAGACGGCCAATCTCTTCGATCGGCTGTATGGTACCCAACTCGCTGTTTACATGCATGATAGAGACAAGAATCGTATCATCACGCAGTGCACGTTTAACGTCCTCTACACGTACACGGCCATTCGCATCGGTCGGCAAATATGTGACCTCATATCCGAGTTCCTCTAACTGCTTGCATGTCTCATAGACAGATGCATGCTCAACGCTGCTGGTAACGATATGTTTTCCTCTTGCTCGATATTGGAGTGCGACACCTTTCAAGGCAGCATTATTGCTCTCCGTGCCACCGGACGTGAAGATGATTTCGGCCGGCTGCACATCTAGACAGTCGGCGGCCACTTTGCGCGCCTGCTCTAAAAGCTGCGCCGCCTTGCCTCCCAGATGGTGAAGCGAAGAAGGATTGCCGAAATACTGACTCGCCACGTCGCCAAACACTTTCACCACATCGGGATGCGGACGTGTCGTTGCGCTATTGTCAAAATAAATCATAATTTTCCCTTCTTTATCTTTCATTTTCCTTAGTATAGTATGGCCCGTACAACTAGAAAAGTTCAACCATTATCATAGCATATTTGTTTTTTTGTGAAAATC
>NZ_BJXX01000025.1 GCF_007991215.1 Aneurinibacillus danicus
CGTACCGCAAAAGTCAGCCGCCCTTCCCATGATTTTCATGTCGGGGTTACGGCTGAGATGCCATGGTGGTTTTCTGTGAAAATCGTAATGAAACTTTCTAAAATTTCTATCAATGTGGAAGCGATTACATTTGAAAACCCTATTTACAAATAAAACAAGGCCTGTTATTATAGTTTTCAATAAATTAAGAATACGTCGACTTATTAGGCAACCTTTAGAGAGAAATCAGGAACTAAGGTCGAGTATTTTTTTCAGAATATTATAATAATAAGGGAGAGATTATGATGACAGTGATGGTAGAGGTAGAAAAACTTCAAAAAATGGAAGCGGAAATCGCACGCCTGCAACGCGAACTACGTGCCCTTCAGTCTGAACCGACACAAGGTTTCGAGCCTCTGGATACGGATGTTTTCCTTACTGAAGTGTATAACGGTTAATACGTGCGGATTGTTAAAGAAAGAAAACATACGGAAAGATACCGGCCGACACTCCCAGAAACCTAAGAGTGTCGGCTTTTTGCGTTCCCTCTTACCCGGCAAGCGGAACCTGAGGAATTTGAACCGACGTATACACCATTAATAATCCTAACGCAACCGCGAGACCGAAATATGCGAGGCCGTACACCCAGCGGGTACGAGGCGATACTTCATAATACTTGTCATCCCGTATCAGTCCCTGTTCCTGCTCATACGGGTCCACTTTCATCTCTACGGACATCTTCACCTGATCGCCCGCTATTTCCGTACGAACAAGCTGCACATCACGCACAAGGCCGTTTGAATATGTAAATGTTTTTGTCTCTTCCAGGCCTGGATAGCTTATCGTTACTATATCTTCTCTCTTCATCATATCCCCAACATGCGTGAACGGCAGTGAGCGCCGATGCTCTTCGGCAGGAATGAACAGCCCTTTCTCGTCGAAGAGCTGAACTGGAATCCAAAGAAAAATGTGTTCCGTATGCAGACGGGAACCCGCTGCATTTTTCTTCTTTTTACGTACATACTTGATGTACAGCTCCCAGGCAAACAATCCCCAGAAGATAAGGAAAATAATAGCCTTCAGATATAGAATGACCACAAGGCCGCCAATCAGCCCGACCACCCAGAGCCAGCGGGAAATCGCAGTAACAATCCGTCCCCCGTCCAGCGGATGAATAGGAAGCAGATTGATCAAATTCAGGAAAAAGCCAATCATAGCAACCGCATACAGCACAGGATGACCTGTTGCCATACCGAGCAGAAGCGCTGCTACAGCCCCGAGCGTACCGACGAGCGGCCCTCCTAATGCAACATACGCTTCCGTCTCCGCATCTTTCGGCTGCTTCTTCATAGTAATAAGCGCACCTAAAAACGGGATGAATGCCGGAGTGGATACGGGCAGATTTTTGCGTTTCGCAGCCCATACATGCCCCATCTCATGGATGAACAGCATAATGACAAGCCCTAATGCGAACGTCCACGGATAGATTAACATATATGCCCAGACCGACAATGCCATCGTCCAGATGGTAGTGCCGAACTTTCCCATTTTCAATATAGGAAGCAAAAATTTCAGTTTGCTGCCGAAGAGAGCAAGAAATCCAAGCAGACCTCCCGCCGCACCCCAGCCGCGTTTCTTCTTTCTCTCAGCCAACAGTAGCTGCCTCCTTATTTATAATCCACCTTCTCTTATGCTTATACGGAAAAATCGTCGGGAAGTTTCACTATCCTATGGTTTGCCACAATAACACGATAATAATTCCGGCCATTACCACAATCATAACATTCAACCGAAACCAGGCTAATGCAACACACACCAGTCCGCCTACAGCCGCCGCCATCGTATTTGCTTCACCGGCCGAAGATAGAATTCCCGGAAAAATCAGCGCGCCGAGTGCAGCAGCCGGTATAAATTGAAAGAAACGATGCAGGAACGGCGGCAACTGAACGTTCTGCAGTACCACCATAGGAAGCATACGCGGAATGTAGGTCACCACACCCATTCCTATAATCAACAGGACAAGTTCCCAATTCATGTATGTGCCTCCTCGCGTTTTTCTTCAGGGAACACCACAGCTCCTAAGGCCGCTGCCATAATGGTAGCGATAATGATGCTCCATCCGGTGGAAAGCCCGTCAAACCATGGCAACCAATGCAACATGGAATGCACGGAAACTGCAGCCAAAGCCACGACGAAAACAGCACGGGACGATCGTACAGATGGTATCAGCAAGCCGATAAACATAGCATACAGCGCAATGCCCATGCTTGCTTGTAGTGAAGGCGGGAGCCCTGTGGCAAGAAAAACACCAACCCAGGTACCTGCATTCCAGGATGCGAATGCCGTCAGATTCAATCCCAGAAGAAATCCCTTTTCTAATTTCCGTTCTTTTCTCAACGCAGCGACTGTAAAAGTCTCATCTGTGATACCAAATGCAAGCAGCGCACGCCACCCGGACGTGGTTTGCCTGAGCCGCTGCGAAAGCGATGCGGTCATAAGAAAGTGACGCAAGTTCAAGATAAATGTCGTCAGCAAAATTTCTCCGTACGCTGTGCCAAGCGCCAGCAAGTTTGCCCCGACAAACTGGCTTGCTCCCGCAAAAATCAACAGCGACATTAACACGCTTATGTAATTCGGCAATCCGGATGATTTCGCCAGCAGTCCAAAAGCAATCGCAATCGGAATATAGCCTACCGCAATCGGAAGACCGGCCCGTACACCCTCTGTCCACGCGGAAGAACCCGGCGAATGGTGTTGTTCTTTTGCTGCATGATATGCCTGTTCCGATTTCATTTTCATTCCCTCCCTTTTATTGTATACTATATTCTAATATAAGTACGTTATAGCGCACAATATAGAAGGAGTGCTTTTATGGAAAAAATACATATTAAGCTTGGACAAAATTTGCAGCGTATCCGCAAGAGCCGGGGATTAAGTCTGGACAGGACAGCAGAATTAACCGGCGTCAGCAAAGCGATGCTCGGACAAATCGAACGGGGTGAATCAAATCCGACCGTAACAACCTTATGGAAAATCGCGAAAGGTCTACGCCTCTCTTTTTCGTCCCTTATCGAAGAAGAAGTGCCCAATGTTTCCATCATCTCATCGGCCGATATTCTGCCCGTTACCGAAGATGAAGGAAGATATCAGGTCTATCCCCTTTTCCCGTTTAATCAGGAAACACAATTTGAGATCTATACAATCTTTATGCTTCCGGGATGTAAGCACCACTCTGAAGCACACACTGCCGGCGTTCAAGAATACATCACCGTTACTGAGGGAACATTGACACTTACCGTCCAGGGGGCAGACTATACGGTTCACGAAGGCAATGCCATCCGGTTCGCGGCGGACATGCCGCATACATATACGAATGAATCCGAAAGCCCTGTTCGCCTGCATGTCGTGATTTATTATCCGGCATAAAAAAACCGGATCGATGATCCGGTTTTTTTCACTAACGAAAAAAGGCATCTCTGCAAGAAAACCTAATAAAACAGACGCAGCAGCAGCGTGAGCAGCACCGCGACCGCGGACAGCCCCATTGCCCACCGTCCGGCCTTCGAACCCCGCGCAGCTGCGATATACCCGACGATAAAGCCGGAGACGCCCAGCATAATCGGCATCATAAAAAAGGCGAGCAAGGCCATAACCAGTCCGAGTATGCCCAGCCCTGTTCCGCCTTCTTTCTTCCTTTCGTTCGCTTCCCTATATTCTTGCCTGCTTCGCCGTTTTTGGATTATATACCGGCGTGGCCTAGTCTGCGTATACGTATCACCTGCGAATTCTTCCCGAAACGGAAACAGAATGACATTATTGCGGCGTTTCGGTTTTTTCATGCCGATTCATCCCTCATCTCCGTAAGAATGTAGGTAGGGGTCGGGCTACGCTTTGTTTCTCGGTTTAAACGTATGGCAGCATGTTTCGCTTGAATAGGAAGCCTGTTCTTTGCGGTCCGTAGAGACGCCGATCTCTCCGATTTCTTCTTTATAATTGGTGTTTGCTTTTCGGTCAATTTCAACCATAATGACTTCCGCTGCGCAGTTATTTCCCTCTGCATAGTACGTACAGTTCGCTACGCTGCATTTTACACCTTGCGGCACAAAAAATCCCCCTTTTGATTTACTCAAGAGAGGGCCGCTGCACAAGAAATCGGCCCTCCCCTGCTACATAGGGTGTGCCCTGCCGCTTGCGCTCATTCATTCATGTTTTTCCATTCGTTCTGCTCCTCTATACCTGCTGTTCCAAATACGTAAGCGCAATGCCAGCCAGCAGCTTGCTGCCGACGGGAAGCATCTTCTCGTCGATCGTAAAGCGCGGATGATGGTGGCTGTATACCGCTTCTTCATTCCGAATCCCCAGGAAGAAATACGCTCCCGGCACGTGCTGCAGGTAATAAGAAAAATCCTCTCCGGCCATACTTGGTACGGCCGGTCTTACGTTCTCTTCGCCCAGTACCATGCGACCCACCTGCTCGACGATGGCATTCATCCGTGGGTCATTGATGACGGAAGGATCTCCTTTTACATACTCAACGGTTGCTGATGCGCCGAATGACGCGCAAACTCCATGCGCAAGACGTTCGAGAAGCTGCGGAATTTCCTTCTGTACATCGGGGTGAAAATAGCGAACCGTTCCCTGCAGTTGTGCCGTATCAGGAATAATGTTATACGTATCACCGGCCTGTATCTGTCCTACGCTTATTACAGCGGGATACAACGGGTCCAATGAACGGCTGACTATCGTCTGCAGCTGTGTGACCAGGTGAGAGGCGATGACGATTGGATCGACAGTTAAGTGCGGCATGGAACCGTGACCGCCTTTGCCATGGATTTTGATTGCAAACGAATCGGAACCGGCCATAATGGGTCCAGCGCACACCTCCAACAGACCGCTATCCACGTTCTGCCACAGGTGAAGCCCAAAGATAGCATCCACATCTTCCAGCACTCCGGCCTTCACCAGCTCGGAAGCCCCGCCTGGCACAACTTCTTCGGCATGCTGGAAAATCAGCTTAATACGCCCGGCAAAAGGCACGGCCCCTTCTGTCAGCGCTCGTGCCGCTCCCAGCAAGATCGCCGTATGGCCGTCGTGGCCGCACGCATGCATTACACCCGGATTTTTTGATGCAAACGGCAGGCCCGTCTCTTCCTGAATCGGCAGCGCATCGATATCGGCACGCAGTGCGACCGTTTTCCCTGACTGTCCCCCTTCAATGTAAGCAATAACATCTTTTCCTGTATATGAATAAGGGGATAACCCCATATTTTTCAACTGTTCACGAATATATTGCACGGTTTTTGATTCCTGATGCGACAATTCCGGATACTGATGGAGGTAGCGCCGCACGTCCACCGTCCATGCCGCATGCGCATCCACAATCTGATTCACCTGAGCTTGCCTGGCCGCATATATCTCCATGCTGTCCGCCAGCTTGCTGTCCATATAAAATCCCCTCCATCTTATGTTTATTATATTAATAGTAGAAGATGGAGAGAATTTTGAAAAGGAAAAATTACAGGACAAGCCCGCCGTCTACTGACAGCACGGCTCCATTAATGTAGGAGGCATGCGGAGAAGCGAGAAATACATACGCGCGTGCAATGTCTTCCGGCTCGCCCAACCGCTGTACAGGTACTTTCTGACGCATCATTTCCAGAATTTTTTCCGGTACGGCATCCGTCATGGGCGTACGGATGAAACCGGGGGCTACCGCATTGACCGTAATGCCTTTGCCTCCCAGCTCCTTCGCCCACGTCTTCGTTAGGCCGATGACACCCGCTTTCGTAGCCGCATAATTCGTCTGTCCGATATTTCCGTATAGACCGATAACTGAAGAAGTATTTATAATACGGCCATATCCGTTCTCGATCATAAGCGGGATCGCGGCTTTTGTACACAAGTAAACACCAGTCAGATTAATGGCAATGACTTGGTCCCATTTCTCTTTCGTCATTTTATGCAGCATGCCATCGCGTGTAATACCAGCATTATTAATCAACACATCAAGCCGACCCGTTCTTTGCCTAACTTGTTCCATCAGTGCCTGTACCGAAGCTTCATCTCCTACATTCACCTGGATACACTCGGCACTTCCACCTGCTTCTTTCAATTCCGTGGCCGCGTGCTCCCCCTGCTCTTCATTCACATCGGCAATGATAACCCGGGCTCCCCGCTCGCAAAACAGCTGTGCCGCTCTTCTCCCCAGACCGCTCGCTCCTCCGGTAATCAACACTACCTGCTTTTCAAACTCCATCCGTACCCCTCCCCTAAAAATACTTTTCTATAGTCTATTCGTCTATGTGCGGAATGTTACACATATTGTCAAACGTCCGGTACTGGATTTTTTCACTTAGCGACAAGCAGGAACCGGGCACACGATGTCAAATCTAATGGAGCAGGAGGTGGAAGAATGACAACCATACAGAATAGCATTATTGTCATAACCGGCGCTTCAAGCGGCATTGGCCTGTCTACCGCTCTGCTTGCGGCTCGGCAGGGGGCTACGCCTGTATTGCTGGCACGCTCTAAAGAGGCCCTGCACGCACTTGCACAGAAGATACGGCATGAAGCGCCGGAAGTCGGCTTTTATACATGTGACGTAACAAACATATCGCAGATCACAACAGTTGTTAAAGAAATTATCGAACGCTACGGTCGAATTGATGTCTGGATTAATAATGCGGGCTACGGTGCGTTCTCTTTATTTACAGAAACAGCACTGGAAGAAATCGAAGGAATGATGGATGTCAATTATTTCGGTGTCGTGCGCTGTACCAAGGTAGTACTGCCGCATATGCTGGAGCGGAGAAGCGGACATATTGTCAATGTTGCTTCGGTGGCCGGTAAGCTGGCTACACCAAAGTCCAGCGGATACTCGGCCAGCAAGTTCGCTGTCATCGGGTTTACGCAAAGCCTGCGTCAAGAGCTGTATGGCAGCGGGGTATCCATCTCAGCGGTAAATCCGGGACCTGTCCAAACGCCGTTTTTCGACCGTGCCGACCCGAGCGGGGGCTACCGGCGTAGCATTGAGAAGTTCATGGTTACACCAGAAGCGGTGGCACGTACAATTCTTCGCACAATTCACACACACGAAGCAGAAGCCATCATTCCGCGATATATGCGTGCCGGTGTTGTATTGTCGCACCTGTTTCCCCGCTTCTTTGAACGGGTTATCGCACCGCTGGTAAACAAAAAGTAACGAACTTTCCTGGATATTTTCTCTGATTATCTGTATCGAAAATGGACATAATGAAAATATAGGTTTAGAAAGGAGATGAACAAATATGGATCGCTTAGCTCTTATTCTTGTTATCATCGGAGCCATCAACTGGTTGCTGGTCGGGTTGTTCCAGTGGGATCTTGTAGCCGCGCTGTTCAACGGCGAAGGCTCATTCCTAAGCCGTATCGTATACTCTTTGGTGGGTCTTGCGGGACTGTACTGCATCAGCCTTCTGTTCCGCGAACGCCGTACAGCCTCTTAAATGTATGATTTAGCCGAGAACGCTCGTGACTTCAGTCATGAGAGGTTCAAACAGGGAATCTCAACGTAAAAAGCACCGATCTGTCGGTGCTTTTTACTATTCTGACTGGTTGTCCGTGAAATGTCAAAGCCAGCAATGTAAGCAATGGCCCTTTTATGTTCATAGCGGGCTTTTTATTATTTATAGATTCTTTTTACATCTTTCACAAACCACTCGATTCTACCGCAGCATTCACATGTAAGCGTGTGCGCTGTCCTGTTTACAAAGTCAAGCTTCAAAAATGTAAGAAACGCTGTATTTAACTGTGCGCCTCCTGTAATGAACTTATCATGCTTGCAGTGCGGACATACGACTTTAATGCCTTGTGCCTCATACTCTCCCGGTCCGATGGATTGCTTGACGTTTTTGGCTAGCATTTTCATAAATCGTTTGCTGTTGGACAATTCTCTCCCCCTCTTTTCTTACCATACAATTGTTCTTTTATTCACGGCCATTCCTTTCAAAACTAAGATAGCGTGTTCCTTGAAAGGTAAGTCTTCCTTTATCTTTTTCCGCTAACAAGCCATATTCCTTACCGGATATGCGAAATTCCATTCTATCTCCGCTCTCAACCTCAAACGTTGCGTAATAAGTTGTTTGGTTATGATGATGCATGCCATTATTATGATTATGTATGTGGTGTGAGGTATGGCTCCTTTTGGAAACAACGCAGGCATCAACAATTAATACCGGCTGTTTGTTGTTATTGATCCACTCACCAATGCCTTTGATAATACTTATAGAAATGAATACTAAAATCAATGCAAAGAATACGGGAAAAATTGCACTCATGAAATCGAACATGAACATAAAAACCCACTCCTCGCTTTCGTCTCCCTTCACCCTCTTGTAAATATTATACATGTGATTTAAAGGAATTTGTTGAGTCTATTCCTCTTAGCTATCTCGTATAAGTTCATTATTTTTTAATACAGGTTTTATCACCATTATACTCAGCTTTCCACACATCAAATATCTGCTTGTCTGTTATAAAGATAATTTTAAGAAAATCCATGAACCATTATTAAAACTAGACATTACAGAACTAATTCAGTAAGAAAACTTTACATCCTAAGTACATAATAATTCCAAACAAAATGTATGATAAAATAAAAATATGTAAGACAAAGAAGCGGAGGTAATGAAGATGTCTAACACATTGCGAACAGAGAGTGAAATAAAGCAAAGATATCAGACAACAATTCCTAAAGAAATTCGAGATAAAGCTAAGCTTGATATAGGAGACGAATTAATATGGAAGTATGATGAAATCCGAGATGAGATCATTGTTATACGGAAGCCTAAAAGATTTTCTGATGCATTGTGGGGGTTTAGGAAAAGAAATGTGGAAAAAAGAGAGTACAGACGAGTATGTTCGTAAGGAGCGCGAGTCATGGGAATGAAAGAAGTGTTATTAAATAGCACACGATTAGCGTTAGATACAAGCCTTTTTATTTACGCCTTTGAACAACATCCTCAGTATGGAGAAAATGTAGAAAAAGGCGAAGGCCTTTTTCTTCCTTGGATCTCATTTCTTCTTTCTCTCCTTCTTTCTTCGTGATTTTCACAGAAAAAAGAGAAGCCCTCTATAATAAGAGCGCTTCCCTCTTTGATCTTACTTACCTACGCCAATCTGAACACGATGCCGTGTCCGCCCTTCGGATACTCCCACTTGATGTTCTGGTACGGGCAGCCGATGCGACAGCTGCCGCACTCATGACATCCCTCATAACCAACCGCCATCCGCATGCCTTCCCATTTATACACCTCAGCCGGACAGAAAATGGTACAGAGCTTATCAGGACAGTTTGTGGCACAGATGTCGTGGTCCAACACATGCAGATGTGACTGCGTATCTGCCCTAAACCTCACCAGATACTGCTTCTCTTCAATGTTATTCGTACGCGGTACGAGACTCATTATTTCATCACCTTCCATGCGCGATAAATGTCTTGCACCATAGCCAGTTTACTTTTACCTTCCGTCAAACTCTTGAAAATATGCTTCTGTTTCTCCCTCTTCGGCACTCCGTCCACCGTGAAGAACTTGCTCGCCGCCTGATTAATCATCGGGATATACTCTTTAAAATACTGCGGATACGACTCAAATGTATGGGTCGCGTCTTTGTATTTTTTCAGATCCTGACCGACAAAGCTGTCAAGCAAGCGCTTACGGTACGTATCCAGCATGTTCTCTGAAAAATCGTTCGCTTCTTTGGCGAGAATAATCGTCTCTGCAGCCAGTCTCCCTGACGTCATCGCCATATTGCTGCCTTCACGATGAATGCTATTAACCATCTGACCCGCGTCACCGACGACCACGACCCCGTTCCCTACAATCTTCGGCATCGAGTGGAAGCCGCCTTCCGGAATCAAGTGTGCCGCATACTCCATCGATTCGCCGCCGCGAATCAACGGGCGCACGATTGGATGGCTCTTCAGATAATCCAGTAGATCGTACGGGCGCAGCTTATGCTTAATCATGCCCGACAGCGTGGCGCCAACACCGATATTAATGCTTTCTTTATTTGTATAAATAAAGCCTGTGCCGAGAATACCTTTGGTAGCATCGCCGAAAATCTCAATCGTAGTACCCTGGTTTGGTTCCAGATTGAAACGGTCCTCGATTTTCTCTGCCGGGAGGTTGATAACCTCCATGACGGCCAGCGCTACTTCTTCCGGCTTGAACTCCTTGTGGAAGCCAAGCGATTTGGCAAGCAGTGAATTTACCCCGTCAGCCAGCACGACTACATCCGCATATACGTCTCCATCCGGACGGTCTGTACGCACACCGACAACTCGGCCGTCTTCCACAAGGCACTCGGTCACTACCGTTTCGTTAATGAGCAACGCGCCCTGCTCCACGGCCTTGTTCGCGTACCACTGGTCGAATTTGGCCCGAAGTACCGTAAAGTTGTTATATGGCTCTTTGGCCCATTCCAATCCTTTATATCCGCTTGTGAATACCGATTCTTCCCCAAGCATCCAGAATCGCTGCTCTACGACGGGACGTTCGACCGGCGCTTCCTTGTAGAAACCCGGGATCATCTCTTCCATCTGATGACGGTACAGCACGCCGCCCATTACGTTTTTGGCGCCCGGGTACTCCCCTCTCTCAATCAGCAGTACGTTTAGACCGGCTTTTGCCATAGTATATGCGGCAGACGTGCCGGCAGGCCCCGCGCCGACAACAATTGCATCAAATTTCTCAGACATGGACTGCTTCACCGCCTTTTACGACTTTTTTGAATGCTTCGATGAGCTTTGGTACCACTTCAAAGGCATCACCAACGATGCTGTAGGTGGCAACGCTGTGAATAGCTGCGTCCGGGTCTTTGTTAATCGCGATAATAAACTCGGAATTCTGCATGCCAACTATATGCTGTACCGCACCGGAAATGGCAATGGCGAAATAAATCTTCGGTGTTACCGTTACACCGGTCTGACCAATCTGATAATGGTGTTCAATCCATCCCGCCTCTACCGCATCCCGGCTTGCGCCGACACTGGCGCCCAGTACTTCGGCCAGGTCGTAGCAAAGCTGAAATCCTTTTGCATCACCCAGCCCTTTGCCACCGGCGACGATAATATGCGCTTCGTCCAATTTGACCCGGTTTCCGGTCTCACGCACAATTTCGAGTACCTTTGTCTGCAAATCATTCTCATGCATACCGAGCGGTTCGTGAATCAGCTTGCCCTGACGGCCCGGCTGCGGCTCCAGCGCCTTCATTACTTTTGAGCGAACCGTAGCCATCTGCGGACGATGGTTTTTACAGAGGATAGTGGCCATGATGTTGCCGCCGAACGCCGGGCGGCTCGCCTCAAGCAAGCGCTTCTCAGGCTCCACGTCAAGCATTGTACAGTCAGCGGTTAGACCGGTCGCAAGGTCTGTCGCCACCGCGCTCGCAAGGTCTTTCCCGTTGGTGGTCGCGCCGTACAGAATAATCTCCGGTTTGTATTTATTGCACAAGTCTACGGTGCCTTTCATATAAGTCTCGGAACGATAATCTTTCAAAATCGGATCGTCAATCATGTAGACAATGTCCGCACCATATTCGAAGCAGGTCTGAGCAAGCGGCTCAATCTGGTATCCGAGGACGAAGCCCGCAAGTGGTGTATTCAGCTTATCGGCGAGACGACGGCCTGCTCCCAGCAACTCAAGCGATACGCCGGCAATACGACCGTCCGTATGATCGATGAAGACCCAGACGCCCTCATGGTCGGCAAACGCATCCGTCCGCGCCTGCGGCTTCGATTCCGTTTTGGTTTCTACGGCAGCGGTTACTGCTTCAACCGGAACTTCCTTCTTCTCTTCCGGTTTTGCCTTCGATGCTGCCGGGGCAGGTGGTGGAGCCGCTTTTGCTTTTGTCGGATTCGGCAGACTGATCGCCTCTGTCGGACAAACAGGAATACATTCCTGACACTCCTCACACTTCGCCGCATCAACTTCACACTTATCAGGACCTAAATACAGCGCACTGACCGGACAGGTATCTACGCATGTGCCGCAGGAAATACAAGCGGCGGAAATTGTAACAGCCATGTTATTTGCCCCCCTGCACAAGTAGTTCGCGTTTCTCTTTTAACAGGATATCAACCAGTTGGCTTACCTGCTGATCTATCGTTCCTGTGAGCCGTTTTCCGCCTTCTGGCTTCGGCGGACTAAACATCTTGCCAACAATTGTTGGCGATCCTTTAAGACCGAGCTGGGAACGTTCCACATCTTCTAAATCGTTAACCGTCCACACCGTCGGTTGATAGCGGGCGGCACGAATCATATTGGGCAGCGGTGAATATGGAACCTCATTAATCTCTTTCTCTACTGTCAGCAGGCAGGGCAACGACGATTCCAGTACCTCATATCCGTCTTCGAGCTTGCGGTGTACAATAATCTTTCTGTTTGCTTCATCGATCTCTACGATCTTCTTTACACCGGTAAGCGGCGGAATATTCATGCGGCGCGCAACACCCGGTCCGACTTGTCCTGTATCGCCATCAATCGCCATTTTGCCGCAGATAACAAGATCGAGCGGCTCTTCTTTCATAATGCGGTTGATTGCCCGCGACAGCGCATAGCTGGTCGCCAGCGTATCCGCGCCAGCAAACGCGCGGTCGGAAATTAAATATCCGACATCGGCGCCGATTTCCACACATTTCTTAATCGCAGCCACGGCCTGCGGCGGACCCATGGACAGAATAGATACTTTGCCGCCGTAACGTGCGCGCAGCCGTACCGCTTCTTCGACCGCGTGTGTATCATACGGATTCAGAATGGCCGGTACGCCCCGTCTGTCGAGCGTATTCGTTTTCGGATCGATCTTGATAATCTTGGTGTCCGGCACTTGCTTGACGCAAACCAGAATGTGCATAGAGAAGCCTCCTTGTGCAGAATAAATATATTGTGAAAAAAGGTACATACACAAGATGAGCCATGGTGAAAAACTAAGAAGAAAATGAAATGGTTTGAAAGCAATAAACAGAGAGCGCAAAAGACAGAATGTTCAGATTTTAAACAATATAATAATAGTATTTATTGTGGATGTAGTAGGAATATGAATGCGCGGAGCTTGTTTATATTTGTCGTGTATTATATTTTTATTCGGTGTTCCTATCCGGATTCCTGCTTCCTTTTTGTAAAAACACAAAAACACCCTGCAATTTTTTGAGAAATATGAGAAAAAGGACAATCCAACCGGATTGCCCTCTCAGCGCAACGAACGCGTCTATGCCCAATTTCCATTTCGGAATACAGGCTCTCTGGTTCCGTCCGCAAGCTCTCCGTCAATATTCATATCCGCGGAACCGATCATGAAATCGACATGGGTGATGCTTGTATTGAGTCCGTTTTGCTTAATTTCTTCCTGTGACATATTCTTTCCGCCTTCGATACAGAAAGCATAGGCGTTCCCGATCGCCAAATGATTGGAGGCGTTCTCGTCAAACAATGTGTCGTAGAAAATAATGTTGGAATTTGAAATCGGCGAATCATGAGGAACCAGCGCAATTTCTCCTAGATAGCGAGCGCCTTCGTCAGTTTCTATCAGTTGTTCAAGAATGTCCCGGCCCGTCTCCGCCTGAACATCCACAATTCGACCCTTCTCAAATGTCAGAGTAAAATTCTCAATAATATTTCCACCGTAATTGAGAGGCTTCGTGCTTCTAACCACGCCATTTACGCCCTCTTTCAGCGGAACGGTAAACACTTCTTCAGTCGGTATATTTGCTATGAAATCTACGCCCTTTTCGCTGACGGATCCGGCTCCGATCCAGATATGATTCGACGGAAGTTCAACCGTTAAATCCGTGCCAGGAGCCTGATAATGAAGATATTTATACCGTTTTCGGTTTAATTCATCGACTTTTTGGTGGATTGACGCACTGTGCTCCTCCCAGGCGCGAACAGGATCCTCCTGATCAATACGGACGGCCTTGAAAATTGCTTCCCACAGGGCATCGACCTGTTCATTCGCATTCTTATCCGGAAAAACTTTGGCCGCCCATTCCGGAGAGGGAACGGCGACAATGGACCAACTTACTTTATCGGCCGTAACGTACCGACGGAACGCCTCCATCCCCTTTCCCGACGCTTTGGTCGCTGCAGCAATTCGCTTCGGATCTACTCCTTTCAGCAATTCCGGATTGGATGAGCGAATGTGCAAAAAGCAGGCTCCTTCCTCCGCCATTTCTTCGTATCCTTTTCCTTTCCATAACGGAAACTCGTCAAATGCTTCATCCGGTGCCAAGTCATACTTGATTCTTGTGCTGACTTCGTCGTTCCATTCGATATGTACGTTTTTGGCACCGGCTTCGTATGCTTTTTTGACTACCCTCCGGGCAAAATCTGCCGCGCTAATGGGCGTATTCAACACCATCGTCTGTCCCGGCTGAACGTTAACCCCCACTTTTACCGCCAATTCCGCATACTTATCTAATTTCTGCTCAAATGCTGACATAAAAACACCTCTTTTTTCTGTGAAAATC
>NZ_BJXX01000026.1 GCF_007991215.1 Aneurinibacillus danicus
CCCCCTATTTTCATGTCGGGGTTGCGGCTGAAACGCCATGGTGGTTTTGGAAAATAACATGTTTGAACTATGAAAAGCATTTTCTACCATAGTATATACTTTATTGACATAAAAACTAAAGAAAGTAACCCCAACCTATTTTGCGTTAAAGGTTACTTTCTCTGCATTCCGCTTTATTGCTGAACGCCTGCGTATTCGTCCAGCGCCCAGTATATTTTTTTGATTTCATCGGTGCGTTCTTTTGAAGAAAGGCTGGCATCAAATGTAATCTGGCGAATTAACTCGAGAATAAACTGGTGCATGTCGCCGTCTTTTTGTTCATTTTCAGCCAACATTTTTAAATATCTTTCCATGGGTAGCTCCCTCCCACCATCCAAGATAAGTACGTAAAACACTTTATTTAATTATATCATTGTTTTAGCACAAAGTGAGAGGGATTTACTAACACACCGAAAAAAAACATGTTCTGTAATATAACAAACGAACCTGTTTCAACTTTTTT
>NZ_BJXX01000027.1 GCF_007991215.1 Aneurinibacillus danicus
GCCATGGTGGTTTTCTGCCTTTTTTATTCCTCCTCCCACATCTTATTTAATTTTTCATACGTAGCCGGATATTTAGCCTGGTACTGCAGGAAGCTTGGTATCGGATAACGTACCCCTCCTTTGTGCGTTCCGGCAAATCCGGCTATCACGTCATCTGCCATTCGATACGGGAATGAGAATGCCATTTCATGATCATGTGTTTGACCGAACACTCGGTCACCATAGCACGGTAAAATCACCTGCGGACTATCCGTCTGGGTTGTACGAATGATAATATCCGCACAATCCGCCCGTGCCGAAAACTCCGATGTAATCGCTCCGCCCGTGCCGAAAACTCCGATGTAATCGCTCCCCCCGTCGTAAACAGCGATGCAGCTACCATGCGCATAACCTGGGCCGAGTTTCCGTACACAACTACCACATCCGGTTCAAATGCCGCGCGATTCAGCGGACTAACAACAATAATACCGCTCTCTTCTTTCGTGAATTTCGGAACAGCTTCTTCCGTCAGCCGGGCACAGACAAGCGTCTCGGCATACATGCCGTGCGCCAGGTTCCCTTCTGTATAAAACGACACTGGTTCTTCAAAATGAAAAGCAGCTTTGGCTATTGGACAGGATAAATCCTCCCCACCCATCGCAATTGTCCATCCGTAACGGCGCGACATCGTGATTCCCTGGCAAATGCTCAGCTGCACCTGTAAATCACGCAGCGGGCGTTTTGCTTTGTCCGGAACTTCTTCACCTGGGCGCAGCACCCGGATCGCCAGTGGAAACGTATCGGGACGAACATTCTTCTCGATTTCCTGATGCAGCTGCCGCAGTTTATCGGCAGATGTCCTTTGCATAGTTTCACTCATTATTTCCTCTCCCTTTGTTCATAAGTAAGTAACGGCTAAAAGAAGGCGAAAACCCCTCAAATCATTTGAATATTTTCTATATTCTTTTCTTTTCTCTTACTTTCCTTTCGACAAGCGCAACTTTTTTTATCGTTTAGGTTGCAATCCGCTAAGCCGCCTGGCGAAAATAGTAGAGAAGGAAGGTGTTTTTATGTCAGATTGGGATGTAATCGTAATCGGCGGAGGTCCGGCCGGGCTAATGGCCTGCGTAGCTGCCGCTTCGGACAATGCTAAAGTGCTGTTGCTCGATAAAGGAGATAAGCTGGGGCGAAAGCTTATGATTTCCGGGGGAGGACGCTGTAATGTCACGAATGCCAAACCGCTTGATGAATTAATAAAAAACGTTCCCGGCAACGGGAAATTCCTATTCAGTGCCTTAAACACGT
Source organism: Aneurinibacillus danicus (assembly GCF_007991215.1). Classification (GTDB taxonomy): domain Bacteria; phylum Bacillota; class Bacilli; order Aneurinibacillales; family Aneurinibacillaceae; genus Aneurinibacillus; species Aneurinibacillus danicus. Next base: position 1,285 of record NZ_BJXX01000027.1, read on the forward strand.
TCGGCAACCAGGAAATTATCCATTTCTTCACAGGGCTTGGCATTGCGCTAAAGGAAGAAGATCGCGGCCGTATGTTTCCTGTCAGCGATAAAGCGAAAACCGTTGTCGATGCTCTTCTTGGCGAGATACGGCGGCTTGGCGTAACCATTCGTGTAAACGATCCTGTCAAACAATTGTTATACAATGAAGGCGGCGTGGAAGGTGTCGAGCTTCTATCCGGCGAAATAATCCCTTGTCAGCATATTGTTGTGGCGACAGGCGGTCGTTCGGTGCCGACGACCGGATCTACGGGTGACGCTTATCCGTGGGCGCGTGACGCAGGCCATACCGTAACCGACTTATTTCCGACTGCCGTGCCGCTTACCGCGGATGATGCTTACATCAAGGAAGCCAGACTCCAGGGCTTATCGCTGCGCAGCGTCTATCTCACCTTATGGAATCCAAAAGGCAAAAAAGTATGCACGGAAGAAGGGGATATGCTGTTTACTCATTTCGGAATCTCCGGTCCTGCCGTACTGCGCGTCAGTCACTACGTATCTGTCACACAGCGCAAATTCGGCCCGTTTCCACTTAGACTAACCATCGATGCGCTCCCGGATAAAACAGTTGATGATATCGAGCGGGAGACGATAAACCTTATGGAACGGGAACCGAAAAAAACGGTCAGAAACGTGCTCCGCACCTATCTGCCCGAAAGGCTGCTTCTGCTTATTCTAGAAATGGCAGACATTGAGGAAAGCACAACATATGCGCATATTCCCCGGGCCAAATGGCGTGAGGCAGCCCGGCTTATGAAACAGTTTCCTGTAACGATCACCGGTACGCTTCCGCTTGAACAGGCCACAGTGACAGGAGGTGGAGTCAGCGTCAAAGAGATTGACCCTAAAAGCATGCAATCCAAGCTAAAACGCGGACTCTTCTTTGCCGGAGAAGTGCTTGACGTGCACGCGCACACGGGGGGCTATAACATCACCGTCGCATTTTCAACCGGGCACGCAGCCGGATCGGCCGCTGCCAGACAGGCCCTGGGAATCAAAGAGAGTTTCGTTCCGCTAAAATAAAAAAGCAGGGGGCGATAAGGAGATGAAGGAAAGAGTAAAAGAAATGCTGCAGCAAAATGAGTTGTTTCGCACGCTTCCGCAGGAAACTATCGATGAAATCATCGAAGTTTCTTCCGTAGCTGAATATCCGAAACACCATTTCGTCATTCATGAGCGGGAACAGGAAAACGATCTGTTTTTCCTGCTTGAAGGAATGGCAAGAAGTATCATCATTACGGATGAAGGTGAGGAAGTCTCGGTACGCTTCTATCATCCAGGAGAGCTGGCCGGTCTAATCAATACGCTGGCGGAAGATACGTCCCGCTTCTCCGTACAGACAATGGAAAACTCCCGCTTTCTTGTCATAAAAAAAACGCTGTTTAACCGACTCGTTCATGACCACGCACCTTTCGCTGAACAGCTTACCCATGATATCAGCAAACGCCTGCAGTATATGTATCATGCGCTGGCGCTGGAGTCTTCGGCACATCACCATGGATTTGAAGCATATCCGTATCGCAAAAAAGCAGGCGAGCTTATGGAGACTGAACTTGTCTTTCTTCCTCCCGGTGCGCCCGTCATCGAAGCCGCTTCCGTTATGCTGCGCGAGCAAACGAGTTCCGTCCTGATTATGGAGGATGAGGCGCTGCGCGGCATCGTGACGGAGCGGGATTTAATCGCACTTCTTCCCAATTATCAAACCATCGCTTCACTCACCGTTCAAGACGTTATGAGCGGGAATGTGGTTACTATCTCGGAGGACGCCTATTTTTATGAAGCGATGCTTATGATGATGAAGCATCAAATCAAACATCTGCCTGTGCTCTCCCACGGCAAAGTTGAAGGCATTATAACGCTTAAGAAACTGACCGATTTTCGCGGCCATTCTGTGCTTGGCATGGTTAAAGATATAGATGCGGCGCAGACCATAGAACAATTGGCCGAGCAGCATAAAAAAATCGTGGCTTTCATCGACCGGATGATGCGGGAGGGAGCGGCGGCCCATGAAATCTGCTCGATTATTACGGAATTCAATGATCGGATCTTGCGCCGAATTATTGAATTATCAGAACAGGCAATGGTTGCCGGGGGATGGGGGGCGCCGCCAACGGACTACTGCTGGATTACAATGGGCAGCGAAGGCCGCAAAGAACAGACCCTGAGCACGGACCAGGATAACGGGATTATTTATCCTGATATCGAAGACGAGGCACACCATGCAGAAGTAGACAATTATTTCGCCCGCCTGGCGGAGAAGATTGTTGCAGGCCTTGAAGCATGCGGCTTTCCGCGTTGTAAAGGCGACGTCATGGCGACCAATCCGAAGTGGCGAAAATCGCTGTCCGATTGGAAACGCATGGTCAACGCCTGGTTCTCCCATATGCAGGGCGAAGAAATTCGCATGTTTACGATTTTTCTCGATTTCCGCCCTGTCTACGGAAAAACGGAATTGGCCAATGATCTCCGCCGCTACTTTCTGACACGCAAAAAAGACTTCCCGTTTATCTATAATCTACTGGCGGAAGACGATGCCTCCTGCAGCGTTCCTCTTGGCATATTCGGCCGGGTTATTTATGATAAAAAGATTAAGGACGGGATTGATATCAAAGGCGGCGCGCTGGTTCACTTCGTCAACGCGATGCGCCTGCTATCCATTTTTGAAGGTATTGAGGCGGTCTCAACGTTAGAGCGTCTGGAACAGCTTACGAAAAAGCGCGTGTTTACACAGGAGGAGGAAGACGAAATCAAAGATTCATTCAATACGCTGCTTCACTTCCGCATTCGCGAAAATATGAGGCAGTTGAAGCAAAAACGTCCCCTCTCTAATGAACTTCATGTGGCCGCTCTCCCTAAGGAAGAGCAGATTCGCCTGAAAAAATCGCTAAATACGGCAAAATGGCTGCAACAAAAGCTGATTCGCCAATTCCATGTGCGCGGCATTCGTATTTAATTTTTCGTTTTTCATCGACCGATAAAGAATGCATAAACAGTAAGATATAAATGCGATATACTTCATTTTTTATGAGAATAAATAATGAAGGAATATCGCATTCATTGTGCAGAATAACTGAGGAGAAAAGATCCAGAGTAGAAAAAGGCGTTCGCCTTTTTCTACATTAAAATTCCTCTTCTCATTCCCTCCCCCCTTTTCCTTCGTACCAAACCTTCCCTCAATTTTCACGTCGGGGTTGCGGCTGAAAAGCCATGATTGTTTTCCATGCAATACCGTAAATTTGCCATGTCAAAAATTGTCGAATAAATGTAGTTTTCAAATTTTTATAAATATTTTAATATTAGGAAAGAGTCGTGAACATGCTTTCAGAAGCGCTCACAACTTTGAAACCGCTTTATTTAGGAGGTGACAGCCGGTTCTTTTTCAACCAGACCCAGACAAAAAGAACAATTATTAAGATGGGAGTGATTAGAATGGCAAATCTTGCACAGACAAACACCTCGGATATGGGGGGAAAACGAGGACAAGGTATTGATTACTCAGCTATCGCACGCAGCGAGAAGTTCAAAAAACTGATGCAAGCAAAAAAAAGGTTTATCGTGCCAATGTGCATTTTCTTCATGGTTTTTTATTATACTTTACCCATAATGACATCCTATAGCAAAGTACTGAACACTCCGGCAATCGGCTCAATTACCTGGGCCTGGATTTATGCATTTGGCCAATTTATTATGACATGGGCATTATGCATGATTTATACTCGCAAGGCGAACTCCTTTGATAGCATAGCGAATGAAATCATTGAAGAACAGCAAAAAGGAGGGCGTAACTAATGGCATTTACTTTCTTTCTTCTCATTGTAGCGGCAACGCTTATTATCACATATTACGCTTCCAAAAAAACGAATACTACAAGTGAATTCTATACGGCAGGTGGCGGTCTAACCGGCTGGCAGAATGGTCTTGCCATCGCCGGAGACTACATGTCTGCCGCGTCTTTCCTCGGAATCGCCGGCTCTATTGCACTCACTGGTTTTGACGGTTTCTTCTTCAGTATCGGCTATCTCGTAGCCTATCTCGTCGTATTGTATGTCGTGGCTGAGCCATTGCGGAATCTTGGCAAATACACGATGGCCGATATGATTGCAGCTCGTTTTGATAACGCAAAAGTCCGTGGTGTTGCGGCACTCAGTACAATCACGATTTCTACTTTCTATATGATTGCCCAGCTCGTAGGTGCCGGCGCACTCATTAAACTTTTACTTGGGCTCGACTATACAACGTCTGTATTAATCGTTGGTGTACTGATGACTGTGTATGTAATTTTCGGTGGTATGACAGCAACAAGCTGGGTACAGATTGTTAAAGCAGTTCTGCTTATGTTCGGAACATTCCTTATCTCTGTTATGGTATTTGCAAAGTTTAATTTTAGCTTCATTGAAATGTTCGAACATATGAAAACCGCGACACCGCTGGGTGAGAAATACTTAAATCCGGGAGCCAAGTCCGCAAACGGACTGGATAACATTTCTCTAAACATCGCATTGGTGCTAGGTACGGCGGGCCTACCGCACATTCTCATCCGCTTCTTCACGGTAAAAGACGCACAAACAGCACGTAAATCTGTTGTATACGCAACATGGCTCATCGGTCTTTTCTATATTATGACGATTTTTCTTGGCTTTGGTGCCGCTGCATTCGTAGGCAACGATGCGATTGTCCAAGCAAACAAAGCAGGGAATATGGCAGCTCCACTGCTGGCAAAAGCACTGGGCGGCGATTTATTAATGGCATTCGTAGCGGCGGTAGCATTTGCGACTATTCTGGCGGTTGTAGCAGGTCTCGTACTGGCAGCTGCTTCCGCGTTCGCGCACGATTTCTACAGCCATATCATTCGTAAAGGCAAAGCAACCGAGAAAGAACAAATGTTAGCGGCTCGTTATGCATCCATCGGCGTTGCGGTAATCTCCGTTACTCTCGCGCTGTTCGCACAGAAAATGAACGTTGCATTCCTTGTATCACTCGCCTTCTGCGTAGCCGCAAGCTCCAATCTGCCTGTTATTATCTACACGATTTTCTGGCGTCGCTTTAACACGGCCGGTGCAATCACCGGTATGCTGGTTGGTCTTTTCACTGCGCTTGTAATGGTGGCAGTAAGCCCTAACGTATTTGACCCGACCCCCGGCAAAGCCATTCTTACCGGCACACCTTTAGTCAGCTTAACAAATCCTGCTCTTGTTTCCGTACCGGTAGGTTTCCTCTCCGCGTATCTGGGTGCTATTTTCTTCGGTCGTCCAGAAAGCGACGCGAAGTTTGACGAAGTTATTGTAAAAGCGAATACAGGCATTCGCGAATCCGCATAATGCAACTTTTCAGCACGCAAGACCGCTCCCGGGGAGCGGTCTTTTTTCTATTTGATAGCCTCTATAAGAAAAACACAAAAAATTAAATTTTTTTGGATTAACGTTTAAAGTACAGAGAATCGGGGAAGTATAATAGTGAACCTACTCCCCTTTGAAATTGCAACTGATTCTCACACCTCTACTCCCTTATTGGACACATCAATTTACGATGTGTCACTTTTTTTGTATCCGCATTTTATCCGACAGAACAAAAATCCCATGACTTTTTGTGGTACGAAGGAAAAGAGAGAAGAGAACGAGACAAGGATCTCAATGTAGAAAAAGGCGAACGCCTTTTTCTTCCCTGGATCTCCTTTCCTCTTTCTCTCCTTCTTTCCTCACAATTTTCACAGAAAAAAGGAGAGAAAAACTCTCTCCCATCATCTCTCTATTCTTCTTCTAAGTCATACTTTTCTTGTGCCAGACGAAAGGCCTGATCGGCCGCTTCGTGTGCCTCTTCATATTCTGCTTCGCGAAACGCGGTTTCTGCAGTCTGCAAGAAAGCGGCGATTTCTTTATCATAACGTCGAAAACGATTCGTACGCTGAATCTTGTCTTCCGTCATCCGGATATCACGAATCATTCTCGCTCCATCTTCCAGCAATGTCGCAACTTGCTCTTTCGCTTCCTTCAATAAATGGTCAACCTTCTGCATTTTCAGCGGAATCTCCTGAAGCGCCTCTTCTACCGTGCCAATAGCCTGCCGTGACAACTGTATATTGCTTGTAATCCCATACGGCAGCTTAGGCAGATGCAGACGTTTTAACTGCTGCTCGACTCTTGCGACGCTGCCACGCAAGTCATGCACCTCTTCGCGGGCCATTCGCTCACCCTGACGGAACTCTTTTAATTCCTTCATCACCAGATCACGGCGTTCCATCATCTGTGTGACTCGCTCCGTTACCTGAGTCAGCGTCTCACCATGCCGATCATAATTCTCACCGGATTCGCTCGCGCTAATTTGTTCAAGCGTATTCTCAATATCAGCAGCCACTTCAGGAATCTGTTGGTAATAATAAAACGCCTCTCCATCCTCTACTTGATATCGTTGGGATAAGTCACTCAGTTCACCGGACAAATATTCCTCGTCCTGTTTTAGTATATTGAGATAGTATGGAAGCTCATTTACGTACTGGCGATATTGATGCCTGTTTGTCACAATCTCTTCCATCGTCTGATAGACGGCTTCAATGTCCTCCCGAATTTCAAGAATGAGATTTTCGGCATCTGTTACCTTGCCTTCTTCAAATAGCAGCGGCAGTTTCTCTGCCTTGCCACGAATCTTTACAAGGCGCGCGGCGAAAAACTCTTCACCGCTCGTATAACCACCTTCTACCATTTCTTTGGCATCTTCGTCCAATTGGCGAATTTCTTGATCTAAATCCTTCACAATCGTTTGGCGTACTAGCGGTACTTTCTGTAGCAGTTCCATTAGCGCTTGCTGTCTTTCCACAAGCTCCTGCAGGCGGTTGCGTGCCTCCTCAAAATCGCCTTTCTCCTCCGACTGTTTAACAGCCTGTGACTCTCTATCGAACTGGTTCATCTGTTCTTTCAGAGTATGAAATGACACACCGTATTGAATCCGGAGTTCATCCAACCGACGCTCATTCTTCTGGTGTAGCTGGTCCGCCTCCTCTTTAAAAGAAGCGACATCTTTTAGCGTTTCGCGAAGCTTGTCCAACCGGATATGTAAGTTACGGTACTCTTCTTCAATGCGAAACAACTTATCTTTCGCTTCTTGAATAATCTCCTGTCCCCGCTTAAAACGAAATTTCATTAGATTCTCTTCCGCATCGACCAGTATAAGCTCTACATCGGCAATAGCGTCTTTCTTCAAATCATCAAGCGCAGTAAGGATCGCCAGATACTTCTCTTTTACTCTGCCCGGCTCTTTCTTCCAGGTTGGAGCAATTTCAAAAGCATTAAGCTGATCCGCTACCTTTATGCGCCATTCATCTACTTCGTCAATCTCCTTTAATACTCGAGCGCGTTTGGTATAGGCAAATGCAGCTCCGCCCAGTCCAGCCGCGACAAGCACAAGCCCGATAAGCAGCCAGACAGGCCAGGAAGTAACTTTCTCGGCAGCAGCCGGAGCAGGCGCTCCTGCCATAACGACCTGACCTGTGCTTCCCTGCTTCTGGCTCTGTGTGCGCACTTCATCTTCAACCGCTTCAACAAAAGACATTACTCCGGTCATCAAGGTGCCCTGGTTCGCATATGGTTCGAAGAAATATTCCATTTTGCGCTGCAGCACTTCCTGTGTAATCCCACTCTCTCGAAAATACTTGCCGCTTAGAATAACCATATTCTTCTCTGCCACTGATAAAACCATAATCATTGCTTTGTCATCTACCGTGAATTTGCCCAGGATCTGCTCCGCGTACTGCTGAAGCGTCAACGGTTTGCTGTCAGCGACGACTACCAGCTTGTACGTTTGTTTCATATTTGAAGTTAAATTCGCGAATTTTTTCTCCTCTTCATTTTTGATAACATTGTTAACATCCGTTACCGGTTTATTTAAGGAAGCCGGCAGCGGAGCCGCCAAGACATAACAAGGACTTGCCAGAACGGCAAGCATGATCATCCATACTATAAAAAAACGGGACACCCGTTGTCGTTTTATATCTGTCATTATGCCGTACTCCTTTGGGAAAAATCAGCCTATTCTTTTATAATAATTAGGTATCTACTAAGAAAGTTCCTGCTTAAAAGTAGGTTTTTCAACAAAAAACTTAGCGAAGTGTGTTGAGCGGTGTCAGCATATGACGCAAGAAATCGGATATGTAGCGCACCATTTCCTCGACAAATCCATCGTCGAGTGGCTCCAAGTAAAATACTTCACGAATAATCTGCGGATATGTATAAGGAAAACTTGTAATAGCCATAAGCTGGATTACCACTCCATCCACCTGCAGTGCAGGAAATTCCCCCTCCGCAATCCCCTCTTCAATGATTGCGGTAAAATAATGTTTGAGCCGGGCCAAGTACGTACTCATAACTTCTCGTCCAAGCATTGATTCTACCGACAGCTCACGCTGAATAAGTCGGGTAACCTGATACGAATCGCACTGAAAACGAACCAGGCTCTCCACCATGCTGTGCAAAAGATCAGACAAAGAGTGCCAATCACCGTCATAGCGACAGGCGTCCAATCTATGAAACATATTTTCATAATAATCAATCATCATATGTTCCAACAGCCCTTTTTTATTTTTGAAATAGTAGGAAATCAACGCTACGTTCACGTCGGCTTTACACGCGATTTGCCGGACTGTCGTACCGTCGAATCCTTGTGAATCAAACAGCTCGACTGCGGCCCGGATAATCTTTTGTTTCGTTAGCTTCGGCGAACGTTTCACGATTTGTCCCCCCAAAAAAACCTTGCTTTTATGAGAGCAAGGTTGATTTTTTCTTCTTTTTTACATAGCCAATCCCCAGCATGAACAGACAAAGCCCAAGCGCAATCAGAATAAGCTTTCCTTTATGCTGTTCCCAGTGAATTAAATAATGTCCAAGCAGTGATTCGAACAAAACGGCCGGACCTTTGCCAATCAGCGTTGCAAATAGAAAGGCGCGGAACGGTACCTTCGAGATTCCTGCCGCCGTATTGACTGCACTTGAAGGCAGAATGGGTATCCAGCGGGCAAACAAAATCACGATAAAGCCTTTTGTCTCAGCGTATCGGTTTAAATTCTTTACAAACGAATGATGTTCCATCCTCTTCTCTGCCCACTCTCTTCCAACATAGCGGGCCAGGAGAAAGTTAGTCAGTGCTGCCAGCACGGCACCTATCCAGCTGATCGCAAATCCGAGCCAAAACCCGAAGGCGAGCACATTGGCTCCTGCCAACAATACAAAAGGTACGACGGGAAAAAACGTCTGTACGATAACGGCTGCAATGGAAATCAGAAAGGCAATCCACCCGTACAATTCTATCTGTGCAGCAATCTGCTCAACGTTCCCTGTCCGAATCAGATGGCCGAATTCAGTCTGCATAAGTGCATATAGCATTACAGTCAGGAAGAGGGCAGAAAACAATAGACGCTTCAATCCACCGCCTCCATTTGTTATAGCGCATCCTATCTTCATTATTATATCACTAAAAGAACAAAAAAACCTCTCTTTCCTGAGAGGTTTCAATCGGAAAAGCAAAACTTTTTTCTTCTCATTTCACCTGTTTGTAACGATATATATGTTCTTTCTCTATCCATACCGCTTCAACCTGTTTGCGCTCTTCCAGCAAGTCCAGATGACCCAATATTTCTGAAAACGTAAGCGGCAATTCTTTGAGATAAATAGCAGGGAAGAGAAGCTGAGTCAGCTCGAATACCGTTTTGTCTCCATCTGTTAGCAGTTCGCGGATTTTTTCCGCTCTATCGTCGTTACGACGCAAACGATAGGCGATTAATTCAGCCGGATTCTCAATCTCTTCTCCGTGCGCCGAAAGCATGCGTCGAACCGGTATCTCCGCTATTCTCTGCATTGCATCACGATATACAAGCAGTGGTCTAGGTCGCTTCTGTCCAGAGCGCATAGGAGGCTCTACGAACGCATTAGACGAGATTTCTTTAATCAGGAAGTCACCAGACAGCATCAATCCATCCTGCTCCCGGTATAGCGCAAGGTGATTTTGCGTATGTCCCGGCGTGAAAACAGTTCGCCACTCTTCACAGCCTTCTAGCTTCTCGCCGCCTGTCATTGTTTGGTGAACGGGTGCAGGCTCGCTGTATATTGCCATCATTTCTTTAAAGCGCTCCACGTAGCCAAGCAGAGTTCGTGGTACACCATTCTCCTCATACAACGTGCGGAAGAAATCATCATGATGCTGCATAAACGCTTCATCCATCGTTACATACGGCACAGCGTCCGGATGCGCGATCACTTTAGCATCGGAACGCGTCACCACCTCGGCAGTCAGACCCGAATGATCCACATGCTGGTGCGTCAGGAAAACTTGGTCGATATTATGCCAGGCTAACCCGTTTTCTTTTAGGAAACGATCAAGCAATTCGAACGCCTCTTTCGTTTTTGGCCCGACATCTACAAGCGTACAGCTTTCTCCTTTTAACAGAAACACATTAATAGGCCCCACGCTGAACGGTGTAGGAATTTTCAATGGCAGCACTTCTATACTCTGGTTGGTCCTTTCCATGCTGTTCCTCCTATTTTATCTGACTGGATGTTCATTCATAAAAAACCATCATGGTATCTCATCCGCAACCCCGACATGAAAA
>NZ_BJXX01000028.1 GCF_007991215.1 Aneurinibacillus danicus
GATTTTCACAGAAAATAAAAGAAAGAAGCTCCGTTTTCCGAAGCCCTCTTTCCATATTATCGCTATGCAAGCTCAGCTTCAGCTACACATACCTGGTTACGTCCGGCGCGTTTGGCCTGGTATAGCGCTTCATCCGCTCGCTGGAACAATTGTTGAACATCTAAAATCCCATTTTCTTTTGTCCATGTCGCAACCCCGCCCGAAATGGTCACGGTTGGCCGCGTGATGCGCATAATATTCAACCGGAGACGCTCTGCTACCTGATGGGCAATTTCTTTCTGCACCTTTGGAAGATAGACAGCCATCTCTTCGCCTCCCCAACGGGCGGCAATATCGGAGGTACGAATGGATGCCGTTAGTTGATCTGCTACCTGAACAAGAATCTCGTCCCCTATCTGATGGCCGTACGTATCATTAATATTTTTGAAATGATCTACATCGATTAAAATGAGCGAGCCGCAAACATCCCGGCTCTGAGAAAACCGAATGCTGTCATACAGATACTTCCGGTTATACAGCCCCGTCAGATTGTCCGTAACCACCATACGTTCTACTTCGGCATGCAGTGAAGCATTGGTAATCGCTACTTTTACATGGCGAGTCAGCATCTCCAGACGCTTAAAGTCATCAAACGTATACCGATTCGGCTTGGAATCCATAAGCATGATGGCACCTGTCACTTCTTCCTTCTCCATAAACGGCACTGCCATTAGTGATTTATACGAAAAAGAGGGAAGTACGACTTCCGTCTCGGTAGCGTCCGCCAGCAGAAGTGACTCTTTCTTAACGAACAAATCATGCAGTTTACCCGTTTTAGGTATCGGCAGCACAAACTCCTTCGTTTCCTTTTGGGTGGAGGCGCGCATCACAAATGCATTCTCGTCATCAGACCAGGAAAAAATACAGCAATGCTCCGTCCGGAATGTTTCGGTCAACTTGCGAGTAATAAACGCCAACAAATCATGCAGCTTAATATTTTTGTTCAACTGCCGCGTCATCTCATCAATGAGCAGCAACTCTTTAATCAGACGACGGGATTGTTCATATAACTGCGCATTCTCGAACGCATTGCCTGCTGTATCGGCCAGCATCGTAATATATTCCACCTCACGGGACGGCAGCGAAATCGGTTTATCGCTGTATAGCTCAAGTACACCATATACGCCCTGCTTGCCGCGAAGCGGCGCGGCCAACGTTAAACTGCGGGTTCCTTCTGAACGCACCATAACCGTACGGGCTTCCATAAATGCCTGAGCACTCACATTGTTACCGTCGCTCGAAAAGGAAAACTGCTTGACTGGAAGCGTGGTAGAGAAAGAGTCATGTGACAGCCACAAATCTACCTCCATCTCCGGATAGAGCTTTTTGGTATTCTCAATAACAGCTCCCAGTACATCATCTACGTTGATGGAAGAATGAAACTTCTTTGTAATTTCAAAAAGCATCGCCTGCTTCTGCTCGTCGCGCTGTGCACGCATGTAGATGATAGAATTATAGACAACCAGACTTAAATCTTTGGTGAACCGGTATATAAAGTTTTGCTCCTGGGAAGTGAACGGATGGCTCGCATTGCGTAAGGCCGCCAGAAATCCGATAATTTTGTCTTTATAACGAAACGGAGAGATGAGACACCTTTCTTTAAAATCTTTTTCAAGCCCTAACAACTCTCGAATATTCGTATTTTCATTATGCAAAACTCTGCGTTCCGAGGAGAAATTCGAGACGATGTTCTCATATACCTTTCTGGGACTATGAAGAACTTCCGACTGCCACTGCAGCAATTTTCGATCACTGGAAGACCAGCGTGGAAGCATGCCATCCTGTTCCTCATCGAAAACGACTGCCACACAATCAGTAAGCGTCATATTGGAAGCTACATGTTGGACAATCGTCTGCATCACGCTATCCAAATACATATCTTGATTGACTGTCTGAATACATGAGGCTATTTCTCCCGTGATATACTGCTCCTGCGTCAGGCGGAATACACCAGAAAATCCTTGCAAAAAAGTAATCGCATGCTTCTCTTCAACCGAAAGAGGGAGAACCATTCCTATGTATCCCGGAAACCAGACATTTCTCAGAACAGGAAAACACACCGTTCGACTGCCTGTTTCCTCATGGACCTGACTCCATTCTTCCTCGCCTTGAAGCGGGTAAGAAGATTGCATGCCAAATACAGGGCTTCCGAATTTTTTGGAAGCGAGCACACGTCCGGATTGATCAGATACAAACAGCCATCCCCTTTCTATCAAAAAGGAAGGAAACGAGATAAACCGGAGACTTTTTTGAAATACATTCGCCAACTGAGCCGAATACAAATCGCGAAATACGATCTCTTCCGGTTTCTGGTTGATCATATGATTGTTCACAACTCCGCCTTCTTTCTCTCTTTACCGCTCTCTTACTCTTCGTCCAGATGGGTCCCGTCATTAACCGTATGAACCATCCATGTTTCGTTATCATATTGAATGTGATTAAGTGAAGTATTGACCAACTTCGTTTTTCCCGTACCGTGCAGCCCCTCGCTCATATGATGAAGCATGGCGTTAATTAACCCGCCATGACTAACCACCAGAATATGCTCAGCGTCACTTTCCTGCAAAATATTAGTCAGGCAAGCGATGCCGCGCTGCTGCATTGCCGGAAACGTCTCTACATTGTATTTGCTCTCGGTATCCGTCCACGGATCAAAGTCAGGAAATTGTTCGCGAATCGTGCGATAATCTTTACCTTCCAAATCACCATAGTTTCGCTCCCTGAGTTCCGTATGACAACAGACGGAAAGTCCGAGCAACTCCGCCACAGCGGATGCCGTATAGAAAGCACGCTGCAAATCGCTGGAGCACACCTGTGTAATCGGAAAATTCTTTAGACGTGCGGCCAGTCTCCTTGCCTGCTCCCTCCCCCGTTCGTTCAACGGAATATCGCTATGTCCCTGAATCAAACGTTGTGCATTCCAATCCGTTTCTCCATGACGTACCAGATACACATGCTTTGTAGTAATAATAGAAGACTCCACCCTTCCCTACTTTAACATCTACTACTATAATTATACGAAATATCAAACAATGTTTCACGCATTATTTCTATAGTTTTCCATTAATCATCTTACTTTCATTTTTTTGTAACGAAAAGAAGGCCTGATACGCTTTGTTCAGGCCTTCTCTTCTCTATCTGGCTTATTTCTTATTATGCATCATATCGAATACTTGCTGTACGTCTTTGTCTCCACGTCCGGACAGATTTACAATAATGGATTGATCCGCAGATAAAGTTGGAGCCAACTTCATGGCATAGGCTACGGCATGGGAACTCTCGATTGCCGGGATGATCCCTTCTGTTCGCGACAACGCATGGAACGCCTCCAGCGCTTCCTCATCATCAATAGCCACATATTCGGCGCGGCCGATCGCTTTGTAGTAGCTGTGCTCAGGTCCGACACCCGGATAGTCCAGGCCGGCAGCAACCGAATGGGTAGAGGCCGGCTCTCCGTCTTCGTCTTTCATCATGTAACATTTGAAGCCATGAATAATACCGGGCTCTCCTGCCGTAAGCGGCGCTGCGTGCTGTCCTGTAGCGAGTCCTCTGCCGCCCGGCTCCACACCGATAATGCCCACTTCCTTATCATCAAAAAACGGCGCAAACAAACCAATGGCGTTACTTCCCCCGCCAACGCAGGCGACAATATAGTCCGGCAGCCGCCCTTCTTTTTCCAGATGCTGAGCGCGTGCTTCGCGACCGATAACGGATTGGAAATGGCGTACAATCGTTGGATACGGATGCGGCCCAACCGCCGAGCCAAGCAGATAGAATGTATTTTCGTAGTTCTCAGCGTAATCCATCAGCGCAGCGTCCACCGCTTCCTTCAACGTGCGTGCACCGTCTTTCACCGCCACGACTTTCGCGCCGAGAAGTTCCATCCGAAATACGTTCAGCGCCTGCCGGCGGGTATCTTCTTCCCCCATATAAATCACGCACTCCATGCCAAACATCGCACATGCCGTGGCGGTTGCTACACCGTGCTGACCTGCACCTGTCTCGGCAATGACACGTTTTGCCCCCATCCGTTTAGCAAGCAGCACCTGTCCCATTACGTTATTGATTTTATGGGCACCCGTATGGTTCAAATCTTCACGCTTTAAATAAATCTTCGCTCCGCCCAACTTCTCGGTCAGACGCTGCGCGAAATAAAGGGGATTGGGGCGTCCCACATATTCCTTCAGATAGTATTCCAGCTCTTCGTTAAACTCAGACTCGTCTTTGTATTGTTCAAACGCCTTCTCCAGGTGGTCAAGGGCCGCCTGCAGCGGCTCCGGTACGAAGCTTCCGCCGAATTCTCCGAAATATCCTTTTTTTGTTTCCACTTTGCTCATCATTCTCTGGCTCCTCTCGACTTCGCTTTTTTTATTTTCTGTCACACCTGCTTTGTTTGATATTGTACTATATCTATATCTGTTTTTCATCCGTTTCTTTTTAGAATTTTCTATTTTATTTCTTTAAGAAAGAAGGCATACATGTCGTTGAATACAGAAAGATTTTTCACCCATCGTATTCAATTTTTGCGCCTGTTCCATGTAAGTTTGCACCTTCGATATCGACACCCGTAAAGTCAGCGGTTGACAAATCAAGCCCTTCAAGATTCACCTCGTAGAGAAACTTTTCTTTGCGGAGAATTTGAAGTAGCGTCTCTTTGTTTAAGCGTTCCATACCATCCCTTCTTTGTCATAAAAAACAAAAGTCAGCTCCTACTCATTATATCAGTAGAAGCTGGTTACTTTTATTACGAATTATTAATTACTGTATGTCCATTTTCCATTATCGTAGATAGCTGATTGACTTACTGCTGTAGAAGCTTGTGTGCTACCAACGGGTGTAGCTGTGAAGTATGCAATAGAAAACCACCATGGCATCTCAGCCGCAACTCCGACATGAAAATCATGGAAAAGAGGCTGACTTTTGGGGTACGAAGGAAAAGAGAGGAAAGAATGAGGGGAGGATCTCAATGAAGAAAAAGGCGAACGCCTTTTTCTTCCTTAGATCTTTTTTCCTCCCTCTTCTCCTGTTTTCTTCATGATTTTCACAGAAAAAAGTTGACTTTCATCCATAAGCGGATATAATATTATTTATGTGCTTTACACAGGGTAGCAATGATTTTAGGTAAAAACGTCTGGTCACGTCATTAGCTTCCTCCCTTAAGGGCTGCGGCTGCCTGTCCCTTAACGGAGCATGCGGCGGAAACGCTACCGTCCGAAGAGCATGTAGCAAAGTAAGGAACTAGCCAGGCGGAAGTAAACACCTAATTAATCTTACTGTAAAGGGGAACGAATAGTTATGGCACGTTATACTGGCCCTCGCCACAAACTGGCTCGTCGTCTGGGTATCTCCCTGGACGGAACTGGAAAAGACATCAAACGCAACTTCCCGCCGGGACAACATGGACATGCTCGCCGCAAAATGAGCGAGTATGCAATTCAGTTGACTGAAAAGCAAAAACTTCGTCATATGTACGGTATGATGGAAAAACAATTCCGCAAAACGTTCGACGAAGCCAGCAAAATGTCCGGCGTTGTCGGTGAAAACTTCATGAAATTGCTCGAATCCCGTCTGGATAACCTGGTGTACCGTCTTGGTTTCGCACCGACTCGTCCGGCTGCCCGTCAGCTGACAACTCACGGTCACATCACGGTAAACGGCAAGAAAGTGAACATCCCTTCTTACCGCGTAAAACCGGGCGATGTTATCGGCCTTCGCGAAAAGAGCCGCAACCTGCAAATCGTGAAAGACTCTCTGGAAGCTCGCTCATACCTGCCGAACTACCTGAGCTTTGACGATGCGAAACTGGAAGGTACGTATACCCGTCTTCCGGACCGTGAAGAACTGCCGGTTGAAATCAACGAAAAACTTATCGTCGAGTTCTACTCTCGTTAATCGGGAAGAGCACGCACAGAACCCATCGGTGTTATACCGATGGGTTTTTTATTTGACTAATGACAGGTATATAAGAAAGAGAGACAGGGTTGCTAAGATGCAGCCTTTCTTTTTCCACCCTATTGAGTGCAACCCTTTCCCCTCTTGCTCTTATGTTTTGTTTTATTTTAATGTTATCTTCGCGAATTTGCGTTTACCGACCTGGACGATCATGCCTTCCTCGACTGCGATGTGATCGTCTACGGAGCCTACTTTTTCTTCATTAATTTTGACGGCGCCCTGTTGGACCATGCGGCGCGCTTCGCCATTAGATGGAACGAGTCCGAGAGTGGATAGAAGTTTTACGACCCAAATCCTGCCGTCTTCGAGCTCGCCTGCCGGAACTTCTTTCTCCGGTATATCGGTCGGAAGCGCACGCTGTTGGAACACCGTCTTGAAATGATTTTCCGCATCATTTGCGGCATCCTCACCCCAGTACATCCGTACAAACGTTCGGGCCAGGCGCATCTTGGCGTCGCGCGGATGAACGGAGCCGTCTTCGAGCCCTTTTTTCAAACTTTCTAATTCCTCCATTGAGATGTCTGTAGCAAGTTCATAATATTTGATCATCAATTCGTCCGGAATGGACATCGCTTTGCCGTAGATTTCGTTTGGCGGCTCACTGATGCCGATATAATTGCCCAGGCTTTTGCTCATTTTCTGAACGCCGTCCAGGCCTTCGATAATCGGCATCGTCAGAGCACACTGCTGCTCCTGTCCGTATTCTTTCTGCAGTTGGCGTCCCATCAACAGGTTGAACTTCTGATCCGTTCCGCCAAGTTCCACGTCACTTTCCAGCGCCACCGAATCATATCCCTGCATTAACGGATAGAAAAACTCATGGATACTGATTGGCTGGTTGTTGGTATAGCGTTTCTCGAAATCGTCGCGCTCCAGCATCCGCGCTACGGTCACTTTGGCCGCCAGTCCAACCACATCAGCAAAATTCATCGGTGCAAGCCATGTGCTATTGTAATTGACTTCAATCTTATCTGCGTCGAGAATTTTCGCGAACTGCTCTACATATGTAGCCGCATTCGTTTTCACTTGTTCTTCAGTCAACTGTTTCCGCGTCTCCGATTTGCCCGTAGGGTCGCCGATACGGCCGGTAAAATCGCCGATGACAAGCTGCACGGTATGCCCCAGTTCCTGGAATTGGCGCAGTTTATGCAGTACGACCGTATGGCCCACATGGATATCCGGTGCGGACGGGTCCAATCCCAGCTTTACTTTCAGCGGCTTACCCGTCACGACTGAACGCTCGATTTTTTTCCGCATTTCTTCTTCCGGTATAATTTCCGCCACCCCGCGGCGAATGATATTCATTTGCCGCTCAACCTCACAAATCTGTTCTTCCGTCAGACTGACTTTGCTTTGTTCACTCATTTTGGCTACCTCCGTTTTCTAAAAAAATAAAAAACCCGCCCCACAAAGGGACGAGTTTATTCGCGGTACCACCCTTACTTAAGGACAGAAGTCCTTCGCTCACAAGGATAACGGCCTATTTGTACATAATCATCATAAGCCGTCCGCTCCGCAGAAAGAGATAATGCGGCGCAGAATTCGCTCCCGCGCTGTACTTCGCCGCCTGGCCGGGCCGGTTTGCACCTCCCACCGACTCTCTGCCGCTTCCGGGACTCAAGCCACTACTGATACGCGTTCATTGCGAATACAATGATATTGTTTTGACGTTATTCTCATAATAACTAAAAATAGCGTAAAGATGCAACATTTATCCTCTTGGACCGTCTTTATGATATAATGTTGCTGTTATTTGTAAGGGGGAGTAATATGGAAAAACAAAACGGTTCCGTGAATACGCCGGACAGGCCGAGACGAAAAAAGAGCTTCTGGCATACTCTTCTCATTGTTTTCCAGGTCTCAGCTATTTTATTCTTTATGGGCGTATTGTTCGCGGGCGGTACCGCCGCCGGCTATGTGGCTTCTCTTGTCAAATCGGACCCGGTTCGCAGCTATAATGAGATTTATCAAAAAATCTCCGCCAACAACCTGACCGGATTTGCCTATTTCAGAGACAAAAAGATGATTGGACAGCTCATTACAGCCGAAGACAGACGTCTCGTATCGCATAAAGAAGTTTCGCCTCATTTGATTGATGCCATTATCGCGACCGAAGATAAATATTTCTATGAACATAATGGTATCGTGCCTTCAGCTATCGCTCGTGCCGCTCTTCAACAAATTACGAATTCACCGGTCCAGACGGGAGGAAGTACGCTTACACAGCAATTAATTAAGCAAACCATCCTCTCTCCGAAGGTAACACCGGAAAGAAAATTCAAGGAAATCTTCCTTGCCCTCCGTATGGAACGGATGTTTAGCAAAGAACAAATTCTTGATGCTTACATTAACAAAATGTATTTTGGCCAAAACGCCAATCGTACTAACTTGTACGGGGTACAGGCTGCTGCCAAGGGAATTTTCGGCGTGGACGCCAAAGATTTAAACATCGCCCAATCTGCATACCTGGCAGGTATGCTCCAGGCACCGTATTCGTATATTCCGTTCAAGGAAAAAGGATTGAAACTTGGCAAAGAACGACAAAAACTCGTACTCAGCAGAATGCTGGAAAACGGGAAAATCACTAAACAACAATATGATGAAGCACTCGCCTATGATATCAAGGCTCACCTGCTAACAAATCCGCCTAAACCGGCAATCGAAAGATATCCTTATTTGATGATAGAAATCGAAGAGCGGGCAGCTAAAATTTTGCTGGATCAAGATTTCGAGAAAAATCCGGAGTTGAAAAACGAGCCTTACTCCAAACTCCTGGAAGAAAAACGAATGGCCGTACGCCAGGGCGGTTACCATATCTATACAACTATCGACCAAAAAATTTATGACAAAATGCATGCGATCGCAAAGGATCCGAACAACTTCGGTCCGGATCGGAATCCGATCGGAGACAAAAAAATGCCGCAACAGGTCGCTGCCGTCCTGCTCGATAACAAGACAGGTGCTATCATCGGCATGATTGAAGGTCGGGATAACGGCATTGAAAAGACAAACTTTGCGACATCGCCCCGTCAACCCGGCTCAACCATTAAATCCATTGGAGTATACGCGCCTGCCATTGAGGAAGGCATTATTTCACCAAACTCGATCGTAGTAGACGAAGAGACCGAATTCCGCGGCTATAAACCAAGCAATTATGGCGAAAGCTTCAAAGGACCGATGACCGTCCGTCAGGCGCTTGCGCGCTCGCAAAACATTCCGGCGGTGAAGGTATATTTCGAAACCGGGGTAGAGAAATCACTCAATTATGTTAAAAAAATGGGCGTTACCTCTATTGTGAAAGACGATTATTACCTGTCTACAGCACTTGGCGGCTTCACAAAAGGAATTTCCGTTGAAGAAATGACCAATGCTTACGCTACGTTTCCAAACGGCGGTAATTTTGTCGATGCCTACATGATTGAGCGTATTGTGGACAGTGAAGGGGAAACGGTATATCAGCATAAGCCAAAACCGGTCCGCGTTTTCTCACCGCAGACCTCGTGGATGATGACCGATATGATGCGCGATGTTATTGAGTATGGAACAGGCAGACAGATAGCACGCTATCGCATGGGTCGTGATGTTGCGGGTAAAACGGGCACGAGCCAGGAGTACCGTGACAGATGGTTTATCGGCTATACGCCCGATATCTCGCTTGGCGTATGGACCGGGTATGATATGAAATATAGCCTTCAAGGAAGGCACCGCGATGATGTATTAAGGATATGGGGGAAAATTTTCACTTCTGCGCTCGAAATCGATCCGAATCTCTCGCCTGCTGGTAACTATATGAAGCGTCCGCCAGGCACCTCAATGGCGGCCATCTATAACGCTAACCTGGCCACATCTAAGAATCCAGCTTCTTACGGCGGAAAAACGGAAGAAGAGAAGAAAGCAGAAGAACAAAAGAAAACGGAAAACGAAAACAAGCAAACTGAGCAGCCTGCCGGTTCCCAACCGACAGACGGTGAAAATAAGCAGACCGATCAAAACGACGGTACTTCTAATGGTAATCAGAAAGAACAAGGTGATCAGAAGCAAGACGAAGAACAACAGGGTTCTACGGATGGCAAAAAAGAAGCCGCGGAAACGTCATCGAAAAAACAAACCAGGCCTTCCGACGGACAATCGAATAATACATCAGAGAAAAAATCAGATAAAACGACAAATAAAACGGACGCTAAAAAAGGAGAGGGGTAGCCCCTCTCCTTTTTTTGTGAAAATCCTGAAATAAAAAAAGGAAGAGAAAAGAAGATCCAAGGAAATCTTACCTTCTTTCCCTTCCCGTTCTTTCTTCTTAGTCTTCCATCGTAGAAAGGTCACCAGTCGGCAGGCCCAACTCCCATGCTTTCAGGACACGGCGCATAATCTTACCGGATCGTGTTTTCGGCAGTTTGTCGCGAACTTCAATCTCACGGGGCGCTGCATGTGCAGCAAATCCCTCTTTTACAAACTTACGAATCTCTTCGAGCAATTCATCCGAAGCCTCATATCCATCGCGGAGCGCGATAAACGCTTTAATAATTTCACCACGTACCGGGTCCGGTTTACCGATAACACCGGCTTCGGCTACCGCTGGATGCTCGACTAATTTGCTCTCAACCTCGAACGGACCAACCCGCTCTCCTGCCGTCATAATCACATCATCTACACGCCCCTGGAACCAGAAGTAGCCTTCTTCATCCACATAGGCGGAGTCTCCGGACACATACCAGCCTTCGAAGCGGAAATACTCCTCGTACTTGGCCGGGTTGTTCCAAATTTTGCGCATCATGGAAGGCCAGCCTACCTTAATAGCCAGATTCCCCATTCGATTCGGCGGCAGCTCGTTTCCTTCATCATCGAGAATGGCCGCAACAATGCCAGGGAACGGTTTTCCCATCGATCCCGGTTTGATCGGCATGCTCGGATAGTTACAAATCAGCTGACCGCCTGTCTCCGTCATCCACCACGTATCATGAATCCGCTTGTTAAATACTTTCATTCCCCAGTATACAACTTCCGGATTCAGCGGCTCACCTACACTCAATACGTGACGAAGGCTGGACAAATCATATCGCTTCACCACTTCATCTCCCGCACCCATTAACATGCGGAATGAAGTTGGCGCACTGTACCAGACTGTTACTTTATATTTCTCTACCGTGGAATACCAGTCCTGCGGGCTGAAACGGCCGCCGCGAACTACGTTGGTTGCTCCATTCAACCACGGACCGAAGATGCCATACGCCGTGCCTGTTACCCAGCCCGGGTCAGCCGTGCACCAGTAGACATCATCTTCTTGTAAATCCAGCACCCACTTAGCTGTCTGATAGTGCTGAATCATCGCGTTATGAACATGGAAGACTCCTTTCGGCTTTCCTGTTGAACCTGATGTATAGTGAAGAATAAGTCCATCTTCACGATCTACCCACTCGATTTCGAAATCGGCAGACGCTTGTTCCATTTCTTTCTCGTAGCTTATCTGACCTTCTTTCAGGTTGCCGTCGCCGCCGACAAGAATCACGTATTTCAGGGCCGGCAGCTCTCCAACCGGTACCCGTGGCAGAAGGTCCGGTGTCGTAACAATAGCTACCGCTTCGCTATCTTCCAAACGGTCACGCACAGCCCCCTCCATGAATGCTTCAAACAACGGTCCTACGATAGCACCCACTTTAATCGTCCCAAGAAGACTTACATAAAGCTCAGGTGAGCGCGGCATAAAAATAAATACGCGGTCACCTTTTGCAATTCCCAGCTTACGCAGTACATTACCAAATTTATCAGATAGCGTTTTCATTTCTGCAAACGTATATTTTTCATCGCGTGTTGCACTGCTGTAATAAAGCGCTATTTTATTTTCGCGAGAGGTGCCTACGTGCCGATCAATTGCTTCGTGAGCCATATTGACCTTGCCTGTCTTATACCAGGTAAATTGCTTCTCTACGTCCTCCCAGTTAAAGTTATTATATGCTTCTTCATAAGAAGGCATATTATAGCCGCTCCCTACAACCGGAAGTACTTTCTTGTCCATCATTTCTTTCATAACGATAGCTCCTCTCCCACTAATTTTAATTGGTCCTAACTACTGTAATTCTTTTTTAGTTTTGAAAACCCTTTCTCAGTTTTGATTATATCAAATAATCTGTTATTTTATCAATTATAATCGTTCACATGTTTTTCAAATTTATTGTTGGCAACTTAACAGAAAATATAGGATAATTTTTGCAAAAGAGAAAAATGATACAACATGGTAAGATGTGAAAAGAGTGAACCATAAAAAACGCTGTATCATCAGGAAATAGAAAAGCCAGCATGTATTCTGCAGATTGAAGGCCCGGTTCAGCCGAATCGTATCGGTAAATGCGTGCCGCTTGCATCTGCTCAGGCATTCGATCGCATCCATTTTCAAAATCGATTTATGTGTTAAAAAATTCTTTACTATTAGACAAATAAATGGAATAAAATGATAGATAAAATAGGGAAGAATTAGGGGGAAATGCACGATGCTTGTGGAAGATATTATGAAGCGAAATGTTGTCACCGTCGGGCCTACGGATTCAATCCGGCTCGCGCTTTTGAAAGTTCAGCAATACCGGATTCGCCATCTGCCGGTTGTTGTGCAAGGAAAACTGGTAGGAATCATATCTGATCGGGACGTGCGGGACGCATGCCCTTCCACTATCAACGCGCCTCATGCAGACGATGAACAAATCCTGAGTACCCCCGTGTCTTCTATCATGCGCAAGGACGTCATTTGTGCTCATCCGCTTGATTTTGTGGAAGAAGCCGCTCTTGCGTTGTATGATAACCGTATCGGTTGTCTTCCTGTTGTTGTTGATGACGAACTGAAAGGTATTATTACAGAAACCGACATTCTACATACACTTGTTGAATTAATGGGCGTCCACTACCCAAGTTCCCATATCGAAGTGGAAGTCGACGACCGGACCGGCCTGCTTGCAGACGTCGCAAACATTTTTAAGGAGGCGAATTGCAACGTCACCAGCGTACTCGTCATGCCCGGTCAGCATCTCGGAAAGAAAAACCTGGTGTTCAGGGTACAAACCATCGACCCGCGCCACGTTGTTTCCAAAATTGAAGAGGCCGGTTACCGCATCATATGGCCCAGAGAATCAGAGGGATTAGTATGAAGATAAAAACTGCCTTTATTTATAGCGACGAATATTTACAGTACTTCTTTAATGATGACCACCCGTTTAACCAACGGCGACTCGTCATGACAATGGATTTGCTTCGCATGATGGGTCTGCTTGATGATAGCGATATTGTAGCGCCCCGCATAGCGAAGGACGAGGAACTGGCACTCGTCCATGATCAGCAGTACATTGATGTGGTCAGAAAGTGCGGCCATGCGGAACGGGAAGTTGCCATCGCAAGCAGTTTCGGATTAGGAACGGAAGATTGTCCCATCTTTCCTAATATGCATGAAGCTACGGCCTTAACTGTGGGAGGAACGCTGCACGCCGCAGATCTGGTCATGTCCGGAGAATACCGCCATGCCGTGAATCTGGCTGGCGGGCTGCACCACGGCTTCCGCGGCCGGGCTTCCGGTTTCTGCATCTATAATGATTGTTCGGTTGCTATTGCCTATTTGCGTAAGGAATATGATGCCCGTGTTCTCTATATTGATACGGATGCACATCATGGCGATGGTGTGCAGTGGGCATTTTACGACGATCCGAATGTACTTACACTTTCCTTCCATGAGACAGGTAAATATCTTTTTCCAGGTACAGGAAACATTACAGAACGCGGTGACGGTCAGGGATACGGCTTCTCTGTTAATGTTCCGCTTGATGCGTTTACGGAGGACGACTCTTGGCTTGAAGCTTACTATAGCATCCTGCCTACCGTGGCACGTGGTTTTAAGCCGGATGTCATTCTAACGCAAAACGGGTGTGATTCGCACACATTCGATCCGCTCACCCATCTCTCTGCTTCGATGCGTATTTATCAGGAGATTCCTAAACTGGCGCGCGAGTTGGCGGACGAGCTATGTGACGGACGCTTAATTGCGACCGGGGGCGGCGGCTATGATATCTGGCGTGTCGTACCACGTGCCTGGAGCCTTCTGTGGGCCGAGTTATCCGGACAACGTATTGTGGACAACCTCCCACTTCCTAATGCCTGGATTCAAAAATACCAGGAAGAAAGCCCGGTGCAACTGGCCTCGACCATTCTTGATCCAGAAGGACTGTTTCCTCCGATTCCACGCCGCGAAGAAATTACAAGCAAAAACAAAAAAACGATCGAAAAGGTACTTCTATATTGTCCAAAGGGATAATTTTTATCCGCATACAAAAAGGAACAGGGACATGCATTCCCCTGCTCCTTTATATTTTGCCTGCGTATTCTACAAATGCGCCAGCATGCTTTTTACGATTTCATACGAACGCTGCGACGCAAGCTTCGTGAACTCCGGAAAGTTCACGTGTGCCGACCCGTCTGCCTTATCCGACATCGAGCGAATGACAACAAACGGCACTTCATTCATCGCGCACACCTGGGCGACGGCTGCGCCTTCCATCTCCGTACACATTCCTCCCATCGTCTCATACAATTCCCGTACCGTATCACGGCTGGCGATAAATTGGTCGCCTGAGAGAATACGCCCGGTCATCGTCTTGCCTTCCGCTACCTGTTCGCTTGCCTGCACAGCCGCATGGACCAGCCGCTCATCGGCATGAAACACTGACATATCAGTAAAAGGAATAACTCCACGCGGGAAACCAAGCGCCGTAACATCCATATCATGATGCTGACAATCCGTCCCCACGACAATATCGCCAATCTCCAAATCCGGGTGCAGGGCGCCTGCCACACCGGTGAAAATAACGGCACCTACCTGAAAGGTATCGATAAGAATCTGGGTGCAAACGCTTGCGTTTACTTTGCCGACACCGCATTTGCACAGGACAACCTCTTTTCCTTCCCATTGCCCTTCATAGTATGTAATGCCGATCTTGCGCGTCTTACGCGCAAGATCCATGCCTTCTTTATACAACGTGATCTCTTCGTCCATCGCTCCAATAATTCCGATTCTCATATCTGCTCCCCTTATTCCGTTTCTTCCTGCGGTTTACGCTCTGCACTTGCTTTAGTGGACTGCCGCTCTTCAATACGGTGCGGCAGAATTACGATATGATTCTCCACTTTTTCATTGTTCATATATTTGGTTAGCAGACGCATCGCTACAGCCCCGATGTCATACATTGGTTGTACTACCGTCGTCAGGCGCGGACGTACCATTTCAGCCAAACGAATGTTATCAAAACCGATAACGTCTACATCTTCCGGCACACGCAGACCGCGGTCTTGAATTCCATGAATCACACCGACCGCCATCTCGTCGCTCGCCGCAAAAATCGCCGTCGGCTGCTCGACCAGTGACATAAACTGATCCGCTGCTGCCAGTCCCGATTCATAGCGGAAATTACCGTTATACACATAGCTGTCTTTAAAAGACAGTCCTGCCTCATCAAGCGCTCTCTTATACCCTTCAAAACGGCGCATGCCTGCCAGCGGATCAATAAGCGGTCCGGTTACCATGGCGATGCGCTTATGACCTTTCTCGATTAAATATTTGGTTGCATCATAGCCAGCCTCATAATGGCTGATGTCTACGGACGGAAGTTGTCCCGTCGGATCTTTTGTTCCGGCAAGTACGATTGGCACGGACGCAGTCGTAAACACCTGCATATGATTCTCGGTAATTTCCCGGCCCATGAATACAATGCCGTCCACTTGCTTTTCTAACAGCGTGTTCGTCAAATGCAATTCCCGTTCAATCCGTTCATCTGAATCGCACAGAATAATATTATATTTATACATGCTGGCGATATCATCAATTCCGCGCGCTAGCTCCGCAAAAAACGGACTTGCAATGTCTGGAATAATCACACCAACCGTGGTTGTCCGCTTGCTCGCAAGGCCCCGCGCCACTGCGTTCGGGCGATAACCCAACTGCTCAATCGCCGCAAGCACTTTCTTCCTTGTGGAAGGTTTCACATTCGGGTTCCCGTTTACGACACGAGAAACGGTTGCCATCGAAACACCTGCTTCTCTTGCCACATCATAAATTGTAACTGGCAATCGTAATTCCTCCTACTGCTATAATTTTATGAACTGTACTACTGAGTTTTCATTCATTTTCATAATTTTTCACTTATCATATTATAAATTTTCTATGTATGCAATCGGATTCACACAAACTTTATACAAAATAGAAACAGACAAACCTTTTTCGTATAACAGGTTTGTCTGCAAACATGTCACCGCTCTCTTTTATTCCCGATATACGGTCCGACGGCGCCCCGGCTAATCGCTTTGTGCGCAATAATCCAGCGTTCATTTTCATTGTTTTTCATCATTGTGTATTGAATGCGATATTTCTGTCCTGTTTCGATCGTACCCAGATATTCGACAATCGCCGTATTTTTGTAGTACGATGTGACGCGCGCTTCCGGCAATTTCATGGATAACGGACTAATTTGACGAAAAGTCGGATTCGTCGCCAATTCCTGACCCGGTATGGAGTAGCTTAAATCGATGGTTTCATGCGTAAGCTGTGTGGACAACTGTTCACTCCAATTTTGGGCATAGTAGTCGTGCATCTGTTTTTTAGTTGTGAAATCGAGGTACGTATGGATCGGCTGATTTTTAACATAGGCGATCTTTGTGCGCTGTGTCGCGCGCTGTACTTTTTGCTCCGCTTCCCGGATCGCATTCAATAGCTCCTGACGCTGAGCCGTCGTTATCTTTGGGATTTTGTGTTCGAATGACATCGGACCTTCGATCGGCGTTTTGCCGTGTTCACTTTGGATTTTCTGTCCGCCGCACCCGGCAACGGCAAACAATATCGTAAGAAGCATGATGAAAATGATTTGTGGCTGTGTATGCTGTCGCGGCATATGCGTCACCCTGTCTTCATAGAGAATGTTGTTTTTAGGGTGCGCGCTTGTTGCGTTTTTTATGTGTGAAGATGCGGACACAAAAACCGCTGGAATTCTCCAGCGGTTGTTTATCTACTATAATGTTGGTACGCTTTGTTTATAGAGGCCGGATTCGCGCAGTTTAGAGACGAATTCGTTAAACTGCGGAATATTGATTTGCTGCTTGGCATCAGAAAGCGCAACATCCGGGTCCGGGTGCACTTCGATCATCACGCCATCCGCACCTACAGCTAAAGCAGCCTTCGCTGTCGGTAACAGAATGTCGCGGCGTCCTGTAGAATGTGTTACATCGACAAATACTGGCAGGTGTGTCTCCTGCTTCAATATCGGAACGGCAGAGATATCGAGCGTATTCCGCGTCGCTTTCTCGTATGTGCGAATACCGCGCTCACATAGCATAACCTGATCATTTCCGCCCGATACGATATACTCGGCAGCATAAATAAATTCTTCAATCGTAGCGGATAATCCACGCTTGAGCAGCACCGGCGTCTTCACTCGGCCCGCCGCTTTAAGCAACTCGAAGTTCTGCATATTGCGCGCACCAATCTGAATGACATCGACATACCGGGTTGCCATTTCGATATCGGCCGGGGTTACGATTTCGCTCACAACCTTCAGACCGAACTCATCGGCAACCTGCCGCAGAATTTTCAGGCCCTCTTCACCGAGGCCCTGGAAATCGTAAGGAGATGTTCGCGGTTTAAACGCACCGCCGCGCAGCAGCGTAACACCGTTCGCTTTGAGCGCTTCCCCTACCTGGCGTACCTGTTCATACGATTCTACCGAACATGGTCCTGCCACCAGCACAGGATCTCCGCCACCGACCTGTGCGGTCCCCAGAGTGACAACGGTATCCTCCTGCTTTTTCTTGCGGCTCACGAGCAACGCTTTGCTGTTGTCGTCTTTTTGCAGTTCAAGAGAGGCCTTGAAGATTTGTTTAAACAGATGCTGGATTGTGCCATCCTCGAACGGACCTTTGTTGTTCTCGATAATGAGGTTCAACATCTGACGTTCGCGCTCAGGGTCAAAACGGTTAATTCCCTGCTTCAGCTTTATCTTTCCGATTTCCTGCACCATCTCAGCTCGTCTGTTAATCAGCTCCAGAATCTGCAAATTGACTGCGTCGAGATCGCTGCGAAGCTGCTCTAACTTTTCGTTGCTCATCTTCTCTCCACCTCTTGTTCTTTTTTCAAATAATTTTCAAAAAAATATTTAAAGTGTATTATAACTTATTCTTTTTGCTTTGTCAGCCTTTCTATAAAAATAAGAGAAAGGAATTTCTTCTCCTGTCGCGAATACCTTACATAGTTCCTAAAACGTCAAAGAGAGATGCTTTATTATTGGAGGAGTTGCAAGGTATGTACGAAGAGACTAAAAACCATATATTTGCGCTGGATATCGGCACGCGCAGCGTCGTCGGCCTCCTTGTTTCACCTGCCCCCGGCGGTAAATTCACCGTTCTCGGCTATGAGCGCGAAGAACACGAAGAGCGTTCGATGCTGGACGGTCAAATCCATGATGTCGTGGCTGTGGCCGATGTTATTATCCGGGTTAAACAACGGCTGGAATCGAAATTGAATGTTACATTAACGGACGTGGCGGTAGCCGCCGCCGGTCGTTCGCTTCATACGCAGCGCACCCTGGTCACTGAAGATATTTCCGGACTCGGACAACTTACACACAACCATATCGTTGCGCTTGAGTTATCTGCCGTTCAGCAGGCACAGCGTATGCTGGCCAGGGAACATAAGATAAATGATTTCAATCAATATTATTGTGTGGGCTACAGTGTCGTCAATTACTACCTGGATGGGGAGATGATCGGCAGTTTGATGGACCAGCGAGGCAACGAGGCCCGGGTAGAGGTCATTGCCACCTTCCTGCCACGTATGGTAGTGGACTCCCTCATCGCCGCACTGAAACGGGCCGATTTGAACATGCTGGCGCTCACGCTTGAGCCAATTGCTGCGATTAATGTACTCGTACCTTCTACCATGCGCCGCTTGAATGTCGCGCTCGTCGATATCGGTGCAGGTACGTCGGATATCGCCATTACAGGGGACGGGACCGTGATCGCTTACGGCATGGTGCCGGCCGCGGGAGATGAGATTACTGATGCGCTTAGTCAAGCATATCTGCTCGACTTCAATATAGCGGAAGAAGTCAAACGCAAATTGTCCACACAGGAAGAGGTTACGTTCTCCGATATTCTGGGCATGGAGCATACCCTTACTCAGAACGAAGTCATCAGTCAAATCGAAGACGCAATCAACAACCTGGCTGATTTAATCAGCGATCGTATCTTGGAATTGAATAGCAAGCCGCCGCAAGCAGTCATGCTGATCGGCGGGGGGAGCCTAACCCCGAATTTGCCGCAAAAAGTGTCAGAGCGACTTAGCCTCCCGCAGGCACGTGTAGCTGTGAGGGGCGTAGACGCCATCCAGTCTTTTACGGATAAAGCCGATCTGAGCGGACCTGAATTCGTCACCCCGCTTGGTATCGCAGTGGCAGCCAAGAAGCATCCGATTAAATATTTAACCGTATATTTGAATGAAGAACCACTGCGTATTTTTGATTTGAAACAAATGACCGTAGGAGATGTGCTGTTGTACGCGGGTGTGGATATCAAACGCTTGCACGGACGCCCCGGACTTGCCATGACTGTACATATGAACGGAAAATTGAAAATAATTCCCGGAGGACATGGAACCGCGCCTCAAATCCTGCTGAACGGAAATCCCGTTCAATTGGATGCGCCGATACAAGCAGAGGATCGCTTAGTCTTTACACCGGGACAGGATGGAACATCTGCCACGGCAAAACCGATTGAACTTGCGGAAGATGAAAGTGTGGACACGCTTGATGTAATGCTAAATGATACGCCTTTATCTCTGTCTCCGATGGTGATGATTAACGGGCAGGAAGCCGCCTGGGATACACCGCTGAAAGACAGGGACCAGATAGAAATCCGTCGGCCCTCCACGCTGCGGGAGGTGTTAACAGCCGCACAAGCATATACACCAAATATGGAAATGCAACAGTTCCAGTTTACCGTTAACGGAAGAATCATGCGGCACGAATACGCTATGTATTCATTTTTCATAAACGGGCGGAAAGCACAATTAGACGATAAGATACAGAAAAACGATCAGATTGTCTATCATATGCAGGCATCAGCATCATTGCCTTCGATTGCCGATGTGCTTCCGGTCGAGGAGCAGACCGCAGTGAATACGATTGTGACATTTAACGGAAAGACGCTGCAAATTCCGACAAGCGAGACGGAAATCTACCTGGACGGGGAGCGTGCTCAACTCTCGGATCCCATTCGTGCAAATGCAGCCATTACCTTGAAGGTACGTTTCAAGCGTGAGCCGGTATTCAGCGATGTGTTCCGTTACGTCAGCGACAACCTGCACGCTACCGAGCCGGGAAAAAAACTCGTCATCACCATCAACGGTGCTCCAGCCTCCTTCCAGGACCCCATCAAAACCGGAGACATACTGGAGTTTGAATGGAAATAGCATGCACAGGAGAGAGAAAAGAATGAGAATACGATTTTAATGTAGAAAAAGGCGAACGCCTTTTTCTTCCCTGGCTCTCATTTCCTCTTTCTCTCCTTCTTTTCTCACGATTTTCACAGAAAAAGAGGGGCACAGCATTACGCAGACATTGCTGTGCCCCTCTTTTTTATGCGATAGCTTCCTTCAGGTTTTTCTCCGTAATATTCCAGTGCGATGTATGCCACACGACGCTGCCGTCTTTCACATAGAGTACCTGGGGAGATTCGTGCTTAACGCCGAAACGTTCGGCGATTTCGTTCGATACCGGACGGGCGGTTTGCACGATAACAAGTCCCCACGGCTTCATTCCTTCATGCTTGGCATATTGCATAAACTCATTATATGCTTGGCTGCTAATCGGGCATGTCGTACTATGCTTCAGCAGTACGACCTCCGCATTTTCCTCCAGGAATTGATTTAACTCTTCAATTGTTGTTAGCTCTTTCACTTTTTCTCTCTCTCCTTTCGTTTCATTTGCTTCCTATTCTATATTACCCTTTTTTTCTCATGCCATAAATACAAAAAGCCGTCTGTATGCATAAGGCACACAGTGGCTTCGCCTTTACTGTCCTGCTTGCTGTTTCGCTTCCGTGTGAGCCGACGATGCTTCCGCCGCCTGCCAGGCGGTCACTACCTGCTGCAAATTCCGGTTGGCCTGACTCGCCTGAGTAGCTACCTGTCCGATTTCATCAGGAAGCGCATAGCGCGGTGCGGTCCAGCCGCTGGCAGTCATCACCTGGGCGACTTCCGCTACATTTTGTATCGAATGGTTCAACAGTTGCTGGAAGCCCTGGCTGAGTTCAGGACAACTTGTCTCGGTAATCGTCTGCGCATAGGCCATGACCATCATTTTCTCATGTGCCAGCAATTCCTCTGCAATCTGTTTGTCCGTCACAGGCATGCCCCTCGCTCCTTCCCTACTGAATTCCCTGCGGCGGATGTTGATGCTGATTCAGCATCTGACAGAGAAGTTGATAATTTTTCTGGTGACGCGTCGCCATCTGTCCACACACTTCCCTAAGTTCGGCGGTTACAACTTGTGACACCGCATTCATGTACGTCTTGCACAGCATTTCTTCCTGACTCATCCTCGCTTCCAGCTGTACCAATTCGGCAGCAGTTAGAGGCTCCATCCGCATCTTCTGCACCATACTTTCAACCTCCGAAAATAAAGATCCAACTGTACAACGTATAGTTTCTCCAAATTTTCTTAAGCTCCTCATACAAATCCTGTCAATAATAATTGAGATATTTCACAGAATCGTGCATAATAAGTAAGGTTGAGGTTATGAAAACAGGTTGTGTAAGATTTCAGAAGAGGTGGTTACAGACATGAAAAAAACAGTAGTGGTAATGCAGGGCGATCAAACAGGACAAGAACTTCTCGATGAAGCGCTGCGCGTGCTCCAACCAGAAGTTATCGGCTTTGATATCGAGCTTGAAACATATGATTTAAGTCTTGAAAACCGCAAAAGAACGAATAACGAAGTCGTACATGAAGCAGCCCGCGCTATGAAACGGACAGGCTTCGGTCTGAAGGCTGCGACCATCACACCGGAAGAAAAAGGATCTGTAGGAAGCCCGAATGCGATTCTCCGTCGCGAAATCGACGGAAAAGTCATCCTGCGGACCGGCCGCCGTATTCCCGGCATTCGTCCGGTAGCTGGTGCATACGCTCCGATTTCCGTTGTACGCATGGCCGTAGGCGATGCATACGGTGCAAAAGAATGGCGTGAAGGCGAAGGCGTAGACGAAGTAGCGTACCGCACGGAAAAAGTCGATCGTAAAACATGCCGCGCCGTAGCGGAATTTGCGTTCCGTCATGCACAAAAAACAAACGCCAAAGTATTCGGCGGTCCGAAATATACGGTAAGTCCGGTATACGAAGGCATGCTGAAAGAAGAAATGGACGCTGCAAGCAAGCGCTACCCGACCGTGCAATACGAACCGCAGTTGATCGATGCAACGTATGCACTGCTCCTGTCTTCCGCAGGCGATGCCATGGTTATTCCAGCGTTGAACCGCGACGGCGACTGCTTGAGCGACATGGTACTGCAGATGTTCGGATCTATCGCAGGTGCGGAATCTGTACTGCTTGGATTCGACGAAGAGTTCAATACGCAAGCCGTTATGGTAGAAGCTCCTCACGGTACGGCTCCGACACTCCAGGGCAAGAACATTGCCAATCCAATGGCCATGATTCTCGCTTGCGCCTCTCTGCTCACCTACTTCCATGAGCAAAAAGCCACGATGGCCTCTCGCGCTATTTATGAAGCAACAATCGAAGCTGTAAGTCAAGGCGTTCGCACGGCTGACCTTGGAGGCAGCGCAACGACAAGCGAATTCACGGATGAAGTGATTCAACGCGTGAAAACAAAACTCGATGTATGGTCTACCATGCAGAACTTCTAATTTTATGTAATCTTTTATATAATAAGCAAGAGGTCCATTCCTTACCTGGTGAGGATGGACCTTTTGCACTTCCTGGTTTAGAAAGGATAGATGCAGTGTGAGGTTTGCAAAACGGATTATCTCAACCGGCTTTGCCATCTTGCTCCTCTGCTCATTCGTTCTTCTTACCAATAATACGTCCGCCGATTTCTCTTATCGGGTTACGAGTATTTTGATGAGCGATTACAAGCTGAATGTGCAGGGATGGGTCGAAGATGTAAAACCATCGGTCACGAAAAAACAATACGAGCATGCGACGTACACATACTATAATTACCGCAGCGGAAAACGTTCATTTCGCTTAATAACGGTGGAAATCGATAACGGGGACGTTATGTATTTTGCAGAAAATCATGTGACAAGCGAGGCGAATCGGGTCTCTCTGCGCATCACGGCAAAAGATGGGAACCCGCAGGAGATTTATTCGTTTCTTCCCGGAAAGCCGTCCGCATGGCAAAAACTGACCGAAATGCCTGATTCTCTGAATGCGCCTACATATGCAGAAGGGGAGAAGCTATCGTATCGTATCGGCAAGACCGAGGTATACCGGCCGCTGGGCCATACAGTATTCGAAGAGATGCCTTATTACTCTCCCAATGTAACCGTGCGAAAAAAAAGCAAGGACATGGAATATGAGGCTGTGCTCCCTGCCGACAGCACATCCATGAGCACGAACTGGGGGATTCTCTCGGGCCCTCCTCTGATAAATTGGAGCGAACAAAAAGCATACAAAAAAGCGTTGGACATCGAATTCGATCAGGATAAAAAGCTTCGGGGAGACGGTGCCTATACAATGATTCCAAAGAATTACGAGCCAGCAACCGAGACGGCGTTTTACCGAAATCCCAGCAATGGCGAAGGACTTCGTGCGAATGAATTTGTCTCCCAACCCTCTATGGGCAAGCTGTTTACCGATATCTCCACCCATCTGGCCTATACTGCGGTAGCCGCACAAAACGAAGAAGGATATTGGCCGACCTATCCTCGTTCCAAATGGCTTAATAAAGAATACCGCATCGGCTACGCTTATATGGATAACCGGCGAAACGCAGACAATGCAACATTCCTGCTGCGCTACCTGCAGCAGAAACCGGATTCAGCGGTTCGGCAAGCGTTAAACAAATGGGACAGCTATCTGCTTCGATATATCGACAGATACAACCAGCAGGTAGACGGTCGCACAATCAGCTTTATTCCTGATTATGTCGGCCATGAAGGCAGCAGGCGCACACATACGTCGCTTAACCACCTGGCGGCCAATATGAATTATCTACTTGAAGCGTATCTGTATGACCGGGATCCCGCCAAGAAAAAAGCGGCTGAAAAACTGTACGCAGCATTGGAAGTCACCAATCAAAAGTGGATTCGTCCGGACTCTAACTTCTATTACGCGCTTACGCCTTCCTTCTCGCCTTATCCGGCGGAGGACTATTATAAACTAACGCGCGACGACTTGCTCCATTCGCAAACGCTGCTGGTTCTGCTTCACGGACAGCGCAGTAAAACGCTGCAATATTTAATCGAGCAAAAGGAAAAATGGATAAACGCCCATCCGGCACCGGAAGTGAAATTTCCAGAAATCAAAACCCCCTGACCGCTCGGCAATCAGGGGGTTCTTTACGTGTGTTTATGCTTTTTTGTTCTTTCTTTTTGAAGCAACAAACATGACGGTTAACAAAATGAGCGGAATCGCCATGGACCCGATTAATCCAAATATTGCAATTTGTTGTCCACCCATACGAGCGTACCCCCCTGTGCTAATTTGATTCCATTGTAATAAAAAGAGGCAGGCTGCGTCTACCGCGATCCCGTTCATTTTACACAGGTAGCCCTGTCTTTTTAATCAATTGTAAAACTTTCTTCACATTTTTCAGTTTGCCTTCGCTGCAACGCTTTTACGATTTGACGCAGCCACCGCGTATCCCCAAGCGACTTTACAAGCAGATATAAGTCGAGCCATTCGTCAACGGTAAACGGCTTCCCCGAAGTGCGGTTTTTCAGCATCATACGAGTAAACGCCGAATGTTCAGCAAATGAAATCGCCCTTTCTTCTTTCGATGTATGAAGGCGCTGCAGACACTGCTTTAAATCTTCTTTCACCTGCTCTACCAGCTCATGATGTTCGCAGTAGCAGCATCGGTATATAGGCACATGTTCAATTTGGGTATGATTCATATACACTAGTTTGCGCAAATATAAATGCATCACATGGCCGCAGCGGGCACATTGTTTCTCCATTGCCTGTTCCCCTTTCCCGTCACACACTGTCGGTTTGCCTTATATGTATTCAGGGAAAGGGCGGTTTAACCCTCTTTAATAGCGAGCGTTAATTTTTCGACATGCCGGACAGATCGCCACTCTTGCCGCGCTGCCCTCCTCATTTTCCACTGTATATCCTTTCAAACTTTCATTCGAATCACAATACATACACTCGGAAGAGAAATCCATGTCAAAGTTCGCTTTCCAGGCAAATGGCTTGAAAACTTGACCGATGCCAATCCATTGCGACATTTCGCTCATTTTGCAACCTCCTTGCATTCACCAGCATTCTTTTCTTCGATATTTTCTATCATGAACAATAACTATCTGCTTTATACGAATTGCAAGAAAATAATTACTTTCACATTGTCCCATCCGCCACATACACTGTATAGATAACGTTTATGTATCGACGCCAATACTGTGTTCAAACCACAAAAGGATATCGATACATCTGTATGTAATTCATACTGGCAGGAAGGAGGAAAGTGATTGAAACGAAAAACCGCTCATGTAACCAGAACATTCCGTAAACCTTCCCACATGCATCCCGCTAACTTCTTCGTTCCTATCGTGGAAAAAACAACACCGGCCATCATCTCTATCACTACGGAAGACTATGTTGTAAATCGAAAAATGTCACAAATCCTGCACCACTTTCTGTTTCCCAATTCCCAGGCACCCGGAAAAGAGGTGCGCCGCAGCTTCGGCACCGGCTTTATTATTCATCCGCGGGGATATGTGCTCACAAGCGAACATGTCATTCACAATGCTAAAACCATTTACGTCAAGCTGGCTTCCGGCGAAACAAAACCAGCAGAGGTTATGTGGAGCGACCAAAAGCGCGATCTCACCCTTCTCCGTATCACAACAGTACGCGGCCCGCTTCCCGTACTCCCGCTCGGCTCTTCCACTGAAGTCCAAGTAGGTGAAATGGTCATCTCCATCGGCAATCCGCTCGGGCTTGAGAATACCGTAACCACCGGTATTATTAGCGCAAAAAACCGGCCGGTACAAATCGCCGGCCGGAAATACGAAGATATTATTCAAACGGATGCCGCCATTAATCCTGGAAACAGCGGCGGACCACTTATCAATATGAACGGCGAAGCGATCGGCATGAACGCCTTTATCATCCGGGACAACCATGGGCTTGGTTTCGCTATCGGGATTGACAGTATCAAACCGCTCATCCGTAAATTTCTGTAGACATTTATTCGTACGACGTGCTGACAAACTCCACATCCGGATTCTTCTCTTTCGCCCAGCGCTCGGCGAACTCATTCTCCAGTAATACCACCAATCTTCCTTCCCGGTCGCGCACTACCAGGCTTCCCCCGTATTGAATCAAATTCAATTCATGTTCTTTCTTATTTCCTTTTACCCAGCGGGCCAGTGAATAGCCTAACGGTTGAATTTCAACCTCCACGCCGTATTCGCCCCGCATCCGGTGTTCGAACACCTCGAGCTGCAACTGGCCCACGACGCCAAGAATCAGCGTCTCGGCGCCGGGGGCAGCCGTAGTGAAATACTGGACAGCCCCTTCTTCCGTCAGCTGCTGCATCCCTTTATGGAATTGCTTATGCTTCATTGCGTCTTTAGCACGTACTCGCGCAAAAATTTCCGGCGAGAAATGCGGAATGCCGGCAAAATTAAACGTCTGGTTTCCTTCTACCAGCGTATCCCCGATTCCGAATGTACCCGGATCGAACAATCCAATAATATCCCCCGGGTATGCTTCTTCGACAATGTTACGTTCCTGCGCCAGAAATTGCTGTGGTTGAGATAACTTGATGCGTTTACCGGTACGAACATGCTGCACCGCCATGCCGCGGTTGAACGTACCCGATACAATCCGCAAAAAAGCGATGCGGTCACGGTGAGCCGGATTCATGTTAGCCTGGATTTTGAATACAAAGCCGGAAAACTTGCCGCTATCCGGCTGTATCAGTCCTTTGTCGCTCATGCGCGGCGCCGGACTTGGCGCAAGACGAAGGAAATACTCGAGGAATGACTGCACCCCGAAATTGGTCAGCGCACTGCCGAAGAAGACAGGCGTAAGTAAGCCTGTGCTGACTTTCTCCATGTCAAACGGGTCGCCCGCAATGTCTAAAAGCTCGATATCTTCTTCAAGCTTCGCATACAGCGTTTCCCCGATGATTGCTTTCACTCTGGCATTGCTTTCCCCATCCTGAAATGCAGGAATAATATTGCGTTCCTTCTCCCCGCGCTTAAACAGCTCAACCCACTGCTTCTCCCGGTCATATACGCCGTGAAAATCGATCCCTGATCCGATCGGCCAGTTCATCGGACACGAACGGATGCCAAGCACCTCTTCCAGTTCCTCAAGAAGCTCCAGCGGATCTTTCGCATCGCGATCCATTTTATTGATGAATGTGAAGATTGGAATCTTCCGCATGCGGCATACTTCAAACAGCTTAATCGTCTGCGGCTCTACCCCTTTGGCCGCGTCAATCAGCATCACCGCGCTATCGGCCGCGGTCAATGTACGATATGTGTCTTCGCTGAAATCCTGGTGTCCGGGCGTATCCAAAATATTGACCGCATACCCGTCATAGGAGAATTGCATTACGCTTGATGTGACGGAAATACCGCGCTGCTTCTCAATCTCCATCCAGTCAGATGTGGCCTGCTTCGATTTGCGGCTTTTGACCATCCCCGCAGTATGAATCGCACCACCGAAATACAACAGCTTTTCGGTCAGCGTCGTTTTTCCGGCGTCCGGGTGCGAGATGATCGCAAATGTTTTTCTTGTTTCTTGCTTAGCCATATATGTAAAAAAGCCTCCGTTTTCTTGAGTTTGCAACACATTTAACTATACCATGTTTCCTTGCCGCAAAAAAGAAAAAGAGAACGCCTCCTCGGAAGCATTCTCTTTCTGTGCAGTACGCTCTGTTAACGGAACGGCGCAGTGACTGAGCGGCCGATATCGCGAATGAGTACGGCAATATCCCGGCCGGTTGTGCGCAGCGCATTTGCCCCCATTCCGCCCATCCGATCGCTCAACGTACGTATACGCTGTGTCAGTGTTTTGTCTGCGGTGACGTGAACGGCGTACCCGGGTTCAGCACGCTTAACGGCTTCATATACGCTGCGCTCTAACATTTTCATATTGGACGCCGTGCTCCCTTCGATCCCGATAACCGCGTCATTTCCATGCACAACCACAGTAGCGCGGGTCACCCCGTTTACATTCGACGCAATCCGGGCTATGCGTTCAGCTACCTGTTGGTTCTGCTGTGCCGTCCCATCAGGACGAACGCCATAAGCGTTATAACGGTCAGGAACAGCATTCGGGTACGGATACAGACGCGCCATATCGGGACGCAGCCCATAGTACTGTGTACCATATGGACGAATGCCGAGATTGTCGTTCATCGTCGTGCCGTTTGTATTATACTGGTTCAAACGGTACGTTTCGGACTGTGTTCTCGCCGCGTTATCCGTTCCGGTACGCGGCCCGCAGGCGGCAAGCGTGCCGGCCATCGTCAGGGCAAGCGAAGCGGCAACAACCATTTTTACCGGTTTGTACATAGATAGGTCACTCCCATCTTTCGTTTGTGCAGCTAAAACAGAAGTCACCGTGAAAATAAATGGCAAAGGGCCGGAATTTATCGTTCCTACCTTTTTTTCCTGCGTTATCCTCTGTTAGGATAATTAATGGCCGGGTTCACTTGGCTGAGAAATACTAGAAAGAGCGTCGCCCGCCTCATTCTGGTAAATATCCTGAACTGCCAGGTCACCTAGAGCGACAATGCCTACGACCTGGTTATTATCAACAACCGGCAAACGGCGAATTTGATTTTTTGCCATAAGGGCAGCCGCCTCATGTACGTCCATTTGTGCCGGTGCCGTAACGATATTGTGCGTCATGATATCGCGCACCTTTGTCTGGCTGTCGCGATTCTGAGCTGAAGCGCGGATCGCGATATCACGGTCTGTAATCATCCCTACGCACTGACCGTTTTCCACAACCGGAACAGCTCCCACATTGTAGCTGTTCATGATGTTTGCCGCTTC
This sequence comes from Aneurinibacillus danicus, assembly GCF_007991215.1. Lineage (GTDB taxonomy): Bacteria > Bacillota > Bacilli > Aneurinibacillales > Aneurinibacillaceae > Aneurinibacillus > Aneurinibacillus danicus. The sequence continues at coordinate 29,264 of NZ_BJXX01000028.1, forward strand.
CTGAAGCGTTTGGTTCGGCTGTACCGTAGCCACCTGACGGGTCATGATATCCTGTAAACGTTGTGACATTTTTTTCCCTCCCGTGTGCGTATGTCGGATTCAGGTGAATCCTTTTATAGCGTGATAAATAAAGATAAAATGTATGCGTGGGTAATTCTGCAAAGGAGGGCTGCTGTGAAGGTTTTACTTTTATTTCTTACACTGTGGGTTGGCCTTGGAACATGGGGACTTTCTCCCGTGTCAGCGGCCGACGGCAAACTGGCCGGCAAAAAGATTGTATTGATTCCGCTGGACAGCCGACCTGTGAATACTGAATACATAACAATGCTCGGGGAAATAAGCGGAACGTCCGTCGTCTACCCGAAGGAAGGGATGGATGAATACAGGCGGTCTGCCGACTATCCAAAAATAAAAGCATTCTTAATGCGCGAACTCCCCAAAGCAGACGCTGTCTTTATCTGCGTACCTCAGTGGCTGAACGGGAGCCTAATCGAAGGAAGACATACAATGAGCTACATTTTGAATGGCCATCGGCTAGATGATTTGAAATCCATCCTATCTGCCTATAAAGACAAAAAAGTGTACCTCATCGGGCTTATCCCCCGGGAAAAACCTTCCTATGCAGGCGCTGCTTTTTCTTATGCGACGGAACTTACGCAGTACGGACGCAAGTACGCACAGTACATGCTGTCCAAGACGGAAGTTAGCCGCAATTATATGCTGTATTTTCTGCGCAAACTGGAAAGCTCAATTCCATCTATGTACGTGAAGGATTATTTACGTTTATTTAATGAAAACGCGCGGGTTTTATATATACTGTCCAATTGGGCTAAGGCCGGTCTCGTCGATGAAGTAGTTATCGGCACCGATGATACAAGCGACATTGGATTACCGAAACTCAACGAGTGGAGAATCCGTCAGTACTGCCGCGAACAGGGGATTCGCAATGTTCATATTATGACAGGAGCGGACGATATTACCGCTCTTCTGCTGGCACGATACAAAAATGAGGTGACCGGCTCTGCATCCCGCTATGACATTACCTTCTCCCATGAAGGATTAAAAAGCAAAATCAAGGCATACGACGGGCAGCCTTTGAACGAAGTCATCCGGGATAAGATCGCGTTCGTTCAACCTGAGGAGCCAGTGAACAGTGTACCTGCCTCCCTGTCGCTCTATATCCATTCACACGAAGAATCCATTGAAAAGCTCAAACGCTGGATTCATGAAAACCCTGGACGTGTACGCGGCGTGGCCGACGTATCGTACGCAGGCTTCCTCGATACGGTTTGGATGGAGAACTATCTGCGGCAGCAGCTTTCCCGCGAGATTGATAGCTTTGCGGCGTGGAATACGAGCGGTAATACACTGGGTCTGCTTGTGGCTCACATGGAGATGATCCGCGATCAGCCAACCTGGAATACTGCGCACGAGAAATGGCTGACGCTTCGCTATGCTGAAGATTATTATTATAACGTTATTAAACGTTACGAATTTGCGATGCGTTACCCTTCCACTATGGAGCTTTCACCTAATGAAGAAGAAGCGTTAATGAAAGAGGTTGAGACGCAAACAAATAAATTTCTGACTACTCTTTCCCTTGCCACGCGCAGAGACGGACATCAAGAATCTGTACCTGTTCCTATTCGCGTTGAAAAAGCCGCACTTCCATGGCACCGCATTTTTGAAATTCGCTATATATGGAGGTAAAAAAAGACGGACATCCCCAATCCGTATCGGAGATGTGCGTCTTTTTTCATTTTGCCTTCGCTGTTGTAATAATCTTTGCGATTTCCGGGATTTTCATATTGCTGCTAAGATCATACGTACCGAAACGTACCGAACCCATAAGGCTGAAATCATTTAAATACTTCAACAGCACTTTTTTATCCTTGATAATATGGACCTCCTGCAGCTTATCAGCCACTTCTTCCGGACTCATGCCTTTCCCGATTACCAGGCGATATGTGTATACTTTCTCCTCAGGCTGTACCGCCGGTTTCGGCTGCGGCTGTTGACTTGCTGCCGTGTTTGCCAGAGACGGAGCAGGCATTTGGATTTCTTTGATTGGCTGACTTGCAGGATCCTGCTTCTGCACGCTCTCAGCCTTGGCTTTCTTCTCAGGCAGCTCCCTGTAATAAACGAACGACAGTACTGCGGTTGAAAATAAGATGCCGGCGGCGAACCCGCGCAATCCTTGCTTTGTTACTTTAAGCACCCTCTTTTTTCTCCTTTATGCTTTCTTTCGCGTGGCGATTGTCTGCAATCTTTCGATTCGCCTGCGCACCCAGCGTATTCTGTACCTGGTGGATTTCTTTAAGAATCTGAATGGACAGATTCTCTACCTTCTCTTCCAACTGTCCGGCCTGATCTTTCTCCTTATAAAAGGAGTAAATGAGAATCCCAATACCAAGCAAAAGTAAGCCGATAATTGTATACTCCATAGTTTCCTCCATTCATTCGTTTATTTGTTCGTTCCCGGATGCATGTTTTTCTGCCTTTTCCTTTATACCATACCTACATGAAAATACAAGGGAAAATCGACACTGAAACCGTTTTCTCCCATTTTGTTACACGAATTTTGTCGAATAATGCATTCGTCCTTTTTTGAAAAAAAACTGTACTTTGTACAAACCGTCCTCCCATATCTATAGGAAAGGTTAAACACATCGAAAGGAGCGCAAGCACATGCATACGTTTCGCAAAAAGTATCGCGTATACGCAAGCCCGTGTGATCCATGTCCGCCGATGACCAGAAAAACATATGAAACTCCGCCGCAGTTGTATATGGGCTTTCAGCCCTATGGATTGCCACAATACCCACCAGCAGAGGCACTATGTCTAGGGACTCTATGGCCCGCCCTGTATGCCCCGTACCAAAACCCGTATAAAGACAAACACGGCAAGGGAGGGGGAGACGCATGAAGCAGACGGATGAACAGTACCGTGACCTTTTGCTCGAAATCCAACAGGTTGACTTTGTTATTATTGAGTTGAATTTGTATCTTAATACCCACCCGCATGACCATGCAGCTATTGCACAATACAACGAGTATGTACAGCGCAGCATGCAACTGAAAAAGAATTTCGAGGCAATATATGGTCCGTTGACCAGTTTTGGTTACAGCTATTCCCCTATCCCTTGGAAATGGAAGGATGCTCCCTGGCCCTGGCAAGTATAGTATCAAAAAATGAAGGTAAAGGAGGCGAGCGGATTTGTGGTTTTATGAAAAAAAACTGCAGTATCCGGTACGGGTAAGCAAATGTGATGTGCGGATGGCAAAATTCTTAATCGAACAATACGGAGGCGCGGACGGAGAGCTGGCCGCAGCGCTGCGTTATCTAAATCAGCGCTATACAGTGCCCGAAAAAGTCATTGGAGTTCTAAATGATATCGGAACGGAAGAACTCGCTCACCTGGAGATGATTGCGACAATGGTGTATAAATTAACGAAAGATGCCACGCCTGAAGAATTGGAAAAAGCCGGACTCGGAGCGCATTACGCTAATCATGATAAAGCGCTGTTTTATCATAACGCTGCCGGTGCCCCATGGACTGCGACTTATATACAGGCCAAAGGCGATCCAATCGCCGATTTGTACGAAGATATCGCCGCCGAAGAAAAAGCACGCGCTACATACCAGTGGCTGATTAACATGACGGATGATCCGGATTTAATGGATTCACTCAACTTCCTGCGTGAACGCGAAATCGTCCATTCTCAACGCTTCCGTGAAGCGGTAGAGATTCTAAAAGAAGAGCGGGACAGAAAAAAAGTTTTCTAT
>NZ_BJXX01000029.1 GCF_007991215.1 Aneurinibacillus danicus
AAAGTGCAAGATAAAGTTCGTCGCGCTTAATTAGCGGCGACATATACAAATATATCACTTCACCAAAATATATGCAAGAACTTTTTCAAAGAAATAATCACAACGTCGTTATTTATTCTGTACGCAGGCAAGCTCCGACATTCGCCGGAGCCTGGAAGGTGTTTCGTGTATTACTGTTGGTTTTGCTGTTGTTGCTTTTGAGCTGATTTCGCCTGGGACTGTTGGTTAGCCTGGCGAACAGCTTGTACGTCAGTTTCGCTGCCAAATTCAGCTTGGAATTGTTGGCCAGCTTGTTGTTGAGCGGATTGTTGGTTTTGTTGACGCACTTGGTTGATGTTAGTGCCTGCTTGAGAACGTTTAGCCATGATTCTCACCTCCCGCTAATTAAGGTGCACGTTTTGCGGAATTTTACACATCCTCATTCTTCCACTCGCTAACCAAACGCTCTTTTTGTTTTTTGGTGTATCCCTTAATAGCAAGCTCTCGCTTCAGGGCTGCACTTTTATTGGCTGTCACCTCTATGTATACCACTTCTACCGGAGTGCGCCCGCGCGTGTAGCGCGCGCCTTTTCCATCGTTGTGTTTTTTCACCCGTTCCTCTACATTTGTCGTGCAGCCCGTATACAGCGAGCCGTCGGCGCAGCGCACTATATAAACAAAATACATAATTCTGATAAATCCTTTCCGATTTCTTGATGCTATCTTACATTATAATCGTATAAAATGGTAAAAAAGGAAAGGAAAGATGCCCATGCTTAACCCAGCAACAGTCGAGCGCGTGCTGCTGGCTGCTTTGTCCCACGGAGGCGATTTTGCCGAAGTGTTCGTCGAGAACAAAATCGAGCAAAATATCTCTATGGTGAAAGGCGAAGTGGAAAAAGCGCGCTCCGGCCAGGATTTCGGCATCGGTATACGCATTTTCCATGAAAACGACTACCTTTATACGTATACCAGCAACGAAGACGAAGAACACCTGATTGAAATCGCCCGCCTTCTTTCCCAGGCCGCGAAGAAAGGTGAACAAAAAAATAAGACGATTACTTTCCGAAAACAATTCGTCGTTCCTCGCCACCTCGCGCAAATCGACCCCCGCGTCGTCTCCATCCAACAAAAGCGGGATGTGCTGGCAGAAGTGAATCATCACGCCATGGCATACCATACCGCCATTACGCAGGTGCGCGCTCGTTACTTCGATGAGACACAAAAAGTATTGATTGCCAATTCGGAAGGTACGTGGGCGGAAGACGTGCGCGTACGCACCCGCCTATTTGTGGAAGCCATCGCTACCGAAGATAATCAGAAGCAACGCGGCTACATCGCACCCGGTGCGCAAAAAGGGTTCGAATTCTACAGCGAGCTTGACTTGCGCGAATTGGCTGAATCCGCAGCCGACACGGCGGTTCGTATGCTGGAGGCCAAGCCGTGTCCCGGCGGCAAAATGCCGGTCGTTATTGACAACGGATTCGGCGGGGTTATTTTTCATGAAGCATGCGGTCACGGCATGGAGGCCACCGCAGTCGCGAAAGGCAAAGGCCCTTATGCGGGAAAAATCGGGCAAAAAGTCGTCAGCGACAAAATCTCCGCCGTCGATGACGGCACAGTAAGAAACGAATGGGGCTCTCTTCATGTCGATGACGAAGGTACGCCCGCCAAGCGCAATGTGCTTCTTGACCGCGGCGTGTTGAAAGGATATTTGATCGATAAGCTGAATGCGCGGCGCATGAACATGGAACCGACCGGATCCGCCCGGCGCCAGTCGTACCGTTTTGCGCCTACATCACGCATGACTAACACCTACATCCTGCCAGGCAGTGACAAGCTGGAAGATATGATTGCATGTACCGAATACGGATTGTACGCCAAAACGATGGGCGGTGGCAGCGTGAATACGACGACCGGCGATTTTAACTTCGCCGTGCTGGAAGGCTATATGATCGAAAACGGCAAACTCTCCTATCCCGTTAAAGGAGCAACGCTAATCGGCAACGGCCGGCAGACGATGTATGACGTCGATATGGTAGGCGATAACTTCCTGCCCGGGCAGGGCATGTGCGGTTCCGTTAGCGGTTCCATTCCGGTCAATGTCGGCCAGCCAGCACTGCGTGTGTCACAATTGACAGTGGGGGGGAGCGGCCAATGATTGAACAGCTATTCGAGCTTGCGAAGAAGAAGCGAATCAGCGAATTGGAAGTGTTGACCAGCCAGTCCACCAACTTTAGCATTCAGGCATATAAAGGCAAAATCGAATCCTATAAAAAGACCAACACCGCGGGACTTGGCGTACGCGGTACATACCAGAACGGCACAGGGTACGCCTACACCGAGCGGCTCCGTCCGCGCGAATTCGAAACGCTGCTGGATATGGTAAAGGATAACGCTTCTTTGATGAAAGAGCGGGAGCCGCTGTTTGATGAAAAGCAGGAAGGAAGCTGGCATGACAGCCAGCCCAATTTACCGGAAGAGGAAAAGATTAAGCTGGCCCTGGCGCTTGAGGATGAGGCGCGGGCAGCTAAGGAAGTCTCAGACGTAAGCTATGCGATGATTAGCTCCGGAGAAGGCACGAGACAAATCGCCAATACGTACGGATTGAATAAAACCTACCACTCCAATTACAATATGGCCTACCTCTCCGTCATCGTAAAGCGCGGTGATGAGGTGGAAACGGACAGCGCCTACTATTTGGGCGATCTTAGCAAATTGGACCGTACCAAACTGATTGATGAGGCCGTGAACAAAGCCCGCCGGAAGCTGGGCGGCAAACCGATGGCAGTCGGACGCTATCCCGTAGTGCTGGACCGCCGCGTGGTCTGCTCGCTGCTCGGCGTCTACAGCGACGTATTCTCGGCACGCAATATTCTTCAGGGTACATCCCGCCTGGAAGGTCAGCTTGGCGAGAAACTGTTTGGATCGCTCACCCTGCTCGACGACCCGCACTCCGGTCATGAGCGCATCCTGTTTGATGATGAAGGCATGGATACAGCCAAGCGCTATCTGGTGCGTGACGGGGTAGTAGAGAGCTACCTCCACAGTCAGCAGACCGCAGCCGAGATGAGGCAGGAACCCACCGGTCACGGCATCCGCAGCTACAAGGGAACGGTGCAGATTGCGCCACACCGCCTGCAAATTCCGAACGGTGGCATCGATTTAGCCTCCCTATTCAAGGAGATGTACAATGGCGTCTATATCACGGATGTGCAGGGGCTGCATTCCGGCACGAACATCGTATCAGGCGATTTCTCGCTCGCGGCACAGGGCTTCCGCATTGAGAACGGACAAATGACCGCGCCTATCAAAGAAATTACTATCGCCCACAATTTCTTCGATTTATTCGCACAAATCGTAAAGAAAGCGAATGACTTTGATTTCTCAATGCCAAGCGGTCATAGCCAGTACGGCGCACCGTCCATTTTGTTCTCTGATATCGCAGTATCAAGCTAACGTGTATTGCATAAAAAAAGGGGATCCCAAAAGCTAGCTTTCGGGATCCCCTTTTTGCGTTAAAAAGATAAAGCTGGCTCAAAAAAGTCGTTGTTCAACGGCTTTTTTCATACAATAACCAGTGACTTTCGATCTGGTTATCATTCCTCGTGGTGGCTGTTAAGCCATGGGAGTTTGGGTCAACCTCTTGAGTCAGCCTCTTGGTTTACGTCTTCTCCCGATGGCGGGGAAGCAGGTGTCGTGGTCGGCTGTGCGGCCGGGGCCGGTGCAATCTTCGTATTTTTCAATTTCCAGCCAAAATCGGTTTTCTCCACTGTAATCGTCATCAGCAGGTCTTCGCTTGCCTGCGGCTGTGCAGGAGTAAGCGGCGTCGCGCTGCCAGACCGGTTAATTATTGCTTCTACGACGGCTTGCTTGTCATCTTTTTGTTTCAATGTAATCTGCTTTACTTTATCAGCAGGGAATACAATCGGATTCTTGCTTGCCCATGCATCCTGGAGACGGCGCGTTTCCGTATCGATATATTCCTGGGTCGCATGCGGCGCAAGAGCGTGCTGAAACTGCGTTAAGGCAATCCGCTTTACCTTCTCCCCATTCGTTCCGTTTACCAGCGGCATGCTTGCCTCGTACATTCCCCGAAACGCGGCCCGCGCTTGCTGTTCCATCAAGTACGCCAGTTGCGGTAGCGTCTGCTCGTCCACTTCCGCACTCTTCAGCGGCTCCACCGTCTTCTCCAGTTCCGCCTTCTCATCGGTAACCTGTTTCGTCTGCTGGCGGCTTTCGTTCAACTGTTTTTTCACGTTTTCTAATTCCGCCTTCAGCGCCTGGTTTTCGTGCTCAATCACCCTCGTATTACAACCGGTTAATACGCTTAATGACGCGAACAGTGCAATCGCGCCTAATTTTACCTTTTTTCTCATCCTTGTCGAACTCCTTTGCCCGAACCACACCTATACGTCTTTCCATCCATGTCGCCGTAGTCGCGGCCTCACCGGGCCGAATCTGTTCGGTTTTAGTAAAACGCATAGCCGGGTGGTCCGCGGGATAGCCCCGGCTTCTCTCACCCGTATTCTATAACATCCTCTATTGTAACAGGAATGGTGAAAATTTGGGAATAAAAAAAGAGAATCCGCTTTTATTTCTCTGCTTTTCTCTGCGGAAGTACACGCCGCTCATTTCCCTGTATAATCGCGATCTCTTTAATACTTTTCCCGTCAAAGATTACATCCAGCTGAGCGGGACCTAAATTATAAAAGATATATTTCCCTTTATATATTTCATGCGGCTGCCACACCGGATTGCGGTGTCCGATAATCATGTCCGCTCCCGCATCGAGCAAATCGTACGCGAAATCGGTCTGATAGCGTTCCGGCACCGTCTGGCCTTTCTTTCCCCAATACATCGTTAAAATCAGTACATCGACTTGCTGTTTCGCCCGGCGAATATCATCAAAAATATGTTTACCGTAAGCGTCGGCAACCCCAATCCGTTTGCCTTCCGCTTTCCATTCTACAGCAGGCACGACACGCGTGTACGTCATCAGCCCGTACTTCACGCCGTTTTTCTCGAATATCTGCGGTCGGAATACCTCTTCTTCCGTGCCGAAGCCCATAACTTTTATATTATGTTGGGAAAGTGTCTGTATCTCTTTCATGATGCTTTCCCTGCTCTGGCCTTGCAGAACATTGACATTCGCCACATCAATCCCGGTAGGCGCTTTGTTTGCCGCATCCTTTATCCAGGCCGGAACTCCCTGCCCGACATGAAAGTCTGACACCGGGAACAGCTGGAAATCAACCGGCATTGTCAGGTTTGTCCCGCCAGCATGATACGACCTGTCACCGTACACGGCCAGACGGAATTCATCAGGTGCCACTTGTCCCATCTTCTGTTCCTGCTTCTTGTTCGGAGTATCGGAAGATGGTTTGTTCACCTGAGAAGAAGTGAGAAGCTCGCTGACTTTCTGCTCACCGCCCGAAGGCTGTTGCTGAAGCATTTCCTCTACTGAAGCTTTTTTGCTTGCTTGTGTGGAGCCTACTCCCTGCAGTACGGTATAACCTTTATAGCCGCCGTAGCCAAGTACGGCAAACAATGCGATCCAGATAAGCACCTGAAGCGCTTTCTGCTGCCGACCCGCAGGCTTGTTTAAATCCTTATACGAAAGAATGGTATTAGGGTCCGTACGATAGAAGGCAAGCAGCGCTTCCACTTCTTCGACCGTGATGGGACTTATCCCCTGCTCGATGCGTTTCATACGTTGAGAAGAGATTCCCGTTCCCTTTTCGATATCGCTGAGAGTAATCTCATGATCCAGCCGATATTCTCTTAATTTCTTCACCAAACCGTAGAATTCCATGTTCATCGCACTCTCTCCCGCTCTCAATAAGAAAAACTCGCGGACGTTGCC
>NZ_BJXX01000030.1 GCF_007991215.1 Aneurinibacillus danicus
GGGAAAGTATATTCCGCTTTATCACTGTAAAGCAGAATATACTTTCCTATATCAAAAAATAGCCCGGATCTCATCCGGGCTTCTTCGCTGCATAATGTTTACGGTCACGCACGCGCTTTCATGGCACGCAGGCGGGCGCAAACTCTTTTTAACCGTTCATAGTGCTTCAATACACGCTGTCTCGCTTCTTCGGCTTCCGGCTTGCTCGGACGAATATGGTGAATGTTCCAGTAGTCCACAAGCACATCAAACACCTGATCGAAATACTCTACCGGACCGTATGATGCATCCCTGGCAATCACGCTCATACGTTCTTCGTAATCCGGCATGACAGCGCCCGGCATCGTGAAGTTAATCATGACGCCGGCGATATAGTAAATATAATTTTCATCTACTTCCAAATGCGCTTTTACCGCGTCCCGATAAAAAGCATAATGCAGAACTTCGTCCTTGGCAAGACGGCGCAGCAATGTTGCCAAATCCGGATCCTGTTCCCTCGCTACACGGGCCACATTATTGTAGAACACCATCGTCGCCAGCTCCTGCAGCGTCGTATACGCGAGTGTCTCAAGCGGCGTAGTGAAACTTCCTACCCAGCCGTGCTCCACAGTTTCCTTGCGCAACTGGTGCAAACGGTGCGGGTCAACATTGCGCGTCAGCAGCAGATATGTTTCTAAGAGACTCGAATGCTGATCCTCTTCCGCCGTCCATGTATGAATGAAATCGTGCATAACCGAAAACGATCCTCTAAATGTATCATTCAAATAACTTGTAAACCAGGGCAGATTTACTTCCGTCAGCAGTGCCGTCTCGACGGCGATGCGGAGGCTGTCGGTCAGATTCCCCTGTCCGGGCGCATACGGAACGCGCCGAAAATCCTGCCCTTTATCCCACGGCAAGAATTCGTGATAGCTCCAGTCAATCTTACGTGAACGTTCCAGATGGATTTCGTATAATTCTTTAAACTTCTTTTCCAAACGATGATCTAAATGGCTTAATAACAAAGTAAATCCTCTTTTCCCCTTACGGTTATCTTTTGACAGTTTCTACTATGCTTATAAAATCAGCATTATGGGTATTATACCATGCACAACGGAGATGTCAGCCATTTTGTACATTTTTTTGATTTATGTCTTAATTTTACTAGCCGTAGGGAAAAAAGCGAGCCCAAAAATTATACGAGGATACGCCCGCACTCATCACAGGTGACGAGCGATTTTCCTTTATGCCATTCTTCCATTTTCGCTACAGACAGCGGAAGGAAACAGCCCATGCAAGAACGGCGGCGTACTTCTACCACCGGATTCGATATGTTCTCTCTAATCCTATGATACAGCGCCAGCGCTTCCGGGCTGAGCGACGCCTCTCGCTCTGCGGCCTTTTCCTCCCATTCCCGCCGTGTCTCCATTAAAGCAAACTCTTTCTCAAACTTCTCTTCCATAAAGCGCTCCGTGTCTTTATTGACAAGCCACAACTCTTGCTGCGCCAGCTTCAGCTCAATTTGTCCGTCAATATCATCAGGCGAAGGCTCACCAATCCGCCTGATTTTCGCTTCCGCTTCCTGCCGCCTTGCCGCAAGCTCCTCTTCCCGCGCTCTCAATTTATCCAATTCTTTCTGCACCGCTTGCCGTTTCTCTTTGGCCTGGTGCCATTCCAGCAGCCTTCTTGCTTCTATCATCATCTTCTCTCTCTCCTACTTACCTTCTTCTTTATTATCTATAGAAACGTAAAGGGGTCCGTATTCACTTTCGATACGATAATTTCCGTCTCCAGCTTGTCTTCTTTTATGCGCTTGTCCAATACATTTTTGACGCCCTGCTTCATGATTTTCTCAATATTATGGCCCGGGTCGACAATGGACAGCCCGCCCGCCATGGCATCATGCGCCGTGTGGTAGTAGATGTCACCCGTGACCAACACGTCCGCTCCGCGGAATATTGCTTTCGGGACGAAGCTGTTGCCATCCCCGCCGAGTACGGCCACCTTCTGTACCTGTCTGTTCAGGTCGCCGACGACGCGCAGTCCGCTAACCTCAAACGCGGCTTTGACCTGCTCGGCGAATTCGCGCAGCGAAACGGGGGCCGCCAGCCTGCCAATTCTTCCGATGCCCCACGTTGTACCGGCCTGCTCCACCGGATAAATGTCGTATGCAACTTCTTCGTACGGATGCGCATCGATCATTGCTTTGACTACACGAGTCTGCGCTTCTTCCGGCATGATTGTCTCGATTCGCAACTCTTCCACTTGTTCCAGCTTGCCCTGCTCTCCGATGTACGGATCTGTACCTTCACGAGGCATAAACGTTCCTGTACCCTGTACGCCAAATGAACAATGGCTGTAATGGCCGATCCAGCCTGCGCCTGCCTGCGACATAGCATCCCGCACCGCATCCGCGTGCGACAGGGGAACGTACACAACAATCTTCTTTAATTTCTGTTCGTGCCACTTCTCCAGAATATCAACATCAGTCAATCCAAGCGCCTCAGCGATTAAGTCATTAATGCCGCCTTCTGCCACATCCAGGTTGGTATGTGCCACATATACAGCGATGTCATGCTTAATTAGCTTTTCGTACAGACGTCCTGCCGGTAAATCCGTACGCAGGTTTTTCAACGGGCGAAAAATGACCGCATGATGCGCAATAATCAAATCCACGCCTTCATCAATCGCCTCGTCGACGACCTCTTCAAGCACATCAAGCGCAAGCATCACTTTTTTGACCTCTTTGCGCAGCGTTCCGACCTGCAGGCCAATTTTGTCGCCCTCCATCGCCAGATGCTTGGGAGCGAACTCTTCGAAGTATTGGATTATTCTTTGTCCGTTTGCATACATGAAAGCATCTCCTCCATCCATGTCAGTCTTTTGGCTACTTCCCGCTTCTTCTCTTCCGCTTCCGGATTTTTTGCGCGCTGCAGTTGCTCCTGTACGGACTTGAGTTTGTCCCGCTCCTGTTCCCACTTCTTGCGAAGCACAGGTGATTTCTCCTGCCACAAATACGGTCCTACCTCCACCAATTCCTCGCGCGAAAGGCTCCTGCCTTCATACGGAAGCTCAGGGTTCCCCGGCACGGCTTCGAGAATTTCGTAGATAACGCCGTCTTCTTCAAGAATCTTTTCTTTGCTGAGCTGCCATCCATGCGCAAGCAGCCAGCGCCGGACAAGCGGTGCCCCTACATTCGGCTGCAAAAGCAGTTGCTGAACGCCTGCGAGCTTCTCACACCCCTCGTTTAGAATAGACGCGATGAGGCTGCCGCCCATCCCGGCAATGCAGACGGTATCCACCTCGCCCGGGCTAATGACGGAAAGTCCGTTGCCCAGTCGAACATCAATATATTCCGCAAGCCCTGCCGACCGTACCTGACGCTCTGCAGATTGCCACGGCCCGCGATTGACTTCGCCCGCAATGCAGGCGGAAGCAATCCCTTTTTGAATCAAGTATGTAGGCAGATAGGCATGGTCGGAGCCAATGTCCGCGACGCGGTGCCCCGGTTTGACCATGTCCCCGATCGTTTGTAATCGCTGTGAAAGTTCAATCATCTGTCTGTTTCGCTCCTTGTTTCGTTCCATCTTTACTAGATTACCATTCCCGCGTAAAATTTAACACCTCAACAAGCAAAAGAGGCTGCCAACAAATGTCGGCAACCTTCTTGATGTTCGGTTATTTCGTACCGAGTCCAAGCTCTTTTATCGCATTTTCCCGCAGGCGGAACTTCTGAATTTTGCCGGATGCAGTCATCGGATACTCGTCAACGACTTGTATATAGTGCGGAATTTTGTAACGGGCGATTTTGCCTGTGCAGAAATCCTTCACCTCTTCTATCGTCAGCGTCTCGCCTTCCTTGACTTTGATGCAGGCAAGAATTTGCTCTCCGTACAGCTCGTCCGGTACGCCTACCACCTGAACGTCAAGAATTTTCGGATGCTGATAGAGGAATTCTTCGATCTCGCGCGGATATACATTCTCCCCGCCGCGAATAATCATGTCTTTCAAGCGGCCGGTGATTTTATAATATCCGTCTTCGTCCACTGTCGCCAGATCGCCCGTATGTAGCCAACCATCGTTATCAATTGCTTTCGCCGTCTGCTCCGGCATATTGTAATACCCCTTCATAACATGGACGCCGCGTGTGCACAGCTCACCCTGCTCACCCGGCGCCACCTCTTCGCCGGTGGCCGGGTCGACAATCTTCGCTTCAACATGAGGCAGCACGCGGCCAACCGTCGAGACCCGCTGCTCGATCGTATCGTTCGTACGCGTCTGGGTAATTACCGGAGACGACTCCGTCTGCCCGTATGCAATCGTAATTTCGCTCGCTCCCATCACGTCTACAACTTTCTTCATCACTTCAATCGGGCAAGGTGATCCCGCCATAATGCCTGTCCGCAGTGAGCTCAAGTCGAATGTATCGAATTCCGGATGGTTCAGCTCGGCGATAAACATGGTCGGCACACCATAGAGAGCGGTACACTTCTCATTCTGCACGGCCTGTAGCACTTTCAGCGGATCGAATGAGATAAGCGGAACCATGACCGCACCGGTCGCTACGCTTGCCAGCGTACCCATTACACAACCGAAGCAGTGGAAGAACGGCACAGGAATGCAAATACGATCGTTTTCTGTGATGTTCTGGCAGGCGGCGACATTAATTGCGTTATTTACAATATTTTTATGGGAAAGCATAACCCCTTTCGGAAATCCTGTCGTCCCGGACGTATACTGCATATTAATCACATCGTCCGGCTTCAGGCTGCTCTGTACGCGTGCCAGTTCCTCATCCGACACATTCTCTGCGCACTCGAGCAGGTCCCCCCATGTAAACATACCCGGTTTACGCTCATCCCCTATGAAAATCACATTTTTCAAACGAGGGAGTCGCTTCGACTCCAACTGTCCGGGTTCACACTCATTAAGCTCCGGGCAAATCTCATACAGCATATCGGTATAGCTGACACCGCGGAACGAATCAATTAACAGAAGTGTGGTCGAATCAGACTGCCGCAGCAAATACTCCAGCTCATGCACCCGGTAACTGGTATTGACCGTAACCAGCACGGCGCCCATCTTTGCGGAGGCGAACTGGGTGGTCACCCACTCCGGCACGTTGGTCGCCCAGATGGCAATGTTTTCGCCCGGTTTAATACCAAGGGAAATCAGCCCCCTGGCCACCCGGTTGCAAAGTGCTTGAAACTCGGAAAACGTGTACCGAAGCCCCAATTCGGGATACACGACCGCCTCTTTGTCCGGAAACCTGGCGGTTGTCTGATCCATCAGGTTTCCAATTGTGATTGATACCGGTTCACTCACTCTAATTCCTCCCTCATAATAAATGTGTTAGAAAATGAAGAGGTTAGAGGCGAGATACGTGAGGTTAGCCCCAGCAAGCTTTCTCTAGCTTCTAACCTCTAACCTCAAATTTCAAACTTCTACCTTACTTGCATCCGATTTCTCTCGAGATAACGATACGCAGTACTTCGGATGTTCCCTCTCCGATTTCGAGCAGTTTAGCATCACGGAAGAAACGCTCAACCTGATATTCCCTCATATAGCCGTTGCCGCCGTGAATTTGTACGGCCTGGTCGCACACGCGCATGCACATTTCGGAAGCGAACAATTTGGCCATGGCCGCTTCTTTGGAGAATTTGCGTCCTTGATCCTTTAGCCATGCCGCTTTGTGTACCATTGTACGCGCCACTTCGATATTCATCGCCATATCGGCCAATTTAAACTGAATCGCCTGGAATTTGGACAAGGTCTGTCCGAATTGCGTGCGTTCATTCGCATAGGCAAGCGCCTTTTCATATGCGCCCTGCGCAATTCCCACTGCCATTGCGCCGATGCCGATACGACCGCCGTCTAACGTAGCCAGGAATTGTTTGAAACCGTTTCCTTCCTTACCTAAAATATTCTCTTCCGGTATGCGAACATCCTCCATGAATAACTGCGTCGTGTTGGATGCATGAAGCCCCATTTTTTCATAATCGGCTACGATGGAGAACCCCTGAGCATCCGTCGGTACAATAAATGCGGTAATGCCGCTCGTTCCTTTGCTTTTGTCAGTCACTGCCGTCAATGCGAGCGCTTTGGCATAGCTGGCGTTCGTAATATAACATTTGGATCCGTTAATCACCCACTCGCTACCATCTTTGACTGCTGTGGTACGCGTACCGCCCGCATCCGAACCTGCGTTTGGCTCCGTCAGGCCAAACGCTCCGAAATATTCACCGCGCGCAAGCGGAGTCAGGTATTTCTGCTTCTGTTCATGCGTGCCGAACATGTTAATCGGCGCTCCACCAAGTGACACGTGGGCGGAATACGTAATTCCTGTAGATGCGCATACGCGGCTTAGTTCTTCTACCACGATCGCAAAACTAATCGTGTCGGCGCCGCCTCCGCCGTACTCTTCCGGAAACGGCAGACCCATCAGATCAAGCTTCGCCATTTTTTGAAATACTTCTAACGGGAATTCCCCGGTTTTATCCCGTTCATCGGCTCCTGGGGCCACTTCTCCCTCCGCAAAATCGCGGATCACGTTTTTAATCATCTGTTGCTCTTCAGTGAATGCAAATTCCATGCTCTCCCAACCTTTCATAAAATATAATTAAGTGATTGAGCGCTAGCTCAGTATCACTAATCCGAAAAAAATAAAGCGGTTACAATTTTATTCATTATACTTTTCAGAAATTATGTATTTTATTTTATTCTACATTTATTCTAAATTTTCCTTCTATCCTTACTATAAAGAAAAAACCGGGTTCTTTTCGAAACCGGTCTTAACGTAAAGGCTGCTGGTTACTGAACCAGGGCCACCAGAAATTTTTGAGCGAGAGCAGAAGAAAAGAGGCAATGAATATTTTTATATACAGAAAGTAAAGCAGTAAATCTTCGTCAGCGGCAGGGATAAAGAAGCTTTCAACTTCCGCGCCGAATAGCGCCAGGATGCCGCTGAAGAACAAGATGGCCGATGTTTTTTCCTGACGGCGCTTCCAGACCAGACCAAGCATAATAAGCAGAATGGCTATCGGAAGCCAGAACGCTTCCATCTGCCACCACGCAAACTGCGTGTAAGACTTCTGAAAAGTAAACCAGCCGTATAAACCCTCAAGTCCCAGGAGGGCACAGAATGAAAGGTAGCGTTTGTCAGCAAGAATGCCAGTCAAATACCAGATTATACAGGCAGCCACCATATAAAGCACAATCTCGGTATGATCAAAACCATACAAGCCCAATATATATACACCGCCAAGCGCCAGCAGCATTGAAGCAAGACCGAGAAACAAATGGCTGGATATGCCGCTTTTTTCCTTCATAAATCCCAGTACATAGAACATAAGAGTTAAAAATCCAATCATGGTCATTTGCATTGTCAAAGTAAAATCGGTAAAATGAAAAGCAAGATACAGCAATACAACCATGAAGAGTGCGATGGTTACCCATTTCATCTCAAGTTTCGGAAGGGAGAATGCCGGAAGCGCTTCAAATCCCGCGCTGGCCTGATTCCGGGTCTCCTTGCCGGCGGCTTCGCCTTCCGTGTATAGGTTCAGCAAGAAATCGCAGTAGTGGCTCGGCAGCAGATTGTTGCGCCGCCAGTATTCAATTTCAGATGCGATGATTTTTTTTCTCTGCTCATTCATTGACTTTACCTCCCGTGTACATCCATGCGGAGAAAAAAGAAAAAGCCTACGCGATGCATACGACGCAGGCTGTCTACAACCAGACCAGTAATAAGATGATTATTCTAAGAAGTCTTTCAGCCGTTTGCTGCGGCTTGGGTGACGAAGCTTGCGCAGCGCTTTCGCTTCGATTTGACGGATACGTTCCCTTGTTACGCCGAAGACTTTACCTACCTCTTCAAGCGTGCGAGTTCTGCCGTCGTCCAGTCCGAAACGCAGGCGAAGCACATTCTCTTCCCGTTCGGTCAGCGTATCGAGTACGTCTTCCAACTGCTCTTTCAACAGTTCGTAAGCGGCTGCGTCAGACGGTGCAAGAGCATCCTGGTCTTCGATAAAGTCGCCCAGATGAGAATCGTCCTCTTCCCCGATCGGCGTTTCCAGGGACACCGGCTCCTGCGCAATTTTCATAATTTCTCGAACCTTTTCCGGTGTGAGATCCATCTTCTCGGCGATTTCTTCCGGGGAAGGTTCACGGCCCAATTCCTGCAGCAATTGGCGGGAAACACGAATTAATTTGTTAATCGTTTCTACCATATGCACAGGGATCCGGATCGTACGCGCTTGGTCGGCAATCGCGCGGGTAATGGCCTGACGAATCCACCATGTGGCATACGTGCTGAACTTAAAACCTTTCCGGTAATCGAACTTCTCAACGGCCTTAATGAGACCCATGTTTCCTTCTTGAATCAAATCAAGGAACAACATGCCTCTGCCGACGTAGCGTTTGGCGATGCTGACGACAAGACGAAGGTTTGCTTCGGCGAGACGGCGTTTAGCCTCTTCATCCCCCTGCTCAATCCGCTCGGCAAGATCGATTTCTTCTTCTGCGGACAAAAGCGGCACACGGCCGATTTCTTTCAGGTACATGCGCACAGGATCGTTAATCTTCACGCCCGGCGGAACGGACAAATCGTCGAAAGTGTAGTCTTCTGTCTCATCTCCTTCCTGCGGCGGCAGCATCTCATCGTGCTCATCGTCTTCTGATTCGTTAATTACCTCAATGCTTTGATCGTTCAGATATTCGAAGAATTCGTCAATCTGATCCGAATCTTGATCAAAGGTAGCGAGGCGTTCCATGATCTCTTTGTAAGTAAGCACACCCCGTTTCTTCCCTTGTTCCACCAATTGATCTTTTACCTGGTCAAGGGTCAATTCCATATCAGGTTTGCTTTCTGTTTTTTTGGTCATGGTGTTCCCTCCTTCCGGCGCTCTTCAACTTCACTTATTTTAAAGATCTTTTCAAGGGGATAAGCTCCAAACTAATCCGAACCGCTTCTGCAGTGTTGCCTGCCCGCTCGTGCATGCGCTGCTCCTTCTCGAGCCGCTCAATTTGCATCCGCTTCGCGTTTTTTGCCACTTGCCCGATATAATCGTCAACCGTACGTGGCGAGAGAAGGTGGGGCTGTACGTCCATCATTGCCAGCTCGGATGCTTTCTTAACCAACCGTTCCTCGTCCTGCAAGAAGGAGATGAATCGGGCAGGGTCCGGATCGTATCCCTCGGAGTAATACCGATAGATGTGAGCGGCAAGCGCGGCATGGTCTTCCACCGCAAAATCGGGACCGACTTGCCTTTGTACCTGCTCGGCAATCTCGGCGCTGTGCATCATTAGTGTGAGCAAATATTGCTCCGATTTGATATACGCCGGCAGCATCGGTTTTTCGGCCACAGATCTGCTACTATCTATACTATTATTCCATCCGTCTTTGAGATTATCCCTGTTTCCTGCCTTTTTTTGCTGTTTACGTATCTTCTTCTGCTCTAATTTCATCGCATCGAGCGATAAATGAAACTCTTCCGCTATCTGGCGAAGATAATGGTCGCGTTCCACTGCACTCTGTAGGAGAGAAATTTCTTCAATCGCCTCATGAATAAACTTCATTCGCTCCGTCTCATCATGCAGCGCATAGCGAGAGCGAATCACCTGCAAGCGATACGCCGTCAAAGAAGCCGCATTCAGCAGTATCTCCTGCCTGAACCGTTCTCCGCCATACTGCCGAATGTAATCATCCGGGTCCATCCCCTTAGGCATCTGGGCGACTTTCACCGTACACCCCGCCGCCACCAGCAAATCCGCTCCTTTAAAAGCGGCCTCAATACCTGCCTGATCTGAATCGTAGCAGAGAATCACCGTTTCCGCATTGCGGCGGATGATGCGAGCCTGCTGTTCGGTTAGCGACGTGCCAAGCGAAGCGATTCCGTTATGCACCCCCGCCTGCCAGGCGGAGATGACATCCACATACCCCTCGAACAATACAGCTTCCTGCTGTTTGCGAATCTGTGCCCTTGCACGATGCAAATTGAACAACAGTTGGCTTTTATTAAACAGCGGTGTTTCCGGACTGTTTAAGTATTTGGGCTGCTCGTCCCCCAGCGTACGGGCTCCGAAAGCGACAACTTGTCCTTGCGAGTTATGAATTGGAAACATTACCCGTCCGCGAAACCGGTCGAACGGTCGGCTGTTTCGGTCTTTCCGGCTTAAGAGTCCCGCTTCTTCCATCAGGAATGGCGAAAAGCCACTCTTTTCGAGATGCTGCGTGATAAAGTCCCATCTGTCCGGGCTATATCCTAAACCAAACTCTTCAATTGTAGCAAGTTGTATGTGTCTGTTCAAGAGATAATTACGCGCCTGGACTCCATGGTCCGTATTCAGCAAAAGATGATGATATAATTTAGCCACCAGGTCGTGCGCGGCCAGCATGCTTTCTTTGCGTTTACGCGCCTTCTCATTCTCGGGAGTGCTCTCCTCTCTCGGTATATCGATGCCCGCACGCTGGGCCAGATTATGCACCGCTTCCGGGAACTCAAGGCCTTCGATTTTCATAACAAAAGAAAATACATTGCCGGACTCGCCGCATCCATAGCAACGAAAGAGCTGTTTGTCAGGATGTACAGCAAAGGAAGGGCTTTTCTCAGAATGAAACGGGCAGAGTCCGAAATAGTTACGTCCCGTTTTCTTAAGGTGGACATGTTGTCCGATAACGTCCACAATGTCATTTCCGGCACGTACCCGTTCAATCACTTCTTCAGGAATTCTTCCTGGCATATTTCTCACCTGTACTTCCTACTCGGCCTTTCAGGGTTGCATAAATGGCAACGGAATATTAATATTCGTCAAAACCTCTTAATTTCCTTCTTGTGAAAGTAAAAGTTTTCGCAGATTTTGTCGAAAATGCTCGATTTCTTCGTTGAATAGCGGACGCGGGCCTTTGCGTTTGCCCCCGGTTTTCGCCATTTGCTGCGAAATGTGGCGATTCATGAGGAGAAAAGAGATGTTATCTTTAGTATATTCTTTTCCTCTTGTCCCCAGCGCTAAACACCTTTTTCCCAATACGAGGCAAGCCAATCCGTAGTCATCGGTAACGACGATGTCTCCCGCTTTCGCATGATTGATAATGTACATGTCAGCGGATTGATAGGCAGCATCGACGGTGATAAGGCGTGCCAGCGGATGGGATAAGGATAGGCGGTGGTTGTAGGACGCCACATAATTCACCGGTATTTCCTTGTGTTTCGCTTCTGCAAGAATAATGTCTTTGACGGGGCAAGCGTCCGCATCAACCCATATCTCAGGCATACTTTTTTTCATAATCGTAGTATTCTACATGCTAAACTGTTTTTCCTGCACATAAATTATAGTTTGTCAATTTCGAAAGTTGTCGAAACACAAGAAATGAGTAAAAAAAGTATGCGGTTTTCTTTCCCGAAGATGCAATGCTGTCCGCTCCATTTGCTTCAAAGTCCGGCCCGCCAAACATCCGGGCTGATCAAAGAGGGAGACAGTGGCGGTCCATATTGGACTTTTCCGCAAACTCCACTAGGCAGGAAAGAAAAAGGCATATCTTTTTTCACTCATTTCTTTAAATTAAAAAAGGGACTTACCACCAAACTATGTGGTTGACTTCTCTCTATACAAAGGTTCCTTGCCACACATTGTATATATTTTGAACGGTTACCCACATTTTTTGATGTGGAGCCAGAAAAGAAAAAAGGTCTATAAACTCACAGTCAAGTTTTTGGACCTTTTTTTCATCAACCTACTTATTTGCGTTGCGCTTAATTATCTGCATGATGATGTTGGCCGTTTCTTCAACGGCTTTGTTGGACACGTCAAGCACAGGACAGCCGACTTTTTCAATGATTTTGCTTGAGTATTCGAGTTCATGCTTAATGCGCTCCATGCTGGCATAATTGGCTTCCGCGGTGAGACCGAGCGATTTGAGCCGTTCGGTGCGAATCATGTTCAACTGATCTGCATTGATGGTCAGGCCGATGCATTTCTCCTTCGCCACGAGAAACAGCTCTTCTGGCGGCTCGACTTCCGGCACGAGCGGCACATTGGCGACCTTGAAACGTTTGTTGGCCAGATACATGGACAGCGGCGTCTTTGATGTGCGGGACACGCCGATCAGAATGACATCGGCGCGCAAAATGCCGCGCGGGTCGCGTCCGTCGTCGTATTTGACCGCGAATTCAATCGCTTCGACCTTACGGAAATAGTCTTCGTCCAATTTGCGGACAAGACCCGGCCTATTGCTCGGATCCTGACCCAAATATCCCTGCAGTGCGTTGACCATCGGGCTCATAATGTCAATCGCCGTTACGTTCTCCTCTTCCGCTCTTTGGCGAATGTGCTCTTTGAGCGCGGGAATGACCAGCGTATACGCGATGATCGCTTTTGATTCGGCAGCAGCGCGAACGATTTCGTTTAGCGTTCCTTCGTCCTCTATGTAAGGAAACTTACGGATTTGTATTGGTTGACCGGCAAATTGGCTCGCTGCGGCTTTCACTACAAATTCGGCTGTCTCACCGACGGAATCGGAAACCACATAAACCGTTGCATCTTGAAAAAATGTTGGAAACATGCTTCCTCCTTCGCTACACGTGGATTTCATTGCCCAGTTCCACGAATCCCCGGGTAATGGTCGTCTTCGTAACGCGGCCTACCACTTCATAAGCGGTTTTCCCCGCCTCCACCGTCGGACGTACAACAGGAAGGGAGTCGATCTGATAATCGATTAACTTTTTTGCCGCGTCCAGCAAACTATCATCCGGCATACAAGTAATAATATTCGGCATACGGGTCATGATGATGCTGACCGGCATATCTTCAAGGTTCTGCTTGCCCAGGGCGGCACGCAGCAGATCTTTGCGTGATACGACGCCTGCTAGGTGTCCTTTACCGTTTAGCACGAACAGGGTACCCACATCCTCAAGAAAAAGGGTACAGATGGCATCGTACACGGAACTGGACTCCTTAATGATAATGGGGGGAGCTTTATAGTCCTTCACAATTTTACGATTGACTTCCTCTTTAATCAACTGGTTGCTGTCTTTTCCGGTATAAAAATACCCTACCCGCGGCCTTGCATCCAAAAATCCGGCCATTGTCAAAATCGCCAGGTCTGGACGCAGGGTGGCGCGCGTCAACGAAAGACGTTCGGCAATCTGCTCCCCTGTAATCGGCCCTTCACTCTTAACAATTTCGATGATATGTTCCTGACGCTTCGTGAGTTCTATGACTGCTCACCTCCTGCTTCGGAGTTCTATCGTGACATACTAAATCGCAGTATTTTCCACATATAGTATATACTATATAAACACAAGCATGTCCTGCAAGTAATTTTTCTTTACAGAAAACCACCATGGCATCTCAGCCACAACCCCGACAT
>NZ_BJXX01000031.1 GCF_007991215.1 Aneurinibacillus danicus
TTTTTCTTCCCTGGATCTCATTTCTTCTTTCCCTCTCCTTCTTTCCTCACGATTTTCACAGAAAAAGGACCCGTCATCCCATCTCCTAACGATCCGGGATATTTGACAGGTCCTGCGGCTTTGCTTTATCTAGGCAAATACAATCTTGCTGAAATCAGCCAGCTGAAAGACAAATGCCGCAATAGAAGCGAGGAGCGCAAGGCGGTTCGCCTTTACCTTTTCATTTTCTACCATAACCATGACATTGTCGAAGAACGCGTCAATGGAAAGTTTAAGATCAGCCATTCGCTCCAGCGCCCTGGTGAAGTCTTGTCTCTCAAGAAGCTCCTGACCTTCCTGCTTCGCTGCAGTGAACGCTGTCCATAAATCGCGTTCTGCCTGTGTTTCGAACAGGGACGTATCCACTTCCTTGCTTGTTGCCTTCTGCGCCAGGTTGTTTACACGGTTGAACGATTCGACAATACCTTTAAAATTCTCATGGGCGACTGCACTCATGAGCACCTGAGCACGGGCCACTATTTCGGTTACACGGGTGGCATCGGCACTGAGTACGGCGTCGATAACATCGTAACGTACCTGCTGCTCCTGAAGCAGATTTTTCAAGCGCAGCGCAAAGAATTCGTACAAATCTTTTTTAATCTCCTCTTTGTCCCGTTTTAAGAGGGATTTGCCGTCCAAAATGGAGAGCGCCGTTTCAAATAGCACATCAAGTGAGATTGGCAGCTGTTTGTCGAGCAAAATCTGTACGATACCCGCAGCCTGTCTGCGCAGTGCATACGGGTCCTGTGAACCGGTCGGGATAATGCCAATGGCGAAACAGCCTACAACGGTATCGAGTTTATCGGCAATGCTGAGCACTGCGCCTTCATTCGTCTCAGGCAGTCTATCGCCGGCAAACCGCGGCAGATAGTGTTCGAAGATTGCACGCGCCACCGTCTCATCTTCACCGGCCAGGCGGGCGTAACGCTCACCCATAATGCCCTGCAGTTCCGGGAATTCATAGACCATCTGCGTCACGAGATCAAACTTGCTGATCGCGGCTGCTCTTTGCAGCTTTTCCGTTTCCGCTGCGGATAGTTTTGCCGCTCCGCCAATAGCAGTGGCGACTTCCTGAATGCGGCGAATTTTATCACCGATCGTACCCAGTTCCTCATGAAATACTACGTTTTCCAGACGTGCCAGCGCATCTTCGATTTTTAATTTTTGATCTTCTTGATAGAAGAAGCGTGCATCCGAGAGTCGGGCGCGCAGTACTTTTTCGTTTCCGCGCGCAACAGTTGCCAGATCCCTCTCATCTCCGTTGCGCACGGTGATAAAGTGCGGAAGCAAGTCGCCATTATCATTTTGCACCGGGAAGTAACGCTGATGTTCGCGCATGGACGTGACCAGCACTTCCTGCGGAATCTCCAGGTACTCTTCCTCAAAACTTCCATACAATACAGTCGGATACTCAACCAGATGAATGACTTCATCCAGTAACCCTTCATCAATCGGAACGGTCCACCCTTTTTCCGTTTCCAGATCTTTAATTTGTGCCAGGATGCGCTGTTTTCTTTCTGCCGGATCAACCAGGACGTATTGTTCCGCCAAGGCACTCACATAATCTTCCGGCTTTTCGATTTGTACCGGACGACCCAAAAAGCGGTGGCCCTGCGTTTCTTTCCCCGCTTTAATGCCGGTGATCTCCATCGGGATAACATCTGTGCCAAACAGCGCTACCAGCCAGCGGATCGGACGGACAAAGCGCAGGTCGTATGCACCCCAACGCATATTTTTCGGAAATGATAGCCCTGTAATAAGCTCTTGAAGCTGCGGAAGCAGGTCTGCCGTCGGCTGTCCCGCCTGGTGCTTGCGGGCAAACACATACTCAACACCGCCTACTTCCTGCAGGTATAAATCTTCCGGAGTCAGTCCCTTGCCGCGGGCGAAACCGAGCGCCGCTTTCGTCCATTCACCGTTTTCGTCGACTGCAATTTTTTTAGCCGGACCGCGCAGTTCTTCGTTGATGTCTTCCTGTTGTTCGTTTACGTCTTTCACCATAACTGCAAAGCGGCGGGGTGTTTCATAGCTTACTACTTCCCCGTAGGAAATACGGTTGGCACCGAGCCATTTCTCTACTTTTTCTTTTAATTGTTCACATGCGCCCACGATAAAACGGGCGGGCATTTCTTCCGTTCCTATCTCTAAGAATAACGTTCTGCTCATGACTTAAACCTCCTTCTTCAACATCGGGAACCCGAGTTCTTCCCGTACCTGATAGTATGTTTGCGCTACTTCGCGGGCCAGGTTGCGCACCCGGGCGATATAGCCGGTACGTTCGGTAACGCTGATAGCGCCGCGTGCGTCGAGCAGGTTGAATGTATGGGAACATTTCAGCACATAGTCATATGCGGGAAGCACGAGTTTCTGCTCCATGCAGCGTTTCGCTTCGGTCTCATATGTGCTGAAAAGATCAAACAGCATTCTGGCATCAGATACTTCAAACGTATATTTGGAGTGCTCATATTCGGCCTGCTTGAATACATCGCCGTACGTAAATCCGTTCACCCATTCAAGATCGAATACGTTCTCTTTGTCCTGAATATAAGAGGCGAGACGCTCAAGACCGTATGTAATCTCTACGGCAACCGGGTTACAATCGATGCCGCCCACCTGCTGGAAGTAGGTAAACTGAGTGATTTCCATGCCGTCAAGCCACACTTCCCAGCCGAGTCCCCAGGCTCCGAGCGTCGGGGATTCCCAGTTGTCCTCGACAAAGCGAATATCGTGCTGCAGCGGGTCGATCCCCAGCCCGCGCAGGCTATCAAGATACAATTCCTGAATGTTATCGGGTGACGGCTTCATGATGACCTGGAACTGGTGATGCTGATACAGGCGGTTCGGGTTCTCGCCGTAGCGGCCGTCCGCCGGGCGGCGGGAAGGCTCCACGTAAGCTACGTTCCACGGCTCAGGGCCGATGGAGCGCAAGAATGTCATCGGGTTCATCGTACCGGCGCCTTTTTCGACGTCGTACGGCTGGACGATAAGACAGTTTTGCTTTGCCCAGAAGTTTTGCAACGACAAGATAATGTCCTGGAAGTTCATAATCGTACCTCTCTTCTATAAAATTTTGAGTTAGGAATTTGAAGGTGCAGGGTGTACTGGTTTCTTTTCTGTAAAGAGATTGAACTCTCGAAACGGAAAATAAAAAACTCCCGTCCCTATGCAGCTAAAAAGAATTCATGCTACATAGGGACGGGAGCTTGGTTCCCGCGGTTCCACCCTATTTGAACGGTTTACCCGGTGTGTCCTGCGATTGGGTGCACAGCAAACGCATAAACCGCTCCACTCTTGCATACATATACGCTCGGGAGCGCCATTCGCCAGCGCGCACTACCGGGCTTGCACCGTCCCCGGCTCGCTTTCAGGTACACGTACCTGGCTACTTCTCTCCTTCATTGCGTAGTATTCAATTCATTGGATTTTGTAGATAAATATAAACGATTGCTTCCGTACTTGTCAACTTTTGTTCTCAGACTGCTCTGGCGCCGGACTGAGTCCCATCTGTTCCAATTGATCCAGGAAGCGACGCGACTTTAAATACAATCCTGTATAATCTTCCAGGAATGCATACAGAACACGGCGCAGCTGCTCCTTCGTCTCCTGCTTCACATTGATATTACCAAGCTGCGGCATATTGATATGCTGCAGCAAACGAAGAATTCTGACTGTACCAGGACCGACCGCCATAAGCGACGGATCGCCGCGCTGGCATGACTGACAGATAAAGCCGCCCTCACGGATGCTGACAAAGAAGGGCGCATCAGAAACACCGCAGCTCATACACACATCAAATTGCGGTCGACATCCGGCTACATACAGCATTTTCATCTCGAAAAGACGGGCGATGATGTCCGGGTCTTTACCTTCTTCCATCCACTTTAGCGCATGCAGCATCATCTCGAACAAATAATTGTTCGGCTCTTTGTCTTCCGTCAGGCGATCGAGCAGCTCCGTCAGATAGACCGCATAGGCCGTCTTCGTCAAATCTTCGCGGACAGCGCGGAATGAATGAATCAAATCCCCTTGCTGGAGCGAACCCATGCCCGAGCCGGCCCGGTAAAGAAAATAGCCGTACGTAAACAATTGCGATACGGCTGTAAAACGGCTTTTCGATTTTTTTGCGCCGCGGGCCATAATGCTGATCTTCCCCGCTTCACGCGTATAAACGGTCAAAATCTTGTTCGCCTCACCGTAATCGGTGGTGCGTACGACAACCCCTTCCGCCTTTCCAATCATCCGTATATTCTCCTCTATCGGCTGTCTTTACTTCATGCGCGAATGTTCTTCCGCAACGATGCCGTCCTTAGGCTCAATCATATCATCTAGGAATAACGCATCTTCATCTTCCGTATACAATAAATAGGCATCGATACTACCGGTCTGGGCAAAATAGTGCCAGAAAAAGTCCTTCATCATTCGTATCCACCCTTTCGGAAAAGATAAAGCATGAGTGACGAAACCCTACAATTAGCTTGGTCCGGGGCAATCAGCCTTATCCATTGGAAGTTTTACCAGCCCGGCGGCTATGCTTCATCATCGTAAAAGCCGAAATTCTTAAATAAATTTTCCTGGTTGCGCCAGTCTTTCTTTACTTTAATCCACAGGTTCAGATACACTTTCGTACCTAACAGACGCTCAATATCTTCCCTGGCCCGCATACCGATTTCCTTCATCATCGATCCCTGTTTACCGACAAGAATTCCCTTCTGCGTAGGTCGTTCTGTATAAATTGTAGCATAAATATCGATAAGATGCTCATTATCTTCACGCGGTTTCATCTGTTCTATGACAACAGCGATGGAATGCGGCACTTCTTCCCGGGTTAAATGCAGAACTTTCTCGCGAATAAGCTCCGCTACGACGAATCGCTCCGGATGATCCGTAATCTGGTCTGCAGGATAATACTGCGGCCCTTCCGGAAGGCGGGCAAGCAATTGCTCCATTAAGCGATTTACGTTATTTCCCTGCAGCGCAGATACCGGCACGATTTCTTCAAACGGATACAGCTCTTTGTACTGATCGATGAACGGAAGAAGCTCGTCCGGATGCACTTTGTCGATTTTGTTGATGACAAGATACACCGGCGTCCTCACTTCTTTTAACTTCTCAATGATATACTCGTCGCCCGGGCCGAGTTTCTCCGACGCGTCGACAAGGAACAGAATAACATCCACTTCGCGCAGCGCGTTCTCGACCGTCCGGTTCATATAATTGCCGAGCTTCGACTTCGGCTTATGCACACCCGGCGTATCGAGAAAAATAATCTGCCCTTCCTCCGAAGTATAGACGGCGCGGATTTTATTCCGCGTCGTCTGAGGTTTATCCGACATGATTGCGACTTTTTGTCCGACGATATAGTTCATCAGCGTCGACTTCCCGACATTCGGGCGGCCAACGATGGCTACGAATCCTGATTTGTATCCTTTGTTATCCATGTAAGTCCTCCTGGTTAAACGCTCCGGGCAAGAGTTCTGCCACGGTCATAATCTGGGTGTCCCCTTTCATGTTGCTCATTATCACTTCCATCTGCGGCGGGCACAGCTCGGAGATGACCTGGCGGCAGGCACCGCACGGAGAGCACGGTCCCGGCGTGTCGGCCACTACAGCAAGGCGCGCATATTCATGATCGCCTTCCGCGTATGCTGCAAACAATGCCGTTCTTTCCGCACAATTGCACAATGAATATGCGGCATTCTCAACATTACATCCGTGATACACTTTGCCTTCCTTAGTGAGCAGAGCCGCGCCTACTTTAAACTTAGAATACGGCGTATACGCTTTCTCACGTGCTTTTATTGCTTCTTTTATCAGAGCCTGATTATCCATGTTACTCGTCCTCCTTTTTTTCCGGGCGAAAACGCTCAACCAGAAGCCATACAACAAAGATAAACATCAGCGCAGCCACAAGGAAAAACACGGCATCTCCCCGCTCCTCTATATGTATTACCCTTCTTTCCCCGTTTTGTATAAACTGCAAGAGCGGTTCAAGAAATACATAAACCCCCACAAGAACGGAAAGGATAGCAGAAAGCAAAACCGCGCCGGCTGCCGCGTCCTTTGCCGCTTTTGCCAGCGGATGGCATCGGTCGCCCACCGTCAAATCGACGGATTTTTCAATTGCAGTATTTACCGTCTCCAAAATGAGCACAAGAAAAACAGAAAAAAAGACCAGCAAAACATCCCCTTTTGGAATGGACAGAAACCATCCCAAAAGGAGAACGAGCAACGCCATGGTGACATGGATTTGCATGTTTCGCTGAGTCCTCACGGTATTCCGTATTCCAGAGGTGGCATAGCCGAAGCTATTCATTAGCCGCCGCCATTCACTTTTTTTTCTCACATTGCACCCCGCCTATTCGCGCGTCAGGCGCACCCGATTCAAAATTTCCTCCTGACGGCCAAACATTTCCTTCTCCTGCGCTTCGGTTTCATGATCATATCCAATCAGATGAAGAAAGCCGTGCACTGCCAAAAAACCCATCTCACGCTCAAAGGAGTGGCCGTATTCTTCAGCCTGCTCTACCGCTTTTGGGATGGAAATAATAACGTCGCCAAGCATATTCGGCATCTCATCCATCTCTTCGTCAAGGAAGATTTCCATCTCGTCTTCGCCCGCTTCGTTCATCGCAAACGAAAGCACATCTGTCGGACGGTCAATGCCCCGATATTCACGGTTAAGTTCATGAATCCGCTCGTTATCCACGAATGTTACCGTTACTTCTCCCTCAACTTCTTCCACACGTGCCGCCTCTTCGAGCGCACGGCGCAAAAGATCAAGCAAGTCTTCCGACAGCTCCGGACTGTACTCCTGAATGAATTCTACATCTAGACTCATGCTTGTTTCACCGCCACCTGTTTATCGTCCGGATATTCGATCCGGTTATGGAAGAATCCCTGCAACGTCTCACAAATCGTGCGCGCCACGACTTCGAGCTCCTGCATTGTCAAATCACATTCGTTAAACTGCCCGTCTTCAAGGCGATCTGCGATAATCCGGCGCACAAGGTTCTCGATGCGTTCCGGTGTCGGACTCCCAAGTGATCGCACTGCCGCCTCGGCACTGTCACAGATGCCTACAATCGCCGTCTCGCGCGTCTGCGCTTTCGGTCCCGGATAACGGTATTCCACTTCCGGAATCGGCGTATCGGACGCCTTGGTTGCCTTATGATAAAAATACTTAAGCAGCGTCGTGCCATGGTGCTGCTGGGCAAAGTCGATAATCTGCTTTGGCAATCCATGCTCCTCAAGCATCCGTACCCCGTCTTCCACATGCGCAAGAATGATGCGCTTGCTTAGTCCCGGAGCCAGCGTATCATGCGGATTATCCCGGTTAATCTGATTCTCGATAAAGAAATGCGGACGCTTCATCTTGCCTACATCATGATAATATGCGCCTACCCTGGCCAGGAGACCATCGGCTCCTACCGCCTCGCATGCCGCCTCCGACAAACTGGCCACCATCATGCTGTGGTGGTATGTCCCCGGCGTCTCCATCAGCATCTTGCGCAGCAGAGGCTGGTTCGGATTGGACAGCTCAATTAAGCGCATCGGTGACAGGATACCAAACATTCCCTCAAACAGCGGAAGAAAACCGATGGTCAGTACCGCTGCCAGCACGCCGCTAACCGCGCCGAAAGCGTACTCGTTGACAAGCTCCTGCCAGTTGCCTGTCGAAGACACCAACAGATACAATGCGGAAATTGTAATCACATTCAGCGCCGAGACGATAAACCCTGCCTGAAGAATACGAGACCGCTTCGTCGCTTTGCCGAGCGAGTAGGCTCCCGCAACTCCGCTTATAAACCCATACAGAACATAGCGGAAATCAACCGGAAGTAAGCTCTCATAGTTGAAGATAATGCCCGAGGCAAAGGCGAACAGTACGCTGCAGATAACGGCCAATTGGGTATCAAGCAGAATAGCAATCAGCATCGAACCTAAAGCCACCGGTACTCCGTATCCGGGCGAGAAAATGTCTATCGTTTCGCCGGCACTTATCATCTTCATCACAAGAATGTTTAGAAAAATAATCAGTGCCAACATTAAGATATGAATATTGCTATTATAAATTTTGCGGTGTGCCTGGGACATATACATGTCGAGCAGCACCACGAAGAAACCAACGAACACTGCAAGCCCTAAAAACGGAAGCTTACTCGCATTACGCTCTAAGAGGCCCGCAGCATCCAGCTTGCGGTATACCTCTTCCGAGATGTACTGGTCTTTCTCCACCAGCACTTCGCCTTTGTAAATCATAATCGGCTTCACGGACCGGCGTACCGTTTCCTTCAGCGCATTGGTCGCCTCCTCGTTGATCGTCAGGTTCGGTACAATACTCGCTATCGCTACTTCCCTGACCACCTTGCGCGTTTTACTGTCCAGATCGACCAGGACAATCTGCTGATTTACCCGCTGCTGGATGAGCTCAGGATTCGTGGTTATTTTTTCGTCCACACCCTTTTGCATGATGGACGTTACCACTTTGGTCGTCTCCTTTGCAGCCGCATTTAGGGCGGGAGGAGGCATAGTCAGGAGCGCCTGCAGCGTATCCGTTGATAAGGAGAACGGAATATTTTCTTTAAGCTCTTTCATGCGGGCTTCTGGCGTCATGTCCTGCCTAGCCGCAAGCTCACCCGCTTTCTTGTAGATGAACGCGTCGAGCTTCACTTGGTGCATCGTAATCGTATCGTTGCGCGAATACACGGGCTGCACTTCGCTGACCGCTTTGGCACGCGCCTGTTCCGTCGCTTCCGTGTCCTCGACGGTAACCGGCGCCGTCAGCGTGACATCGCTTACGGTATTCACGTTCAAATCAAACGTTTTGGGCAGTACATCCCCCATGAGCGGCAAATAAATCATCAGGCCGAGGAAGAGAAACAGCAAACGGCGAATTGTCGCGCTGGTCTTCCACGATTCTGGGACGAAGAGATGCAATCCCCGTAATCTTGCTTTCATGTTGTACAACCCCTTCTGCGAGATGCTTATGCCCTCTTCGGGCTTCAGCTTTCGCTTTCCTGCTCGTAAGCAGTGATAACCTTCTGCACCAGCGGATGGCGCACTACATCCATCCCGGTCAGATAGACAAAGGAAATATCGTCGATTCCCTCAAGTTTCCGGACCGCATCCTGCAGACCAGACTTTTTGCCACGCGGCAGGTCTACCTGTGTCACATCTCCGGTGATGACCATTTTGGACCCAAAACCAAGACGTGTTAGAAACATTTTCATTTGTTCAGGCGTTGTATTCTGCGCTTCATCGAGAATGATAAATGAATCGTCCAATGTGCGGCCCCGCATATAGGCAAGCGGTGCAACTTCGATGATGCCCCGCTCCATGTATTTCGCCATATTTTCGGCGCTCAGCAAATCCTGCAGCGCGTCATACAGCGGACGCAAATACGGATCGACCTTCTCCTGCAGATCGCCCGGCAGAAACCCGAGGTTCTCCCCTGCTTCTACGGCCGGACGCGTCAACACAATCCGTTTGACCCGGTTAGCTTTGAGTGCAGTTACAGCCATAACTACGGCCAGGTATGTTTTCCCGGTACCGGCCGGACCGATACCGAACACGATGTCTCTTTTCTTGATGGATGTAACATAGTGGCGCTGTCCAAGCGTTTTGACGCGTATGGGTTTCCCCTTTACCGAGGTGGCGATGGGCTGATCGTATAACTCCATTAATTCTTCCAGCGCATCTTCTTTAGATAGTTGAATCGCGTACAATACATCCTGCAGAGATAGCTTAATTCCACGACGCAAAAGCGCGGCAAGCACCTGAATCAAGCGGGCATTCCGCTCTACCTCCTGCGCAAGACCCGTAATGGTAATCTCCTCGCTCCGGGCGAACATATGCGCCGGTGTGGCATTTTCAATTTCTTTTAAGTAGGAATCATGCGGGCCGAAAAGCTGACTGGCTTCTTCCGCACTTTCAAGCCGTATAGTTTTGCTTGTCTCTTCTACATGCAAAAGAACTCATTCTCCTTCGTAAGTAATAGGCTGTTCAACTGCGATATCTTCCACTACAACAAAATGCATCTTCATATAAACTTTACCATTCTCTTGCTTCTCGTGCAAAACTTTTTCCGTCTTGATGTAACCGCCCTTTTTCACTTGTTTTAACAAGTTCTCGCGCGCGTATTTCTTTCCGGTTTCCATCGCTTCTTTTTCGGTCAGCGTAACCTCAATCCACTCATTTTGACGTACGACCTCTTTCTTGATACCGAGCGGAAGCGAAACATTTCCCAGGGCAAACCAGCCCGTATCTTCCGTTTTAACGGACGCAGCATACGGCTCAGCGGTGAATCCCTGGATTTTCACCGGATAGTCACCGATAAGCAAGTAACGGTTGGTATAGCTTTCCCCGGTTAGCACCGGACGTTTTTGCTTCAGGGGAATCGTGACGACCGATTCGTACCACGTCTCCCCTTCCACCCTTCCTTTGGCCGGTACGAGCACCATCTGTCCTTCATTTCCGAGCGCGCCTGAAATCAACACATCTCCGGGCTTAACCCAATCGTTAATGCGCACCGTCGGACGTCCGCGCTCTGCGAAAATCGAATGGATCACCGCTTTTTTCGTCGCGATGATATGACGTGGACGTAAGTCCTCCTTCTTTTCGGGCAGTACTTTTTCGGCGACACGGATGACAGCGGTCGTACCCTTCACCTCAAAACCAATCCACGATGCCTGGGGCATGCGATTCATTAATTCGCGCTGCATCTGCTCGGCCTGCGGCAGACGGAATATGAGCACACCCGGCTTGACACCTGCTTGCTCTGCGGCCTGTTTAATCTGGTGGGTGGGTATTTTTTCGTTACCGATTACTTCTACACTCCACACGATATTAGACAGAAAGTAAACGCCGATGAAGAAAAAAAGGATACCTGCCGCAAACATAGAGCGCGTCCACATTTTACGCAGCAAAAAAGGAAAGCCCACCCTTTTTATAATCCGGGTACGGCACCCGGTTTCTTTCAAGAACGGTCTGATTTTATGGAAGCTCTCAAGAGGAAGGCTCAGATATGCCTCTTCCCCGTTTCGCCGAATGTCCCATACCTGAATGCCTTGTCCTACAATTCGATTTAAGAAGCGCTCAAGGCGCTTGCCGCGCACGCGTAAGACAAGATATCCTCCGAACCAGTTTCCCCCCTGATTCATCGTCGTCTCCCCCTTCCTTATTCATCCAAAAATATGACCTGGTCCACAACTCCTTCTACCAATACTTCTTCAGGTAAAATCGCTCGAATAATGAGATTCTGGCCTCGAATCAGGAGCTGCCCTTTCGTTAAAAGCAAACGGAGTTCCTGATTGCTGAACCAAAGGACTCCGCGATGGTTTTCGATATATATCTGCAGTTG
Source organism: Aneurinibacillus danicus (assembly GCF_007991215.1). Lineage (GTDB taxonomy): Bacteria > Bacillota > Bacilli > Aneurinibacillales > Aneurinibacillaceae > Aneurinibacillus > Aneurinibacillus danicus. The sequence goes on from NZ_BJXX01000031.1 coordinate 11,399, forward strand.
GCCAATCATGGTGATGCGGGGCATTTCCATCGTTAAATCCTGCGGCATTTCGAGTGTACCGGTGGCAAATCGCCGCCATTTTTCTTTCCACTTTCTCATGCGTACGCCCCCTTTCCGCATTCGGCCATTCAAAACGTCTCTATTTTCACGTTATGCCGTATATAGCCGGAATATGATGGAGAAAATGGGGTGACCGTCCTTGCTTGTTTCTTTTCTACAAAGAAGTGCAAATGTCCGCGGATTAGCGGCTGAACGGGAACCGGCAAACATCTGTTGCTATGCAAATTTCTCGAATGTAAAAAGCCCCGCCTGCATTTTGCAGGCGGGGCTTTGTGTATACCTTATGACAACGATTCCTGAACAATTTTGTTAACCAGGGCTCCGTCAGCGCGGCCTTTGACCTTAGGCATCAGCGCGCCCATCACTTTCCCCATATCCTTCTTCGAAGAAGCGCCGGTTTGCTGAATAACCTCACTCACCAGTGTCCGAATCTCTTCTTCGCTTAATTGCTCAGGCATATATCCCATAAGTACATTAATTTCATCTCGTGCGGATGCTGCCAGATCTTCACGACCGGCTTTTTCGAATTCTTGGAGGGAATCGCGTCTTTGCTTTAGCTCACGAGTCAAGACAGTAAGCACTTCATCGTCAGACAGTTCTTTACCGTTGTTAATCTCTTCATTCTTGATAGAAGATTTCACCATACGGATGACGGAAAGTTTGAGCTTGTCTTTATCTTTCATCGCTTGCTTCATATCGTTGGTAAGACGATCGACGAGTCTCATTAACTATTCCTCCTAAAACTTACGCTTACGCGCTGCCTCAGACTTCTTCTTGCGTTTAATGCTTGGCTTCTCATAGTGTCTGCGCTTCTTTACTTCAGCAAGAACGCCATCTTTGGAGCAGTCACGTTTGAATCGACGTAGCGCTTGGTCTAACGACTCGTTTTTACGTACACGAACTTCTGCCATTTGTTTCCCCTCCCTCCGCCTTAACCATCAGTGACGACCCGAGAAGAGAAACATCTCCAAAAGTCGTCAAAAGACATTATATTATACAGAGATAGGCAGGTCAACCTTGTACGCCCATTTTTTTAGGTTCAAGCGAACAGGAAGTTGGAGGCATCTGTTTGGGCGCGAATCGCGTTATAATGAATACGATACAATTTATAAAAAGTGAAAACAGGGAGGACATCCTGTATGTTTACCGTACAAGAAATCGTAGAAATTACGGAAGGCACCCTGCTCCAGGGTGATGAAACCACCGAGATTACATCCGTTCATTTTGATTCGCGAAAACTGACGGACCGATCATTATTCGTGGCGCTGACCGGCGGCACACGGGACGGACACGAATTTCTGCCAAATGCCGCAAAGGCCGGAGCTTGCGCCGCATTTGTTTCCAACGAGACAAAAGCACGCGAAGCGGGGCTTGCGGATACGTTCGCGCTTATCCTTGTAAAGGATACGGAGAAAGCGTTCCAGCAAATTGCGCGCATCTACCGTAACCGTCTGTCGCTGCCGATCGCAGCCATCACCGGCAGCAACGGCAAGACGACGACAAAAGACATCCTGGCGCACTTATTGTCAGGACAAAAAAAGGTATATAAAACGTACAAGAATTTCAATAACCACCTCGGTGTCCCGCTCTCGCTCCTGCAGATCGAGCCGGACACCGAAGCGGCGGTGCTTGAACTCGGAATGAATCATGCGGGTGAGATTGACTTCCTCGCCGGACTGGTCCGCCCGACATTCAGCGTCATTACAAACGTAAACGATGCGCATATGGAGTTCTTCGACTCGAAAGAAATGATCGCCCAGGCAAAAGGCGAAATTCTCGGTCATACCGATCCGAAAGGCTTCGCCTGTCTGAACCAGGATAACGAACTCGTGGCCAATCTGGCGCACCTAAATCCAGGGAAAACATACTTCTACCATGTGCACCAGGAAGGGGAAGAACCACGGGCAGCCGATATTACGGCGTCCGCCATTTCATTTGATGAGCACGGCAGTCATTTTGTCGTTACAACCAATAAGGGAGAGCAATTTAAGTGCTTCATGCCGCTCTTCGGCGAACACAATATCTCAAACGCGCTGCCCGGTATTTTCATCGCCCTGCATCTGGGTCTCACACCGGAAGAGATCGTGAAGCAGCTGGCAACTCTTTCGATTTCTACCATGCGTTTTGAACGCGTAGACGGAGCGGGCGGCCTGCTTATCATTAACGACGCCTATAATGCCAGCCCTTCTTCCATGATTGCTTCGGTCCGGACGTTCCTGTCCATTTACCCGGAGCGAAAAAAAGTGCTGGTATTGGGTGACATGTTCGAGTTAGGTGCACAAAGCAAAGCCTACCACCAAGAAGTCGGTGAAGAGCTAAAGGCGATGAAGCAGGAGTTCGAGCTAGTTGCCATCGGCAAGGATGCGAAATTTCTGGCGGAAGGCTACGGCCCAGGTGCAAAGTACTTTACCGATAAAGAAGAAGCCGCTTCATACCTTGCCTCCTTCAAAAACGGGGACTATGCGCTTCTCTTGAAAGCATCACGCGGCATGGCGTTAGAAACCCTTTTGGATTCATTATGCTAAGCGGTACGAAGAAAACCACCATGGCATCTCAGCCGCAACCCCGACATGAAAATGAAGGGAAAGACAGTTGACTTTTGCGGTATGTATGGAAAAGAGAGAAGA
>NZ_BJXX01000032.1 GCF_007991215.1 Aneurinibacillus danicus
CTTCTCCTCTTTCTTTTCCATGATTTTCACAGAAGAGGTGGGTACCGGAACCATTTTACGCTTGAAGCGGACATTTCTCCTTCCGTGTGGAGCGTAACCTGGTGACGTGCCCACCTTTCTTCTGTTCCTGACGATCCGTTATTGATGTGCCCGATTGTCAATTAATCATTAAACTGTTCGGCAACAAGCGCGTTGGCTTTCTTCTCTTCATAACGCTCAATACCCAGTGCGATGAGGCGGTCAATAAGCTCCGCATACGCAACACCCGCTTCGTTCCACAGCATCGGATACATACTGAACGGCGTAAAGCCCGGCAAAGTGTTGATTTCATTAATGTACAGCGCGTCATTCTTCTCATCCCAGAAGAAATCGACGCGGGACAAGCCGCTGCAATCCAGCGCGCGAAAAGCCCGAACCGCAAGCTCTTTCATCCTCTCTACAACACTTGCCGGTACGTTGGCCGGAATATCGAGACGGGTACCGTCACTCTTGTACTTCGCTTCATAATCGTAGAATTCGTTACTCGATACGATTTCGCCCGCAACGGATGTGTCCGGCTCATCATTGCCAAGCACGCCAATTTCCAACTCCCGGCCGGAAATGAACTCTTCGACAATTACCTTTCTATCAAAACGCGCAGCAAAGCGCAGCGCTTCCTCGAGTCCTGTGCGATCCTTCGCCTTACTGATGCCTACGCTTGAACCCATATTGGCTGGTTTAACAAAGCACGGAAGACCAAGCTCCGCTTCCACTGCATCGCAAATTTCCGCCATTCTCGTTTCCAATTCACTGCGCAAATAACTTTTATATCGGCCCTGCGGTAACCCTGCATTGCCGAACACTTCTTTCATCATTACTTTATCCATCCCGACCGCCGAACCGAGTACACCGGAGCCGACATACGGTATATCGATGAGTTCAAGGAATCCCTGCAGCGTGCCATCTTCTCCGTTTGGCCCATGAATGACCGGGAATATCACATCAACAGTCTGTTTTAATGCAAAGATGTCGGGCGCCTGCTGCTTATCGAGCGAAAAACGGAGCTCATTGACATGCGTGATTTCCTTCTCTACCCATGCCCCCTGAATCCATCCCCCTGTTACATCTACATAAATCGGCAGCACGTCATAACGAGCTTTGTCTACCGCATTAATAACCGACAGCGCCGTATGAATGGACACTTCATGTTCACTTGATTTTCCACCGTAAATTACACCTATTTTCCGTTTCGTTGCCACCTGTATTGCCTCCTTATCTAATATGGCACAATGCGCCTACCTCTTCATCGTATGTAAAAATCGAAAAATTGGATAACAGTATTTATCATATCAGTTTTTCGGCATCGTTGCGTGATGAATATGATTTATCTCTTAAAAAAGAAAACCCCCGGTTTCGGAGGTTTACGTTTATTGTTCTTTCATCTTCGGCTCAAGCGCATCCCATCCCAAACCATAACTTCCGCGAACCGGCCCACCATTTCCCCACTGTCGTGCTTCCCCTGTTCTTCAAGTATGTTCTTTCGTCTCAAGATAGAGCGTGAAAATAAACTTTTTTACGTTCAGCCGCACGCGGGATACTTCCTCGTTCTGTTCAATCTCCCGCATTTTTTGGCGCACGTCTGCGAAATCGAAATATTTGGAGGCATACATCTCAAACTTCGGATTGATGTAATCTTCAAGGCCCAGCGACGCGAGATTCTGGAGGGCACGTGCCACCGCACGGCGAATTCGCTGCTCCATCGCCTTGACCTCCCGCTGCACATCAGTGGCGCTGCTGTAAGTTACATAATCGGTAAATATCTCTTTGAGTGCCGGAAATTCTTTTACGCGCTCGTTCCTGTACCGCTTTAGTAAATACTCAATCAAGTGGATAATATCCTGACTTCCTGATTCGCCAAGGATGCCGAAATCGGCCAGCACGCTGCGGATAAACGGAGTGGTTCGCACCTCCGGCGGCTCTTTCGGAAGCGTGTCAAACAGTGAAAGCGTATGGCGAATGCCTTCAAGCGATCGTTCAAGACGGATATGTTCCATCACCTTTTTGATAACGGAAATCACTTCGATCCGGTTAATCGGTTTATGGATAAAATACTCCACACCCTTGCTGTACGCCTCTGCTACCATCTCTTTGTGCTCAACCTGAGAAATCATGATGAATTTCCCTTCATATCCCATCTCCTGCAGTCGGCTAATTGTCTCAATTCCGTCCTGCTTCGGCATCAGCAAATCAATGAGCACAATATCGCACTTCTTGAGAATAATGCTCGCTTCTGCGCCGAATCCGTCTTCCGCTTCACCCACCACATCACCTAAATCTTCATGCTCAATGGCATTATGCAGCATTTTGCGGGAAGACGGATCGTCATCAATAATAAAAAAGCGAAATCTCACCTCTTCCACCCCTTATAACCTGTGTATCGGAATCCGAACTTCAAATATGGTCTTCCCCGGCGCTTCTCCCTGTACCACCTCAAGCGTACCGCCAAGGTTTGTCACCACATCCCGGGCGTGCGCAAGGCCGATGCCGGTAGACGCGTTGCCCTGCTCATCGTATTTGGTCGTGTATCCGGGAATAAAAATAAACGCTTCATCCCCGGGTGCAATCCCGCCCCCCGTATCACTCACGCGAAATACTAATGCGCCTTCATGTTCATATACGCGAAGCGTAATCGAGCCTGTCCGCTCAATTGCTTCGACCGCATTGGACAGCAGATTATTCAGTACGGATAAGAGCGAATAGACATGACGGGTCGTAAGCCATGTTCGTACGTTGCTTGTAAATGCAATTTCCTTTTCCAGCATGTGGGCGTACTTCTGGTTTGTGTTCACTACCAGTTGAACAATCTCCTCAATTGTCAACTGCTGTACGACGCGCTCCTGCTGGATGATTTTGCTCACTCCGCTTAGAATGCGCTGAGAGTCCTTTTTGATTTCATGCACTTCCTCTGCGATGCTGAGCGCACGGCGGGAAAGCGGCGGATCGGATTCAGGAAGCACGCCTTCCGCCTCCCGCGCCTTTAACTCCCGATATAACGTATATCCGTTCCTTGTCACCTGTTCGATATGCCCCATTACCTTTTTCAGGTAAAGCGCCTCCACATGAAGGTCGCTGCTGATCATTAGCATTTTCTCGAAGCGTAGCTGCTGCTCTCTGCTGATTTCACGGAGATGCCGCACTTGAATAATATTGAAAAAGCCCACGATAAAAAAGCTGCGCACAAACGCAAGAATCAGCAGCAGGTATTCTTCCTGCGGAACGAAAACAAAATAAATGCCCTGATACATAAGGCTTTTTCGCACCAGAAGCTCAACAAGATTCGCGGAGAAATCCGCCACCGCCCCTAAAAGCCCCAGACGAAGCGGGGAATTCAGGTGGCGCCATGCCTTTCCCATCCAGATTACCAGACCGAAGAACAAATAGAATGCAAACGAAGGTACATGAGTGAGTGCGCTCTTGTACAGAAAAAAGTCTCCGTTTGATGCTATAAAATCAAGCCAGATACGAAAAAGCACAACTGCGCTGCCCGTAAGCAGCGATGCCAGGAGAATCGGTATCTCCCTAAACCAGATCAGCCAGAAAAAAAAGATGCCGCTTCCGAAGCTGATGCGAAACTCACTTTGAAACGGCTGGTATTTCAATTCACCAAACAGCATCGTGGCCGCGACTAATGTGAATATGGTGAACGCTTTGCTGCGCACGATACTGACCTCCTTTAACTAGAGAGATAAGAAACTAAGAGTTGGAGGGTAGAGATACGAAAAAGCGGCTTCTTCAATCATATCCTCGAATAACCGGCTCCTACTGTACCAGGGTTTTTATTGTAACCAAGCCAAGTCCGATTAAGAATCCACACAGCGCGCCGTTGACCCGGATCCACTGAATGTCTTTGCCGATTTTCTCTTCCATCATTTCAATTAACGTTTCGTTATCGAGCTTGTCCAGGTTTTCACGGACAAGCTTGCCGATTTTCGAATGATTTTGCTCGACCAGAACAGCAATTTGCCGCTGCAACCATGCTTCAAACCGGGCCATCATGGTCTCATCTGCACGCAGTTTTACTATTAGGCGGCGCAGGAAGGGTAAAGCGAACTCATCCAGATAGGCATCACTCTGCACAAACGTAAGCGCCTGCTGCCGCAGGTCGTTCGCGATATCTGCAAGCCGGTCGCGCAGCTGCACCTCTTCCGCCAGGTTGTACTTCCACTTCTCAAGCGTCGCCCTAAGCCCTTCATGACGGCGCGCTTCTTCAATTTCCTGGCGCACGTAGGCAAGAAACGCCTGGCGATTTTTATTCTCGGGACGGCGCAAATCGTCACTGCCGCGCAGCAGCAGATTCTGCAGAATCCCACCCAGCTTCTCTTCATTTAGCATACCTGTGAACGACTTTAAAGCGAATTGCATGAATCCATCCAGTTCGATATTGTCAAGCGCCTGAAGCGCAATACCCCCCAGTTTATAGCGTGTCTCGCTTTTTACTGCCCATTCGCCTACTTTTGCGAGCAGAAAATCGAACGCTTTCTCCTCGTATTGCTCGGCAAGCGCCCTATCAACAAACCCATTAAGCAGGCCGGCCGTATCCACACTCTTCATATAGTCTTTCAGCTTACGCTCAAGCACCGGCAATACCGGCTCAATATCGACGTTTTGGATCACCTGCTCACTTACCGCCCTAAGCGCGCTGCGCACCTGCGTAGTGTCCAGTTTACTCTCAAGCAGGTTTAGCACTTTCTCCGTAACATGCACCTGCTTGATTTTTTCTTCTATACTGGCTTTGTTGAGCCAGTCGTTTTCCAACGTGTGAACAAGCGCATCAGTAATACGCCTGCGATTCTTCGGCAGAAGCGCCGTATGCGGAATCGGGATTCCCATCGGATGGCGGAACAGCGCCGTAACAGCAAACCAGTCTGCCAGTCCCCCGACCAATCCGGCTTCAAAACCGCCCTGCAGAACCTTTGCCACAAGCGATTCCGAAAACGGCAGCGTGGCGACGAATCCAGCCGCCATTACGCCAAGTGAAATTCCCGCAATATGTTTTGCTTCTCCTGACATTCCATCTATCCCTCTTTACTGTATTTGCTTTTTTACATTCATAAACAGATTACCACAAACTATCTGACGCTCCTAATATAATTAAAAAACAGCTTCCCGTTTCCGGTGAAGCTGGTCTGTTTTTCTATACAACCGAATATAACGGCTGCCTAGAACGGATGACGATTCAGCCACTGGCCCCCGTCCATCGTTACGCATTCGCCGTTTATGTATTCCGCTTCCGGAGACAGCAGGAAATAAGCAAGATTTGCGATTTCTTCCGGCTGTCCGAGACGGCCGAGCGGTACACTGTCAAGCGTCCTGCGGGCCGCCTCTTCCGACTCCCACAGCCGGGCCGCTCCACCGGTATTGTCAATCGGTCCCGGTGCAATCGCGTTGACCCGGATGCCATATCGTTTCCCCCACTCCACTGCCAGTGTTCGTGTCATTGCCAGCACCCCGGCCTTTGCGGAAGCGGAATGAATCACACCTTCGCCCGCCAGCCACGCATATGTCGCAAGCATATTGAGTATGCTGCCACTACGCCCTGCCGCAATCCACTCTTTACCGACCGCCTGCGAGCAGTACCAGGTGCCGTTCAGTACGATATTGATAACCGCATTCCAGCCGTTTGTGGATAATTCCTCCGCCGGACAAATGAAGTTACCAGCCGCATTGTTAACCAAATAATCGATGGTTCCAAATGCCTGCTTCGTCTCCTCCACCATGCGCCTGGCATCTTCCGGATTACGCACGTCCATCTGTACACACAGCACCTGGCCATCTGTTTGCTGGATTTCCTGTTTGGTCTGTTCCAGATTCTCTGGATTGCGGCCGGTAATGACCACTTTCGCACCTTTCTCTGCGAATTTCTTGGCCATCGCCTTTCCCATACCGCTCGATCCTCCGGTCACAATCGCCACTTTTCCTTCCATATGCTTCCCCTCCTCTTAATTTGAATACTGTTAATTTTAAAACAAAATGCTGGAAATGAAAATGAATGAATACTCATCTAGTAAAATGTTATAAATTTTTCAAACAGCGTCATTGAGCGTCATTGTTAATGGCAAACTCTGGTTATATAATTTGAAAATATGGGATGTATACAAACACTATACGGGGAGGAGAATCATGATGAAAGATGGAAAAATTAGCGTCGTTATTATTGGCGGGGGCGAGACAGGCACGCCACTGCTGCGTCAGCTGGCGGAAGCGCCCTTCGTTGAGATACTGGGTGTAGCCGATTTGCACGAAGACGCTCCGGGCATGGTACTGGCAAAAGAAAAAGGCATTCCGGTCACGATCGACTTTATGGAACTGGCGCGAAAAGGGGAAGAAGTGGATATTATCATCGAGGTTACAGGCGTACCCGAAGTCCGCGAACGCCTCCGTACTTATATGCAGGAATCGAATAACCACCATACGATCATCATGCATGAGATGATTGCCATTCTGATGATGTCTCTTTCACGGGGCAAACTGGTAGCCATGAAGCACGGGGAAGTGGAATATAACTAACAGGAGAAGCCAGGGATCACTCGCTCCCTGGCTTCTCTGTCGTTATAAATTCTCCGGCGGCAAGCATCCGTTCAAATTCTTCAGCCGGCAGCGGCCGACTGAAGAAATACCCCTGAACTTCATCACACCGCTCTGCCTGAAGAAATCGGAAGGTAGCCTCATCCTCTACGCCTTCCGCAACTAAACTTACATTCATATGATGCGCAAGCTGGACAATAGCCTTTACAATTGCGGCATTATTTTTATCCGTTGCCACGTCCCGCACAAACGATTGGTCGATTTTCAGCGCATGAATGGGAAACCGCTTTAAGTAGCTAAACGAAGAGTACCCGGTCCCGAAATCGTCAATGGAAATATATACGCCCATCTCGCGCAGGCGCATCAGTGTGGCAATGTTATCTTCCACATCATTAATCATGCTATTTTCAGTAATCTCAAGCTCAAGATAACAAGGGTCAAGCCCGGTTTCCTCCAGGATGGAACGAACCAATTCTACGAAATTCGCCTGCTGGAACTGCAGTCCCGAGACGTTCACACTGACACGGAGCGGGGGGAATCCGCAATCGATCCAGCGCCGATTTTGTTCGCACGCCTCGCGAATCACCCATTCGCCAATCGTCACAATAAGTCCTGTCTCTTCTGCAATGGGAATGAATTTAGCCGGGGATATGAACCCCATCTCCGGGTGAATCCAACGTAACAGCGCTTCCATTCCTTTTATCTGTCCGCTTTTTGTATCTACTCTCGGCTGATAATACAGCTGAAGCTCTCTTTTTTCGACCGCCCTGCGAAGATGAACCTCAAGCCGCAGATGCTCGTCATATTCCACATTCATCTTGGGCGTATACAAACGGTAAGCGTTGCGTCCGCTGTTCTTAGCATGATACATCGCCGTATCCGCATTCTTCATCAATGACTCGATATCCGCTCCCGCAAACGGATAGATGCTAATACCAATGCTGCATGTAATGAAAAATTCGTAATGATCCCATTTAAATGTTGTGCGGAATAAATCCAATAACCTTCCGGCCACATACGTAGCTTCCGCTTCGTCTTTGATACGGGGCAACAATACGACAAATTCGTCGCCACCGAGTCTGTAGATCTTGCAATCATCTCCGCTCTGTGTACGCAGCCTGTCCGCCACCACCTTCAGCAGATGGTCCCCTATTGTATGTCCGAGGGTATCATTAATCTGCTTGAAACGGTCCAGATCCAGAAATAACACGGCGATTTCATTCGAAGAAACCTCTGCTTGGGACAGCGCTTCTGCCAAATCCTCCATAAACATCCGTCGATTTGGCAGACTGGTCAACGCATCGAGATAGGCCATCTGACGGATTGTTTCTTCCGCTCGTTTTAGCTCCGTAATCTCGCTTGTAGAGCCAATAATCTCGATAATCCGACCATCCTCTATAATCGGAGAAAGAGATGTCTGAAAATCCCGGTTTTTATATCGATAGTTATAAGTAACTCTCTCACCTTGAAAAGCGCGTCGATAGTTCGCTTCCAATATTTCTGCCGTCTCCGGAGGAAAAACCTGATTCGGGGTTTTTCCGTATGTCTTCTCCGTTGTTAATCCAAGCTGTTTGGCCAATTTCCCCTCAAACAGCACATAGATAAACGAACCGTCTTCCCTTTGATTTAGCTTAAACACAAAATTATGCAGTGCATTTACCGTGCGAATGAAATCGTTTTTCAATGCTTGACGCAGCTTCTCTTCCGCCTCTTTCCCTTTCGTAATATCATTGCGGAATGAAATATACTGCGTAGGCTTGCCCTGCTCGTCCATCAACGGCACAATGGTTGTATTTACCCAATAAAAAGAACCGTTTTTTCTTCTGTTTTTTATCTCTCCGTTCCATATGTTTCCCTCTCGGATCGTCTGCCACATCTGACGGAAAAAAGATTTGTCGTGATATCCCGAGTTTACAATCCTGTGATTCTGCCCAATCAACTCTTCCCGGCTATATCCTGAAATCTCGCAGAACTTGTCGTTCGCATATACGATTTTGCCACTCAAATCCGTTACTGCTACTATGGTTGAGACATCGAGCGCCCACTTTAGCTCGGATACTTCCCGAAGAGCTTCTTTTAATTCGGTAATCACCTCATCAATCAATGGTTCTAGCAAATCTCTGCACTGCAATTTGCCTAGCAGATGATTCAGTATCGTGATCGCGCGAATACTGCTGGAGTTGAATGTAAGCATATGGTACCCCTTTTCTTTAGGAGAAAAGACTGTATATTTTACTTGAACTATAACGAAATGCAAGATTAATTTCAATAATTTGCACAAATTTTCCTTTAAATATATGAAAAAAAGCACAAAACCGGAACAAGCGTTTCACTTTATTCCAGCCTTGTACTTATATTATCGTATTTATTTGCTGTGCAATGAAGTGATGGCTTCCACCACTTTATCCGGAGCCTCAAAAGGCACGAAATGTCCGACACCGTTCAGTATATGAAGTCGTACGTCGCTGAAATACTCATGCAGACGGTCGGACCAGCTGGCCAAAATGACCGGGTCCGCCTCACCCCATAGTACGCTGACAGGTTGTACGATTTTCATTGTCTCAGGTGCTGCGCCCGCTTCTTTGGCCCTTGCACCCGCACGTGCCCGGTAATACGCGATGCTCCATTTAAACGCCTGCGGTGCAGCGTATACATCCACAATATGTTCGAATTCGGCAGGACGGACCGCTTCTTTCTTTCCTGTCCAGTGATGATAGAAATGGCTCAAATACATCTTTACTGTGTTCCGGTCATAGCCAACCAACTCCTCGGCCCAGGGAAGGTTATGAAAGTGCTGGTACCAGAATTGCCCCTGTACCGCCGGGTCAAATCTCCGGCTGCCGATTCCCGGATAGGGAGGATTCAATAAAACAAGTGAATCTATTTTCTCGGGAATCATACGGGTCAATGTCTGCGCTACCGTAGCACCTATATCATGGGCAACAAGCATAACATTTTCTAAGTTCAACTGATGAATCAGCGATAGGATATCTCCGGCGAGCGCTTGAGGAGTATAACCTTCCGCCGGAGGAAGGTCCGGTTTATCCGATGCTCCGAATCCGCGGAAGTCCGGAGCGATGACATCCGCCTTCTCTGCCAGGGCGGGAATGACGCGGCGCCAATCGTACCAGAATCCCGGCCAACCGTGAAGCAGAAGTACCGGTTTCCCTGCCCCCTGACGAACATAATGCAGTTTGATTCCGCTATCGCATACAATCTCGTTATGTCCCCACCGCTCATCGGACGGTGCCAGGTCCAAGAATTTATCGTAGTTCATGCCATTCCCCTGCCTTCCCAAAAATTTGCTTATTATAGAATAAGATACCATGATATTTCTAGAAAACAACCATGGCTTTTCAGCCGCAACGCCGACATGAAAATCATAGGAGGGACAGCTGACTTTTGCGGTACGAACAAAAAGAGAGAAGGGAAAGAAAGGATGATTTCAATGGAGAAAAAGGCGAACGCCTTTTTCTTCCCTGGATCTTTTTTCTCTCCTTCCCTTCTTTCTTTATTTCACGATTTTCACAGGAAAATAAAGCTCCTTCTCTATTTTGTTTTATTTATTTTGTCCAAAGCCCGTTTCAGCAGCACCACGCCTTCTGCACGGGTGGTATCAGCCCGCGGAGCGTATTCATCGCTTTTTCGCCCTACCGCAATACCTGCTTTCACTGCTGCGGCCACCTCTTTTTCTGCCCATAGAGAAATTTCTTTTCGATCCTTGAATTTGCCAAGCACCTCGCTCTTCTCCTGCTCACTTATTTCATTCTCCACTTGTTTATACTTTAGAGCACGGGTTATCAAAGCGGAAATTTCCTGACGGGTAATCTTCTGATCCGGATAGAAACAACCATCCTTATAACCGCTGATGAATCCTGCTTTGGCTGCAGCTTGCACCGAGCCGTAAGCCCAATGTCCAGGGCCGAGATCTTTGAACGTTATCGCGCTGTCTTTATCTTCCTGAAGTCCTAAGATGCGCGTCAGCAGAGCCGTGAACTCGGCTCGGGTAATCGGGCTGTTCGGAGCAAACTTGCCGTCTCCTATGCCTCTCACATATCCTTGACTAACCATAAACTGAATATCCTGTTCCGCCCAGTGACCTCTCAAATCAGTTAACTCAAACGTTTGCATAACCTCATCGGTAATCAGCAGGGCAAATCTGCTAAACTTGCTGGTGACGAAGCTGATCGTATGAGTAGCAGGATTGTACGTCCCTCCGATATAATCCCATCTCTTCGTATCCGGATTGAAACGGTGCGCATGAACCTGACCGGCCAGTGCGGCGGCCTGATCCTCCTTCGGAACCGGAAGATTTACCTGTAACTGCTCTGTAAATGTTTTGATACCTACAGCTTCACCGGCTTTCGTAACCGCAGTCACCCGCAGTTCAAAAATGGCTCCGACGACTTTTTTAACCATCGCCGCATTCTCTGCTGCGTCTGTCACGTTTTTCGCATCTGCCTCATTTAAAGCTGTAGCCGAGAATTCAATAGTGGCTGCATCCTTTATCGGCAATCCGGTAAGTACGGCAGAAGGAATTGTAAACGTAACACCATTGAATTTTATCTCCAACGCTTTTTTCGTGTCTTCAATTGTTTTAAGTTGATTGATTGTCAGCGAAACGGCCGCTGCTTTATCTGATTCGATACGAATGACAGATGCATTGTTATCAAGCGCGTTTTTCACCGCTTGATTTATCTGGTTATCGCTTACTGACTTCGTCCCCTCTTTAGCCGGATCAGGTGTCGGCTGTACGCTTCCACCGCCGCCGCCAGATCCACCGCTACCCGAGCCGCCGCTACCGCTACCTAGCACAGTAAATGTGCCCTCTTGCAGCGCGGTAGTCACCGGTCCATTCGGCCCGGAAGCAAATGCCACTTCCACCCGGTAATTTCCTGGCCCAAGGTTCCCCAACGATTCGCTAAAGCCATCATAATAAGCAGGCTTGCTCTCATTAAAAATTCTTGTTTCTTTTCCATCCGCCTGTTTCTTGTAGACACGAAGATATGGATAGATTTCCGTTACGGACGGGCCAGCGGGTTTCGTTTCCTCATGGCTGATGCTATATTCTACATCCTCATTGACTTTGATCTGTCCATTCGCCTGCAAGCGGACAGCAAGTGAACCTTGTTTCTCTGCCTCACCCGCAGCGGCGCTCCAACTGCTATCTTTATCAATGAATGTGTAGACAACCTTGTTTCCATGTTTGTCCACAATTCCGGAACGTCCGGTTACCGCTTCTGTGCCTTTTATAGTCGTCTTATCGAGCGATAATTGCGGTACAAACTTGCCGATATGCCAGATTTTTTCTGTCCCGCGTGCAAATGGCTGCTCTTTCGCTTCTTCCAGGAAATAATTCCATGTATACGCCGGATTCTCCTTATCTCCCAGCGTTAATTTCGTATCCAGATGATATGGAATATCCGCAGCTAAGTAGAAAGTATGACCTACGGTGTTAAGTTCATTCATTTCATGACGATATGGGTTAAACGGGAAAAGACTGACTCCTCTGAAATCATGATATCCCGCCGTGTCAGGTTCAAAAACAATTTTTGCTGTATCGGTACCATCCAGCAATACTTTGTTTACCGCTCCTTCGCTACCGGAAACAATCACATCTTTTTGGAACAGGTAATAATTCACTTTCTTTCCTTCTCCAGTTCCAACAATGTAATGACCGTCAAAGTGATACGTACCGGGCTCCAACCATGCAACTTCTTTTTTATAGTCGTTGCCGGTAAATTGATAGAAAGGAACTTTCTGTCCCTCAACCTGTCCCGGGAAAATAATGCCGCGGTCCCGCCGAATTGGATTCTGTATCGCTTTTCCGTCCTGATCTTGCGCATTGATTTCAACCCGCTGCATGTTCTCCAGCTTTATCTCTTGCAGTTCATCAAGCGTTGTGAATTGGCGGAAGGCGAACAAATACTCACCTTTATTGGCGGCCCCATACTCTTTGTCTGTTAGAATATAGATGATTTTTGCCAGATTTCCGTTCTTTTTACTCGATAGCTTAATGTTGTCTTCAATGGCAAGCTCTCCTGTAGTAGCATTGGCTTTACCTGCGAACGACTTCTCCCATATCATTTCGCCGCCTTCTTCTACTGAATGATAAATCGTGACATTGGCTGCGAATGGTTTACCATTTAATGTGGTTTTCATCGTCTTGTATTTTCGGTCATCTTTTACCGTATTCACCATATGACCGGTTAGCTCTTTGCCGGCCAGTGGATTGTACTGAAGCTTCAACTCAACGTCATACTTGCCCGGTGTAACGGTAGGCAGTACTACCGCCCAGAACGCCCAATAATAAAACTGGCGGAATTTGTTATTGTATATCGTAGAGCCACCCTGACGCGTTACTTTGAAGTTAGGATAAATATCTCCAAAATAATATTCTTGCGTCTGCCAGCTATTGCTTTGCTCATCCAGTCGGGAGACGGTTGGATTTTCTCCGTTCATATTCTGCTTTTTCCACAATCCACTGCCTTCCAGGGAACCGCGATACATACCGACAAGAAGATTGCCGTATGCATCAGTGAATTTATGCTTTGTAAAGAAATAGTCATAGCTTTTTTGGACCGTAAACTCATCTTCCTGCGGCACATACTCTTTCCCCGCCTTTTTCAGTTGATTTTTCAACTCTTCTACATCCGGAGCAAATTCTGTGAGAGCAAGCGTTCCGCCTACAGGTATTGAAACCTTGCCGTTTGCCGGAATCTCCACCAATCTCTCCCCGGTTTCACCGGTACCGAATACATAAATCCAGTTTTGCCCGCCTGCCGGGTCTTTGACTTCAACATCAGCCCAAAAATCATAAGATCCCGGTGTAACCCGCAGCTTCCTACCGACAAGGGCTTCGTCATTAATCCCGATGGTTTCTTCCGTTCCTTCACTAAACATGTAAAGGATACCATTCACAATTTTATTCTCATCATTGCCTGGCGCTAAACCGACTTCACCTGCTTTTGATCCGTCGAATACGATGGTAGTTGCTTGTGAAATTTGTTTTGCCCGTTCATGTAAGAAGTACGTAGCCTCCGCTGCTTTATTGTAGGCAAACAAATTATATTTTCCCTTATTCATGAAAACCGTTGAAATAGCGGAATCTTCTTCATTTAGAGCCGTGGTCGTTCCAACGGTTATACCGTTATCGTCGATTAGGGTTGCAAAATACTTTGTATTTTCCAGCTTCTTTTGATTTTCGCCAAGCGTGTTAAGTGTAACCGGAACCGTTTCTTCTCCCCTGATCGTAAAGACTCCGGGGCCTTCGACTGTCTGATTATATAAAAATACCGTATTTCCTTGTGCTGCATCCGCATAATCAAAGCCGCCGTATACGACGATCGATACCGTCGTTAAATCCGTCACAATCGTTCCCGGCACTCGTACGACTCCCAAACTATCTGTGCTGCCAGACCATAATAACTTATACGTATAGGGAGCAGTGGCAGAAGAAGGTACCGGAGTTCCTTCCTGTGCAACAGGCACTTTTGTATAGATGCTTACTTTCGCTCCCGGAGCTCTGTTCCCCTCAGGGTCAAGCACATTCAGCATGAGACCGTTTGTCGGGCTGTTATTTACGATGACAGGCACGCTTGTACGTCCGATTTCCGTCTCTCCATTCGATGCAACCGCCCATACCGTGTGTGAACCGTCGGCAATTTTTTTCGTATCCCATGTCGTATTATAAAGCGTCTGTTCTCCCTGCTTATTAACAAGCGCAATTAATTTCTCTTCATTCACTTCGTCGAGGTAAAAACGTACCGTATTGATAGTTTCGCCGGAAACCCGTGCTTGAATGGATACCTCTCCCATAACATGACCATTTTTTGCCGGTTCGAGAATTTCAATAGCGGGCCGCTGCTCGGGATCTGTGAGCGGATCAAGTGTTTTCGCCGCATTCAGCTTACCGTACCCGTATGTGTTATCACGTCCGGCCGTACCTAAATCGGTAGCTGCCGCCGTCATTGCGTAAGCGATATCCGAAGCAGCCGCTCCCGGGTTCTGTAGCTTATATAGCGCCGCTACCGCTGCTGCATAAGGTGCGGCAAAAGATGTACCGCTTACTTTCGCATAGTATCCTTTGCTTTCATCACCCAGCGTCCCTTTTTCTTTTATCGTCGTAGTAATGATATCTACTCCCGGTGCTACGACATCAAGGGCGCTTCCCTGGTTGGAAAAATCGGCGATTTTATCTTTATCCTGTGTGATGGCGCCTACCGTTACCACATCGGGCAGCGCCGCCGGGTATACAGCATCTACATTGGTAGCCGAATTTCCTGCAGCGGCGACGACAAGTATTCCTTTGTTCTGGGCATACTTGACTGCCTGCTCAATCGCTTGGCTATATTTTCCACCCAAACTCAAATTGATGATATCAACACCCTGGTCGGCAGCATATTGAATTCCGTTGGCAATATCAAACGTGCTTCCGGCTCCTTTATCATGCATAACCTTAACGGGATATATCTTAACATCAGCCAATCCGGCAGCCCCTGCTATTCCTTTTTGATTGTTATAGAGAGCGCTAATGATACCGGCTACCTGGGTACCGTGTCCATGATCATCCTTACTGTCGCGATTCTCCGGATATAACGTACCATCCGACTTTCTTTCAGCGAAGTTTTTCCCCTGCAATACACGGTCTTCTAGATCCGGATGGCTATCGTCTACGCCTGTGTCAATAACAGCAACCTTCACAGTGCCCGATAGCTCCTTCACTTTTTCCCAGGCTTCTTCTGCCTTTATGTTTTTCAGCGCCCACTGCTGATCGAAATACTCATCTGTAATTGCCTCCTGACCGGATATATCGGAAAACACCGTATATTCCTGGTTAGGCTCCGCATATTCAACAGCAGGATTTTGTTCCAGCTCCTCTATTACTTGCGCCATATCTTCCCCGGGTTGCAGGGTATATAGACTTATTCCGCTGTCTGATTGCTCTACTTCCTCTATTCCCATCACAGCAAGGGTAGACTTTGCCTGCTCCTCTTTTCCTTTTTTATATTTAACAATAATTTCACCTGGACTCTCTTTCTCTGAAGCGATTATTTCAGGATTAAGCTCCCCTGGTTCCACCGGATCTACGATAATACTATCAGCGGAAGTCGTTTCTTCTCCATCTGCAAGACGATTCTCTTCATCGGAAGCGGCTGTTGTCTCCAGGACACTCTCTGCCTCTAAGGCTTGCCCTGTTCCTAAGGGGAAAAGCATGGTAAAAACAAAGACAAAGCTCAACAGCGAGCCGACAAACCTGTGCCAGTTTTTCTTTTTTAACATATACACCTCTCCTCAAAAAGCGTAATTCTCTCTTTTTAAAACAAAAAACTCTTCTTAAAAAATAAGTTTTTAAGAAGAGTTCACCCACAGAACCGACCTTCAATTGTATTCACATCGTTGATACCGAAGCAGTGTCCACCACATAACGATACTGTTTGCCGCAATGAATAATAACCTCTTTTTGTCCCCTTTTTAAAATCTTCATTTCCACCCGTAATTCGCCGAATCCATCATGCTGAAAAAGGCTTTTATACAATTCTTCGATTTTTTTCAACACGATTTCATTCGTAACCTTCACTTTTTTCACCTCTGCTTTACTTTGTATGAATAAGATGAATATGATAATCAATATCAATAATGTATATTTTTCTTCTTTTTTTGTCAATATTTATTTAATTTTAATTCTTCACTTTCTGAAGAATCATGAACCCTCTTGAGAATCATCCGTTCTTTCGCTACTTCTTTGTTTAATTGCGTGGATAACAGAAAAGCCAGGAGCAGAAGCCCATCACAAAGCAGTAATGCCGAAGGAATTCCCCCAAAATGGTCGATCATCCAGCCGCCAAGCCCCGGTCCAAGCAGTTGTCCTACAGCAAAGTATACCGTTACATATCCTAAGGCAATGGGCGCATAAGATGGATGAATCTGCTCTGTCGAGCTAGCCTGAATGAGAGAAAGCATCCCTACAATCGTAATCCCCCAGAGGAACTGGCTGATCAAAAACCCGAAGCGTACGGGGAATATGATGGGAATCAGCATCGCAATCGCCCCTAAGAAAAGCGTGATAAGCAGGGACTTCTTTCGCCCAATCTTGTCTGAAACAGTTCCCCACAATGGCCCACTAAAAATGGACATAAAACCTCCCAAGGCCATTATTTGACCGGCTGAATACCGATCAATACGGGCTTCTAAAATAAAACTAAAAAGGAAGTTCTGTGGAATTAAATACGCAAAGCCAATGAATCCATAGATGATGGCTACCAACAATACTCCTTTATGTAAGTACACCCCGCGAAGAAGAGAATCATCTTTCTTCGCCGTTCGGCATAAAGGTATTGGCGGATCTCGAAGGATTATCTGGGCAACAAGGGCAGATAGCAAAGAAATCAGCCCGAATAAAAGCCAGAGGTATCGCCAGCCGCTGATAGAAAACCAAGTGGTAAACAGTGGTATGAGCGAGCTTGAGATCAGCGTCCCTATTCCTATTCCACTAGCGAGAAATCCTATCATCATCCCTCTTTGCTGCGGAAACCATCCAACGACAATATTAACCAACGGGGTATACGTAAGAGCCGTACCGATACCGATAAGCACCATACCTGCCAGACAGGTAAGATAACTTGTAATCCAGGACAAATACAGCAACCCGCAGGCCACAAGTAACGTCCCCAGAATTACCAGCCGCTTCGAGCCCCATTTCGTAGCGAAAATACCGACAAAGAACACCATCCCCAAATACCCGATCGAAGTTGATGTGCCCAACAACCCTGCCTGTTCGTAGGTAAGTGATAAACTCTCCTTTATAAAGGGCATTAGAATCCCATAAGACATCCTGCCAAAGCCGAGAGTACTAATCGTCACCATCGCACTCGCGAAGGCATACCTCCAAATTTGCTGCTCCTGACCCATCAATCCACCCCTTAAATAAAATTTAGAATTATCTATAAATTAAAAATAAAGCACGTGACCTTTAGAGAACGACGGTGTTGTAAGCTTACAAACGAGCGAATTTTATGACGATAACAAAACGTAAAGATGCTATCTGAGCATAAGAAAACCAGTTGTGTACGTCCAACTGGTTTTTCAGATATCGAAGATTTTTAGCTGTTATACGCTTAACCATTCAAAAGCATCTTCGTATTTGTGATATCCCTTGCATCCGGCATGGAACCGTATCCCTTTGTTTCTATTATCCTTGAAAATTCAAAAAAATCAATCTTTGTCTATGCCGTTTGCCCATATTTTCAAAAATAGGTTAAGAGATAATTTATATTGTTTTTAGCGCATCGGCAATGGGGGTTTCACCGGAAATAAGATCAAATCCGCGTTTAAATGTATGTTCCTCATTGAGTACGGCCACGATTGTAGCAGCTACATCTTCGCGTGGAATCTCTCCCCCGGCCAGTTCTTCTCCAACGGAAACTTTTCCTGTTCCGGGTTCATTTGTTTGGCCGAGTAAAACCCGGATTACGTTGGGTACCTCGAAATTTTTTGTTCCGGCTCCATATCCGATCTGTTCCACAGTAATGTTTTCAAGCGGTCCGAATCGCGTCACTAAAGCCTTAAGAATCCCCGCCCCTGTGGGAGTTGTCAGTTCACCATGCGAATGCGAAGGCGCTAAAGGGATTCCCTTAAGCAACTCCGCCGTAGCCGGTGCAGGAATAGGATAAAGTCCGTGAGCCATTTTCAATTTTCCGTATCCAGTGGGAACCGGCGACGCCTGTATTTTATCGACATCGAGATCCTCCAGGGCCAGACATATCCCGATGGTGTCGATGATTGAATCCATCGCACCGACTTCATGAAAATGCACTTCCATGGGGTCAATCCCATGAATCTTGCCCTCAGCTAAAGCAATGGCTTCAAAAATGCATAAACTGCGCGATTTTACCCGCTCTGGCAAATCGCTTTCCCGAATCATCTCCATAATTTCGGCTGCCTTGCGATGCTCATGTAAATGCTCATAGATGCCATCATGATGATGATCATGACTGTGTGCATGATGATGCTCGTGACTGTGTGAGTGATCAGGATCGTGACTGTGTGCATGATCGTGAGCGTGAGTATGGTGATGGGCAGCGGTTTGCGGCAAACGAATATGCAGCTTTTTTGCCGCAATTCCTCGCTTATCCACGGTTTCTACCCATAAATCAAACTCATCAACTGGTAGTTTCATCAATTCACGTTTTACATACTCCAGGTCGGCACCGAGGTCTACGAGCGCTGCCAGCAACATATCACCGCTAATACCGGAGACGCAATCCAAATATAGCGTCCTCATTTACTTTCCTCCTTCTAAAATCGCTTGTTGGATAATCGAAGCGGAAACTCCTGCTCCAAAACCGTTATCGATATTCACCACCATCACACCTGATGCACAGGATGTGAGCATGGAAAGCAGCGGTGTCAATCCTGAGAAATGTGCACCGTATCCAACACTGGTCGGAACAGCAATTACCGGACGTCGAACCAAACCGCCAACAACGCTTGCCAATGCACCTTCCATACCGGCAACGACAATGACTACACTAGCTTTTCGAATCCGCTCCCGTTGTGCGAGCAATCGATCAATGCCCGCCACACCCACATCGTAGATCCGATCAACAACATTTCCCATCCACTCGGCCGTTTTAGCTGCCTCCTCTGCTACAGGTAGATCAGCAGTTCCTGCAGAAAGTACCGCTACTGTTCCCGGAAACCGCTGTTCTCCTCCTCCGACGGTTAACATACGTGATATCGGGTCATAAACAGCATCCGGAGCAATCTGTCGCACCAGCTCATACATTTCCTCATTTGCTCTGGTGACCATACTCTTTCCATGTTTTGCGTAGAGCCTGGAAAAAATCAGTTGTACCTGCTCGGCTGTCTTTCCCATTCCGAAAATGACTTCCGGATACCCCGTTCGTGCTTCCCGCGCATAGTCAACTTTGCTGAATCCCAAATCCTCGAACCCACAGATCTCCGCTTCCGCGTCCTCAACCGATAGCTCACCGTTTCGTACACGACGTAATATATCCTTTAGACTCATATCTGCATCCTCACTTTTCCGGATTAGGTATGTGTTTATTTCCCGAACCCTTCATTAATTTCATTGCAATAATAATGATTGAAAGAAAAATAAAATTTGCTAATTTTTCTCAATCCCGTACTTTTTCATTTTTTTTATAATAGCTGTGTGGGAAACTCCAAGAGCTTGTGCAACTTTCCTTATAGATCCAAAGCGGGAAAGAGACTGGATGATTATGTCCCGTTCCATCTCATTAAACGCATTTAAGCTCTTGTTGGGCACTTTCGTCTTTATTGAGATATGTCTATTTCCTGTTTTTTTCAAAACATCTAGGGATGAATCCTCAGATGAGTTTTCCAAGTTAAAAAAGTCTTCGGGTAAATGGTGCTCACAAATAACGGTTTCAGGAATGGTTACAACCATACGTTCGATCAGATTTGATAATTGCCTTACATTGCCTGGCCAAGAATAATGTTGCAGAAGTTGAATTACAACAGGATGAATGGTCTTTTGTGTACCGTATTTTTGGTTATATTTATTTAAAAAATACTGTAACATGGCAGGAATGTCTTCCTTCCTTTCACGTAAGGGAGGAATGTGGAGTGGAACCACATACAATCGGTAATACAAATCCTCACGAAAAAGACCTTTTCGAATCTGCTCCTTTAGATTCCGGTGTGTAGCTGCAATTATACGGCAATTGACCTGAATCGGTTCAACACCGCCAACACGGGTAAACTCTTGTTCCTGGAGAACGCGAAGCACTTTAACTTGAAGCGCAGGAGACATTTCACCAATCTCGTCAAGAAAGATACAGCCCCCTTCTGCTGCTTCAAACAGTCCGATCTTACCAGCCTTTCTCGCCCCAGTGAACGCACCCGATTCATATCCAAATAATTCAGACTCAAGCAATTCCTCCGAGAGGGCCCCACAATTAATTTTTACAAAAGGGCCTTGGGAACGGGCACTGGACTTATGAATCAAAGACGCAATCACTTCTTTCCCAACACCTGATTCTCCCAATATGAGAACAGTAGAATCAAAATTCGCAACACGTTCAGCCAACTCCCTCACATTTCTCATCTGTGGAGAAACGGCCACAATTTCGTCAAAAAACACCCGCTTACGAAGGTTTGATAACTCGGTTTTATAAAGCTGGCTTTGATCTTGAACTTCTGCCAATTCTTCCCGTAAACGCGATAGCTCCGACATGTCCCGGACATTAGCTACCACACCCTGTATTTTTCCAGCTTGGTCAAAAATCGGAACAGAGGTTACCAGATGTTCCTGCCCGGTGGGATACCTTTGAAGGCCAGACACCTCTCTACGCTCCTGTAACGATTGCCAGGTGACCGATGGCTCCTTAAAAATTCCTTGTTTCACTAACTCTGTCAAGTGTACACCGACAAAGGATTGTTCGTTGACACCGGTCAACCGGCAAAATGATGGATTTACCCGTGTCACATATCCAAGAGCATCAGCAATCAAAATGCCATCATAGGCATTATCAATAATCGCATCCATTTCTCTATTGCGTTCTGAAGCTTTCTTGTACATGCTATGAATCTCCCGTTGCAAATCAGCAACATAGATAACTCCTAGAAACTCTTCTTCTTTATTAACCACACCGATAATATTGTGATCCGTTAAAAACTGCCATTCTTTGATTTCTGTGTCCGCGTAAAGGTATGGAGCGTCATCCATCCAGACGCCAAATTCCGTAAATTGTACCGTCGATCCAGAAGGAAAAACCTGAACAGACGGGAAAACTCGAAAGATACCTGCCCATCTCCCTTCATTTGAAACAGGAGCTTCCAACAAAGATAAGGCTTTCATTTTCGAGATCACTCGCTGTGAATCGCTCTGTAACAGGTTGAGATCGACAGTATATTTCGGACTTCGTACAAATTCTGACAGGAGCATTACGATTCCTCCTTTACTCCAAAGACCCTTACACCTACTTATTAATTCTAAAACTGCTTATGTAGTTTTAGTTTAAAAATTAAGAAACATATCATTACATCCTGCCTTTTAGTCGGGTAATAAGTAAGCGTTGCCATAAGCTCGAAAAAGCCCCGTTCGTACATAACAATCTAACATATGGATACATTTCCTTCAATGAAAAAATATTTACTCTTAACATAGTTTTTCGAATGTTTAAATTACCTTGAAGGATAATCTAACCGTTTTTTAACAAACACCCGAGCATTATTGTTATACAGCGATTTGCTCCTCGTCTTCCCTATCTGATCTATTCTTAATCAAAGTGTAATCATCACGGTCTAGCAAAAGCGTGACAATAAATCCCACAATCAAAGCCCAGAACGGAGCTCCAACCTTTAGCACAGTTACATTAGCGGCCGAAATAAGAAATGAAACCATGGCCCCTGATCTAAACTTTCCTGAAAATGCTTGTGAAAAAGTTGTAAGGAACACCCCAAACATCGCCAGTCCACCTAGTGTTGCGAGTAACTGTTTGGGTACAATGGTTGCCGCTACAATAGCCATCCCTGCCATGAGTCCAAAGGAAATCCACAATAGTCCATCTACAACGGAAGCTATATACCTCAAATCTTTGTTTTCGCCAGCAGAATCACTGGAACAGATCGCTGTACTAGGGCCAGCAATAACACAGGGATGTCCTCCAAACAGGGAATTCAATAATGTGCCAATTCCCGGCACGGTAAATATCGCATTAACGGGAGGCTTATAACCTACAGCATAAAGAACCCCGATCGCTTGAATATTCTGAACACCAATCACTAGAACGATCAACGGAAGGGTAAGTTCGAAAAACGCCTGAAAACTGAACTCCGGCTTTACCATAATGGGAGTGGCAAGGGAAAACTCAAGGGCACTCCAGTTTGTTTTGCCCATCCATGTAGCAATGAAACCTCCCACCAGCATGGCTCCAAGAATAGGAGGAACCCACTTGGAAATTTTTTCATAGCCATGAAGAGAAAAAATACGGCAAAAGCGCTACCGCCAACAGCCGGCTCTTCCACTACGGATTTAATGACGTTAAGACCAAAAGAAAGAATAACTCCGGCAATCATCCCCAACATAACCGGAAGAGGCAAAAACTCGACGGCTTTTTTAATTAAACCCGATGCCCCAAGAATGGTTACGATGGCACCAGTAATCATAAATGCCCCTATCGCCTCATTAAAGGGGATATGTTTTAGAGCACTTCCTATCAGAATTGCACCCGGAATGGTGTAAGCGGTTACAATTGGCAGACGATACCGCAGGGATAGAATAATCGTAAATACCCCGCCTGTAACATAGATAATGAAAAGCCATGAAATCGCCTGCTCTAAGGGAACATTTCCTTCCTTAGCCGCGTTCATTACGATTAAGGCCGGACCCATAATGCTGAACATAGCCGCAACAAATCCGGTTCCAGCCCTCGCAGGAGATAAATGAAGAAAAAAATCCCGCATATTTTTTCTAACATTAGTTCCCGGTTCAATCGGCATAATAATAGCTCCTCCAATTCGCTTCATAAGATTTATCCTTATAACAGGTCCGGGGAATAAGAGACTCTTTAATCCCCCGGAATTCCCCTTCATTTTATACTTGAACCGCCTGTAACGTTTCATTCAAACTTCCGGAGCGATAGCCCTGTAGATCCACGCAGACATACGTATATCCGATATCTTTCAGCTTCTCTACAACCATATCGGAGAAACGGACCAACTTTTCTATTTCATGTGGAGAAACTTCGATGCGGGCCATTTTGTCATGCTGACGTACCCGTACCTGACGAAAGCCGATGTCCATTAAGAATGATTCTGCTCGGTCTACCATAGTTAACTTTTCCTGTGTGATCATCTCGCCATAAGGTATGCGTGAGGAAAGGCATGCAAACGATGGTTTTTCCCATGTTCTTAGACCCAATTCCCGAGATAAATCACGAATTTCCATCTTCGTCAATCCCACTTCTTGGAGCGGTGCCCGAACTCCATTCTCTATGGCCGCCTGTAGTCCGGGGCGATGTTCTCCAAGATCATCTGCAATCGCACCAAACACCACGTGATCATACCCTTGTTCCTGGGCGATCGGGATCAAGTGACTGAAAAGCTCCTGTTTGCAATAATAGCACCGGTTAATAGGGTTTTCAGCGTATCCGGGTATGTTCAGTTCACTGGTCTCAATCACCAAATGCGGACTGCCGATCTCACGTGCAAGTGCGATGGCTTCTTTGCGTTCCCGCTCCGGATAAGTCTCCGAATCAGCCGTAATTGCTAACACCTGTTCACTTCCCAGGGCTTCAACTGCTGCTTTAAGCAAAAAGGTACTGTCCACACCACCTGAAAACGCAACAACGACACGACGAAACCCACGAAGTTTTTCAAGCAGCTGTTCATACTTTAGTCGTGCTGTTTCCATAGTTTATAACCTCCGTTTGACTTAAGCTTTTTGCGATAACCAGGCTGTCTGTATATTAAAAGTTAGTCAGATGGTGTTAGCGTACCAAAGCCTGTTTTTGGCTTAATTCATAGGCGACATCGATAATCTGATCTTCTTGTCCCCCAACGATCCGTCTTTTGCCCAGTTCTTCAAGTATGGTAAGGGCATCCACGCCGAAGCGTTCCGCAGCACGTTTAGCATGTAAAAAGAAGCTGCTGTACACACCGGCATAGCCGAGAATCAACGCCACGCTGTCGATAATCTGCGGACGGGACATCTTCGGTGCTACGATATCCTCAGCCGCACGAATCAGCTTCGATAAGTCACAATTGGTTAGGTAGCCCTGCTTGTTAAGGGCTGCTACCATGACCTCGGTTTGGGCATTCCCTGCACCAGCACCCATTCCGCGTAAACTTCCATCAACAAAGGTAGCTCCTTCGGCAAGTGCAGCTAATGTATTTCCAACGGCTACACCCAGGTTGTTGTGTGCATGGAATCCGATGGGAATATTCACGGCATTACGCAGGGCAGAAACACGTGCCCGAACACCATCCGGCAATAAAGCACCAGCAGAATCCGTTACATAAACCACGTCTGCCCCGTAGCTTTCCATTTTCCTGGCTTGCTCAACAATTTTTTCCGGCTCTTCCATATGAGCCATCATCAAGAACCCGACCGTAAACAACCCTAATTCTTTCGCTATTTTAATGTGCTGTTCAGAAATGTCCGCCTCTGTCACATGGGTAGCCACACGAACGGCTTTCGCCCCGATTTCAGCAGCTGCCTGCAAGTCCTTTTTCGTACCGATTCCCGGCAACAGAAGGACAGTCACCTTTGCCTGCTTCACCACATCACAAACCGCTTTTAAATAATCTGTATCCGAAGCGCTGCTGAAGCCATATTGATAGGAGGAACCAGCTAAACCATCTCCATGGCCGATTTCAATCAGATCCATCCCGGCCTGATCCAGTGCACGCGCAATTTCAGCCATATCGGCAGGCGAAAACTGGTGGCTTACCGTATGCATTCCATCCCGAAGCGTTGAATCTGTAATGGTTATTTTCTGAGTCATACTTCAGAGACCTCCTTATGCGACTTATGTACTGCAATTCTTTGAGCCACTCCAACGGCGGCAGCTGTGATGATATCCAGGTTTCCGGAATACTTAGGAAGATACGCTCCTGCTCCTTCCACTTCGATCATGGTTGTTACCTTATCTCCATCTACAATGGGCGGAACCTTCAAGCGGTAACCAGGAACGTACGTCTGCACTTCTTTAACGATGGCCTCTACTGCTTGTTCAATCGCCTTTTGATCCGGATTTTTTACCCTGGTATAAATCGTATTACGCATCATAATCGGTGGTTCGGCAGGATTAAGCACGATCAATGCTTTCGCACGATCTGCTCCTCCAACCTGAGCAATGGCCCGTGCGGTTGTTTGGGTAAATTCATCAATGTTTTGGCGGGTTCCAGGTCCTGCTGATTTACTTGAAATCGTAGCCACAATTTCTGCGTACTCCACGTCAGCCACTTCATTGATTTTTGCTACAATCGGAATCGTCGCCTGTCCGCCACAGGTAACGAGGTTAATATTCGGGCTATCCAGGTTCACATTGATATTGACAGATGGAACCACATAAGGCCCAACAGCTGCTGGCGTCAAATCGATCGCTTGAATCCCCGCTTCACGAAGCAGCGGGGCATGTTCCAGATGGTATTTTGCCCCTGTACAGTCAAAGACAAGTTCAATTTCCGGATTATCTAGAATAGCTTGGATTCCATCAGCGGAAGTTTCAATCCCACGCTCTTTGGCCCTTTTTAATCCGTCGGATTCCGGAATGACTCCGACCATCATGCACAGTTCCAATTCCTTGCTTTCCAGGACTTTCATCATGAGGTCCGTTCCAATGTTACCGGGCCCAAGGATAGCTGTCTTTAATCGTTTCATGTTCGTTTCCCTCCCTAAACATATCCTCTTATTTCGATTCAAAACCTATTTGAACGGTTCCGATTTGGTCAAAATGGGCACTAAATACACTTCCCGGCTTAACTTCATATGCCTTAGTGAAGGAACCAGAAAGAACAATATCCCCTGCCTGAAGCCCCTCTCCAAATTCAGCCAGCTTGTTGCATAACCAGGCTACCGCCGCAGCCGGATGACCCAGTACAGCAGCTCCTGCCGCCGTATCCACTACTTGACCGTTACTTTCCAATACAAGACCAACTAACCGCAAATTCAACTCATCAACAAAAACGCCCCGGCTCCCCAGAACGAGGGCTCCACTCGAAGCATTATCGGCAATCGTATCCTGAATCTTAATCTTCCAATCACGGACACGGCTATCGATGATTTCAAAAGCCGGTACAATAAAAGAAGTGGCTCGAATCACATCCTGAAAATGGACACCCGGTCCCTGTAAATCTTCTTTCATAATAAAAGCCAATTCTGCTTCGACCTTAGGTTGAAGGAACTGCTCAAACGGGATCGTGGTTCCTTCCGGTAGAAGCATATTGTCATACAGCGAACCAAAATCGGGTTCGGGGACTCCCAGCGCATTTTGCATCGCTTTCGAGGTGAGGCCAATCTTACGACCGATCAACCGGGCACCCGCTTCCACCTTCCATGCCTTGACCTGTTGCTGAACGGCATAAGCATCTTCTACCGTGAAACCAGAATAGGTTTCCGTAAGAGGACTGATCGGCTGATTGTTTCTTTCCGCCTCCCATAATTCTTTTGCCGCTAGTTCAATAAATGGCTTCATAAGAACTCTCCCTTTTCTCTCATAAACGAATACTAAAGCGATTTTTTCCCATGCCCACCATGATGATGGGCTCCATGATGGTGATGATGTGCGTGACGATGACTTCCTACCGTCTGCAGCCAACGGTTTCTGAGGCATTCCGCAATCTGTTCCGCAAGCTCCTCTGCTTCCGGTTCCAAATCCATATTCGCCATCAGAATATCTGCACAAAGCCGGACTTCATCATTCGGCCCTGGAAGCGTGATAAGATAGCTCAATCCTTCCTTAGCCACACCAATACGAATTCCTTCCTTTACATGCCTGCCATGACCGGCAGTAAATTTCACAATATAAGGGGTTGCTGCATCCGGACAGACCTTCAATAAGGCTTCTACGGTACAGTCCTTATCTTCCGCCCCGACACCACCTGTCGTCAGAATCCATCCGAATCCGGAATCAATCGCCTGACGCAAAGCACCCGCTATTTCATCCACGTCATCTGCCAACGGACGATGAGTCTGCACCTTAAACCCTGCCTCGGTGAAACGCTCCGTAAGAAAAGGAGTATTCGTATCCTCAATCATCCCCTGCGCTACTTCAAAACCTGTCGGAAATACCTTTACGCGCCGGCGAATCCGTTTCTGCATCTCATCGCTCATCTGGATGGTTTTCTCAACGACTTGTTTCCCTTTCAAAGGGCTTAAGGCAATCATCCCAAGAACACCTTCAGAATGTATATCAACATCCGGCCCAAGCTGAACGCCAGGAAGGGTCCCTACCGCCTGAAGCAGTTTTTCTTTTTTTCCGACAAACTGATCCGCTGACATCGATTGAACAAGAAGGTCCAAAGCGATATGATCATCACGGACATCGATTACAAAAACTTTTTCCCTCGGGAGCTGCAAAACGTTGGCTACCGTGTCCGCGATAAGCGACAGGTCACAGTCATTCAAATAGATATCTGTTAAGCGAAGTTCCGTTTTATTCAAAAGACTGTATTCCATCATCCACCTCCCTCCTGGCTCATTTGGCTGTCGATAACGTCGACCCGCATATCAAGCAGAGGGGCATTCAAAATAGCTGCTCCGACACACCCTATATCCACCTGTCGCTCACGAAGCAAAAGGATAGTCTCTTCTTTAACTCCGCCGGCAAAGGCAACCTTCGTCCGCTGCCGTGCCCCCAAGTCGTTCAACGTCTGCAAAACAATGTCGAGGTCTTTCAAATTCCCCGTATCAACCATGACGACGTTTGCTCTACCGGAAACAGCTTCCTTTGTTTCCTGGGCAATGGGCTGCAATTCACCGCGAAGTTGAATCACCGTTTTATGGTCAGGGAATTGTTTAGCTGCTTCAAGTGCTTTTCTTACGCCCCCAAACATACGGACATAATTTTTATCGATATAAACGAAAGGACCTTCTACCATCCTCATTCCGACTCCCGCAGCCTTCAGTGCCGCTCGAAGGCCGGGCTTATTGGCTTGCGGGAGCTTTTTCCATCCCCCGCAAACCACCTTTAATTCTGTCCCTGCTAACAATTGGATCTGATGGGCACGTGTCGCATAGCCAGATGGGGCCATCATAGCTCCTAGGACCAGATCTTCGGCGATCGCTACGTTCTTCGCTCTTCCCCGGAATGATATGACAACATCACCTGGTTGTACCAATGTCCCGTCTTCAACGATATACAATAGTTCGCAATCAATCTCTTCCAGTAAAGTAGCTGCATGCTGGACACAGGCCAGCATACCGCAGCCTGTTGCAATCACCTGAGCGGTAAACAGCCGGTTTTCAATCGAAGAAAATAACGTGTCGCGAATATCTAAGACGAAACGTTCCTGCTGGCGATTCTCCGGTTTTAGAGTCATCATGACTATCCTCTCCTCTTATGCACTCACCAGTATCCCGCGTTGTTTCAACCACTTAGGCATTAACATCTGATCTACTTCTGCACTAACTTCAGGAGCGACTTTCAACAAGTACTCCGCCAAGGATTCGCTCACATTTATTCCGCCTACAGCACCGTCAAACACAATCACCTTATCCGTGCCGGTTGTCCGATACGCAAACTTCATCGCGTCCTCCAGGTTCTCGCCGATCATCGCGTACTTCATGTACTCCAGATTTTGCGGATCATGTTCAAATAGGTCTGCCTGTTCTTTTCCTATAACAATCGTAGGTAGTTGCTGGGAGAAGAACGCACTCGGATAACCGATCCAGGCGTAATTATGCACCACCATGCGAATTGCCGGATTCACCGGTTTTATGTCCGGAATCAGCGGTTTTCCATCTTTTCCGTACAGAGCTTCCGTATACCAGGTATAAGGTGCCAGCTTGACGTCTAAGTCAAACAGATCCACATTGGCACCTACAAAGTTACAGTAAATGACCCCGGCGGAAAATACATAGGGAACCGGACACGGAAAATCCAATCCGACAATGCAATCTTCAATTTTACCCAGCAACTGGAACATATTCCCGTAATATCGCAGTCCATCCAGGGTAATGGTATCGTTAATACGATACAAATCGTTGTCCGCTTCCACGCTGAGAACACCACTAGGGGACATGTTTAAAAAGACAGCACCGACAAATTTACTCTGTACAAATGGGGATTCAAAAATCGCCCGGGCTGTAAAATTCGCCCCCCGCGGACCGAGATTCTGGTGGTACGTCGACCGGGTCTCTATCCGCGCATAAGACATCCCAAATGGCTTCACAGCACGGTCGACCTGACGATGAAAGTGAACCTCCCGGACATCGCTGTTATGCACATGAATAATCCAGTCTGCATCATACGTTCGCTTCAGACCGTAAAGTGTTCCGATCTCGGTTTCGATCGGAATTCCTTCGTCGATCGGGGCCATTCCTCTCGCAGAGTCAAAATGTTTTTTCAAATTAAAACGTACGATGTACTCCTCCGTCTCACGGAAACGAAGTCCCACCCCTGCACGCAAACGCACTTCTTTCGCGCCGGTGCGCTGCTTGACTACGTCATAGACCGTGCGCAGCAATTCGGCATAAGGCTCTCCGCCAAGCAATGTAAACCCATGATGGGAGGCCAGCACATTCACTGTGTGATGCGGCTCAATCATCGAAAGATCCACGTTCTCCAGCGCCGCTTCCGCCGCTCGCCGAACCGCTTGGATCCCTTCCGGTCCAGGATAAATGACCTCCGGCGTGTCAGGAAACAGTTCCTTGATCGACAGAGATGTCATACCCGGCAAATCAGCAAAACGCTTTTTTACAAGACTTGGATCAATCCCGTACCGTGAAGGACGGGGAGCAAGGGGTTGAATCGGTGGGTGATGCATTATTCTTCCTCCCTTTCGATATAATTCTGTTCGCTCGACAACGGAGCTTTGCGAATCTTCTCAAAAAATTCAATATCCGCGTCAAAGTAAAAACCACGTTGTGCATATTTCTCCTTGACATGGTCTGGAATATCCCAAATGGTCGGGGTTGGACCATACCACTGATACCGCCCTTTCGGCGACTCCAGCTCCACACCCGCTGTCTTTAGCAATCGCATGGCCGGTTGAAGGCATTCTACCGTACAGCCGGTCCGCAATCCGGTGGCCATGGAGATCTTGTCCGGCGTATCCGCTCCCTGTAGGATCGCGGCCGCCACTTCTTCCGCGCGGGTACCTGTGCAATAGCAAACGACTTGCTCCGGATGCAAATGGGAATCATAACATAGTTGATGGACCTGCTCGGTATCCGATTGCTGGATATCCACACCGATAAAACGGGGTTCCGTTAACTTCTCCATTTGAATGGCATCAAAAGGACAACGCTGTTCACAGGCCGTACAACCCGTACACGATTCCTCCTCAACCACCGCCAGCTTTCTGTTTTTCGTACCTGGAACAGGCTCCATTGTGATGGCTAATGTCGGACAGACAAAGGAACAAATCCTACACCCGGTACACTTATCGTTAATAATGATTGCAGTCGTATTAATTAAACGCAATCGCTTTCACTCCCTTCTCTACATTTTCCTATCAAGCAAATGTAGCAAATTATATCTACATCATTATTCTTCTCTATGCAAAAAACGCGCCAAATGGTAGATTACAGAAAAATCGAATGCAATGGAAATACATAATTTCCATAAAGCAGCAAATGGTTTCCGTTTAGATAGAAACATTATGGTTCCAAGCTGTTCTTAATTTAAATATCATTCGCACTGGAATCTATCAGAACCATGAAGTTTCCAATTAACCGAAAACTTTATGCTGTCTTCAGAAACACGTTGTTTCCAATTATCCCGATTTTTCTATACTATATGGTTTGGCATCGTATTTGCTTGCGTATGTTAGCTGTATGTTGAGGAACAAAATAATAATGAGGAGCGCATGATGAAACAAATTTAATTTAGGGGTGTGTAATCATGGAAATCAGTTTGTTATCAACTCTAGCATTTGGATTTATTCTCGGAATTAAACATGCGATTGAGCCCGATCATGTAATTGCTGTGTCAACTATTGCCAGTGGGAGTAAAAAATTATGGCGCTCATCTCTGGCGGGAGTATTTTGGGGAATTGGTCATACTGCAACATTGTTTATTGTTGGTCTCGTTCTTATTCTTATGAATGGTAAAATACCAGAGAAATGGTCCATGTCTTTAGAATTTTTGGTTGGAATTATGCTGGTTTATCTTGGGATCACCAGTATACTTTCTTTTAAAAATATCCATACTCATGAACATGAGCATGATGGAGAATTACATAAGCATTTCCATTCCCACAAGCATGATGGCGAACATGAGCATAAACACCAGCATAAAGATGTTTTTTATATGAAATCAATGCTAGTTGGTTTAGTACATGGACTAGCAGGAAGTGCAGCAATGACTCTGTTAACAATGTCAACGGTTAAGAGTGTTTGGGAAGGTGCTGTTTATATTCTTGTATTTGGCGTTGGAACTGTTGTCGGTATGCTTCTATTTACTACAGTGATCGGGATTCCATTTGTAATTAGTGCCAAAAAAATAAAGATTAACAAAGCCCTTACACAAATTACCGGTGTAATCAGTACAGCATTTGGATTCTATTACATGTATAACTTAGGGATTACAGAGGAGCTATTCAAACTTTGGATACAATAGTGTGGATTGGCTCTTTATTGTATCTATTTTTGCTTCATTTATGACGTTCTGTACTATTGCGTTAAATCCATTTAATTCAGGGTTTAACACTTTTTGTTATTTTATTTTTGGTTACGTTTGTCACTAAATTATCCCAAATACCGTCCCCATATAATGGGGATGACATTTGGGATTTAGCTCGGCAGATGTACGATCCTCCTTAAAAAATCTACTTTATGTTCAGTACTTCTGTTTTATCGAAAAAAACACTCAATCCTTCCTTTATTCTGTTATTGTATTAATACAGAAAAACGAAATACCATTATAATTATATAACAGAATGAGGTGAATAAAATGCTATCAAACCGTTTACGACATAAAGCGCTATTCAATAAAATTGTTACCAGTAAAGAGGCTGCCAGCTGGATTCAAAACGGCATGACGATCGGATTCAGTGGATTTACTTCTTCAGGAGATCCTAAACAACTCCCTATTGCGATCGCCGAACGTGCGCATAAAGAAGGAAAGCCGTTCAAAATTAACGTATATACAGGCGCTTCCGTTTCTCCTCATATCGATTCTGTACTGGCCGAATACATGAACCTTCGCCTTCCATTTCAGTCTAACGATACTCTTCGCAAGGAAATCAATCAAGGACACATACGTTATATCGACCAGCATCTGTCAGAAACAGGTGATGCACTAAACACACATGCTATTCCGCAGGTGGACATTGCAGTGGTAGAAGCGCTTGCCATTACGGAGGACGGAAACATCATTCCTACTACGTCCTGCGGAAACACCCATAATTATATTAAAAATGCAAAAGAAGTTATCGTGGAATTAAACCTCGCTCAGCCGCTTTCTCTAGAAGGCGTACATGACATTTACGACATTCCTGCTTTTGGTAGGCGTCAGGCAATTCCTCTTACATCTGTCGATCAACGCATCGGATGTACCGGTATCCCTGTTGAATTCGACCGTATCAAGGGCATTGTCGTGACAAACGTGCCCGATACACCCAAAAAACTTATAGAGCCTGACAAAGAAACAATTATCATTGCCGATCATCTATTGAACTTTTTACAAGAAGAAGTCAAAGCGGGCCGCCTGTCTAAGAAACTCCCCCCGCTTCAGTCCGGGGTCGGCTCTGTCGCCAATGCAGTCTTCTACGGCTTCTTACGTTCTGAATTTAGTGATTTGCAGTTATATTCCGAAGTACTCCAGGATTCCGTATTTGATTTAATTGATGAAGGTAAGGTTCGTTTCGCTTCCGGAGGCGCGCTGACTTTATCGGAAGCAAAAATGAATAGAGTCCTGCAGAATTTCGAGAAATACCGTGAAAAAATCGTTTTGCGACCCCAAGATATGTCCAACAATCCGGAAATCATTCGCCGTCTTGGACTAATTACAATAAATACCGCGCTTGAAGTCGATATTTACGGCAACGTCAATTCTACACATGTAATGGGCAGCAAGATGATGAACGGCATTGGTGGATCCGGAGATTTCACGCGCAATGCGCGCATTAGCATTTTTGTTACAAAATCCACCGCAAAAAACGGCTGTATTTCAAGCATCGTGCCGTTTGCCTCGCATATCGACCATACCGCACACGATACTATGGTTATTATTACAGAGCAAGGCGTTGCTGACCTCAGGGGACTCAGCCCAAGAGAACGTGCGGAAGAAATCATGAAAAACTGTGCCCATCCTTCTTATCGGAACCAATTGTATGATTACTTTCATGAAGCGCTACAGCGCGGCGGCTATACACCGCATGTCATAGAAAAAGCATTTTCCTGGCATACCCGCTTTGCAGAGAGCGGAACTATGCTTGAGCCTATGATTAAAGCCGAGAAACCGAAAGCCAAAATGTCGGTACATTGACATTCAAACAAACGAACCCTTTTTTTTCTGTGAAGATCGTGAAGAAAGAAGGAGAGGGAAAGAGGAAAGGAGATCCAGGGAAGAAAAAGGCGTTCGCCTTTTTCTACATTAAAATCCTCTCCTCGTTCCCTTCTCTCTTTTCCTTCATGCCGCAAAAATCAGCCGCCCTTCTCCGCATTTTCATGTCAGGGTTACGGCAGAAAAGTCATGGAATAAGTTTCCATTACGAAGGAACAACACCCCTTCTGATCGATGACTACTAACAAGTATGCGCATCCTTCATCATTTCGATAAATTTACACAAAGCAGCCGAATAAAATACATCTTTCCTTGTAATAAAAGTGGTCGGCACTCTTGAATACTTTTGTGGAAGGGGAGTCAAAGTTAAAGAGTGATCATGTCCTTTTATAATGGCTTTCATCATTACAGCGATGCCCATACCCGCTTTCACACAACCGATAATTGCCTCGATTGTACCAAATTCCAATACTCGCTTTGGATAAATTCCTTCTTCGTGCAACCATTTTTCTAACATGTTGCGATAATAGCAGCCACGGCTAAATACCAATAAACTTATTTCGTTTACATCTTGAATTGATGATAGAGGCTGATGGCTGATGAGTGTCAGTTCTTCCTCTTGAAACAGGGTAGAAGTTAAATCAGGGTGATGGACCTCTCCCGCAACAAACGCTCCTTCAAGCTTTCGTTCCAAAACAAGTTGAATGAGTTCATCCGTTGTATGAGTTTCTAAGATCAGCTCAACCTCGGGATAATTTGCGTAATAAGCTGCAAGTATAGGAGGAAGACGAACAGCAGCCGTTGATTCAGTAGAGCCAATTTTCAAAGTCCCCAGTGGTGTAGTCGCATTGCTTTGAACTGATTTTATCGATTGTTCGATTAAATGTATGATTTGTTTGGCATACGTTAATAGAATTTCCCCATTGGCATTTAAAGCAACGCCTTTTCCGTTACGATAAAATAATGGTGCTCCTAACTCATCTTCCAGGTGTTTGATTCTCATTGTGACATTCGATTGTACGTAATTTAAATTTCTTGCTGCACGCGATATATTCCGCTCTTCAGCTACTTCTTTAAAAACAATAAGATCTTTAATGTCCACCCAATTTCCCCCTAACTATATCATCTTTTTTGATAACTTTCATCTTTATTAATCATTTTACATGATATCTCTGCTTTCATAAAATGAAATGCAGGCGGAGGTGTTCTAAAGTGAGTAAGCAAAAAGGAGTACGTCATTGTAGTAGCTCTTATAAATGGATTGTGTTGTTGCTAGCAACAGGAACACAAGCGAGCGCAACGCTCGTAACCTACGGGATAGGCCCTTTAGCATTTTTTTGGAAGCGGATGTATCACCTTACTCAAATGGAAACGGGGATTTTATTATCTGCTGTGAATATCGGGCCGCTTTTTTTTATGCTATTTATCGGGAGACTTCTTGATCGATACAATGAACGGTTGTTGATTGGACTAGGGTCTATTTTATTGGGTCTCTCCGTCCTCGCCGTTAATACAGCGGGAGGATTTACAGGGTTATTATTTACACTTTCAATGATTGGTATTTTTTACAGTACCGCTCAACCTGGTGGAAGCAAAGTGATTATGAAATGGTTTCCGAAAACCCTTCGGGGACTGGCTATGGGAATTAGACAGGCGGGTATACCCATCGGCGGCGCAATGGCAGGAGCTATCATTCCCGTTGTTTCTATAAAGTACGGTTGGCCATCGGCTGTTTATGTTCTCTCAAGTTTATGTATCATTGGAGGACTCCTGTTTTTTATTTTTTACAGGGAACCTTCTTTACATGAAGCACCTTCTTTAGCTGAACCACAAGTAAAATCGTTTCGAAAACAGCTTCAAGAAATCATGAAAAATAAAGCTTTATATCCTGTTTTCTTTACCGGAATTTGCATGGTTTCATTACAAATGGTAATTGTTGGACACCTGACGATTTTTCTTGCCCACAATGCATCATTATCGCCCATGCTGGCGGGGCAAATCTTTTCGGTCTCGTTGTTTTTTGGAATGTTAGGACGGATTATTTTGGCAGCGATTAGCGATTATTTTTACAAAGGAAATCGCAGGAAACCGCTTTTGTTTTCTGTTCTAGCAGCTTTTGCTTCCGTATTCATTTTTACAATGAATATACATACTTTACCGCTCTGGAGTTTATTTCTGCTCAGCGGCTGGTTAGGTTTCTTCGGTATAGGCTGGTATAGCCTGTTTATCGTTGAAGTTGCTGAAAA
This sequence comes from Aneurinibacillus danicus, assembly GCF_007991215.1. GTDB lineage: Bacteria > Bacillota > Bacilli > Aneurinibacillales > Aneurinibacillaceae > Aneurinibacillus > Aneurinibacillus danicus. The sequence goes on from NZ_BJXX01000032.1 coordinate 35,972, forward strand.
ATCACTGGCAGATTCTGTGGGAGTAACGGTCAGTTTTGCGCTTACTTTAAATCAATTTGCTATCATTTTAGCCCCCCCTATTTTTGGATTCATTGTGGATTTAAAAGGATATACTTGGGCATGGTTTAGCATAGCTTTTTTACTTCTGCTTTCAGGAGTAGGATTATTGAAAAATAAAAGTAATTGTTACGACCTTGTTTGATAGGCAGCACAGACAGAGGTAATTCTGCACGGAACTACCTCTGTTATGATTCTGAGAGAAGGAGCAGCTTTTGACCGGTAACCGCAAGCACCGATTGAAGACGCGGCTACAGATGGGTGCTAAATGGCAAATAGAAAGAGAAATCTTGATACTTCTAAGCAGCAAACTATAACATACGCAATCCTTTGGGATAATGGTTCTTTAATTGTCCCTGTACCAGCTTGCCCCAGCCGAGCGGGAAACCGTCCACGGTGACGATGGTCCAGCCTTTACCCGCAGCATCCCAAAACAAGGTCTCGCCCCGCAGGTAGCGCAGCACCTCCTCGCTGTCCGCAGAAAAATCTACGCCACTTTTCCACTCTTCCGGCTTCAAGGCCAGCGCCATAGCGTGGGACGGCTCGAACCTGCCTTTTTTCACTGTACCCAGATGCCATCCGGCACGCGAAATCTTCAGGCGGTTCAAACGCGGCAACCCATCCGCAAGCAGATAAAGCTGGTCACCAAACAGAGCGTACCTTCCTTCCGGCGTAAATGTGAGCGCTTCTCTGCAAAACGCTTCAAATACCCTGCGCACATCCGCAGACAACGGTTTTACTTTCTCTTCCTGCACCGTTTCCAAAGCTTCCGTATCCCCGCTTTTGCGTAGACGCGCCAGAAAATGCCCCTCGCCGCGCAGCTTGTGCGGCCAAAGACGAACGGTATGTTCCAGCTTCCCCGGTGTGAAATACTCTTGCTGCGCCACCGGATCCAGTGAGAATTCCGGATGCGCAGCAAGAAAGCGCTCGATCTGCCGCTCGTTCTCGTCTTCTGCAAACGTACAGGTGGAATACACCATTACGCCGCCCGGCTTTAGCATCTTCGCTGCGTCCGCGAGAATATCGGTCTGCATCGATGCGCAGTGGGCAACCTTCTCTTCCGACCAATCCTCACACGCTTCCGGCAGTTTCCGGAACATCCCTTCTCCTGAGCACGGTGCATCTACCACGATTTTATCGAAAAAAGCAGGAAAACGTTCAGCCATACGGTCCGGCGTTTCGTTGGTCACCAGAATGTTGCGTGCTCCCCAGCGCTCCAGGTTTTCAGATAATGCTTTGACACGGGTCGGATGAATTTCGTTCGCTACGAGAAGTCCCCTATCTCCCAGATATCCGGCGATGTGAGTAGATTTACCTCCCGGCGCCGCGCACAAATCCAGCACCCGATCGCCCGGCTCGGGCTTAAGCGCTTCGATTACCGCCATCGCGCTCGGTTCCTGGATGTAATACACGCCGGCTGCATGATACGGATGCTTGCCAGGTCTGTCTTCCTCATTATAGTAGAATCCCGGCGGACACCATGGTACGGGTGTCAGAGAAAACGGCATACGATCCGTGAACCCGTCCCGTGAGATTTTTCCCGGATTCAGACGGAGGCCGTGTGCCGCGTTTTCATCATAGCTTGCAAAAAAAGACGCAGCTTCTTCTTCCTCCATCGTCCGCTTCATGCGCTCAACAAAGCGTTCAGGTAATGCAGTCATCGAATCCATCCTTTTTTCTGTGAAAATC
>NZ_BJXX01000033.1 GCF_007991215.1 Aneurinibacillus danicus
GCCATGGTGGTTTTCTGTCATCATGCCCTATCTTACCAGAAACACGGCAGAAAAACGAGAAGCGGACGCCTGATGGCCCAGCGTCCGCCTCTTTAGCCCCTCACCGGTATTTAATTCGTTTTAATGTGAATGGTCAGGTTTTTCGCATCCCATTCCACTTTAGAGCCCAGCGCTTCGCTTACGAAGCGAACCGGCACCATAGTACGGTTGTTGATGATAACCGCTTTTTGGTCAAGCTTCACTGTTCTTCCGTCTACAGATGCCTTCAAATCACCGATTTTCAGCCTTACTTTCTTTTTCCCTTTAGTCGCATGAACCGTGCTGTTTTTGCCGTCCCACTGGATGTTGGCGCCCAGCGCTTCAAAGATGCTGCGCAGCGGTACAACGGCCCGGCCGTTGATGATGATTGGCTTCTGGTCCGCAATCATGATTTTACCATTGATTTTTATTACAATTGTCGCTTCTCTTTTCTGCTCCGGCTTAGGAGCAGGTGTTACCGTCACGCTGTCTCCTGTTGTCGTTGCTGCTTTTTGTCTTTCGATATTAGCCATGATGGCTTGTCTTGCCGTTTCGTTGTTCACATGCTTCAATGCATTTTCTAAGCATTTCACTTTGACAGCCTCTTCTTTTTTTGCAGGCTCTGTCGCCGTTACAGTATCCTGTGCAAATACGGAAGTGCCTCCTGCAAGGAGAGTTGCCGCTAATAGTCCGCTTATGATTTTTCTGTTCACTAGTATTCTCCCTTTCTTGATGTATTTTTATCCTTGACTGTAATATTTTTCGCAGAGAAGAAAATTTTTTTGTCGCATTTCCCGAAAAAGTGTTACATAAGAAAAACTCGCGGGCGTTGCCGCTCGTCCTTTTTCCACACAGAAGACAAGCGGCCGCTTTGTGGCCCTTCGGTCGGACCGGCAAAACATCCGGGTACCCCGAAGAGGGAGACAATTGCCGGTCTTTCCCTCCCTCCAGGCCACACGCTCCACACGGAAAAAGCAACGGTCGGCACACGCCTCGCGAGTTTTTCCTCGATTACAATGGAGGGAAAGTATATTTCACTTTATCACTGTAAAGCGAAATATACTTTCCTATACATTAAAAAATGCCTCCTGCTTGTCCGAAGCAAGAGGCATTTCTTATTTAGTCTTTTTGCAACAGTCTGGCAAATTCTTCGTTGCGCCGCGCTCTTTCCGTGTCATCTGCTAAGTCGTATTTTTTTAACAAGTGAAATACATGGTTTAGCTCGGCTTGAGTCCGTCCGTTTTCCAAGTATTCCGGCAGGGAAGATGCGATGTCTGTCGGAAGATGCGGCTCGATTGCGCCCAGTTTATTGCGCACATCCTCTAAAGAATGGTCAATGCTGCATCCGGTCGTTTTCGGTTCCATGTCGCTCATCCTTTCGTTTGTCATTTGCCATGCAGGCTTGTGCCTATTTTATACGCATTTGTCCCTGATTGTGAATAGTCTATACGGAAAGGAAGGTGTTACTATGGGTAAATCCCCTAAAAAAGATAACAGACAGTTTAACGTACCGACCGTTCCGGGCTTACCGCCCCGTCCACCAACCGGCGGTTTTCCACCACCTCCACCCGGTTATTTCCCTCCATTCCAACCGCCGACACAGCCGCCGTACCCGGGTCCGTTTCCTGGAGAAGGGCAGCTCCCCGGAGGACAAGGCCAACCGCCTCAACCGACTTCGCCGCCGCCGAGTTTCGTTCCGCAGCAACCGCAGGGAGGAGTCGGCACACTGGCGGTTGCACCAAGCAGCCTGCGCATGTGTCTGTACCGTTGGACGTATGTATGGCTATCGAACGGCGAGCAATACTGGATCTGGCCATTCTCTATCCAACAGAGGACCGTATCATTCTACCGATATATTCCTTTCTTTGGCTACACCATTGGCGGACTTGATACAAGGCGCATCAATTCTTTTGTCTGCAGCACCTACTAATCCGCTCGACGGATTTGTAACAGGGTCCGTCTTTTGTTTTTCTACGGCCTGTCATGCCTGTCTTAGACCCCGCATACATATGGGGTAGATGGGGACGAGAGGAGACGAACGGATGGCTACACTTGTGTTTCCCCTCCTGGCAGGGTTTGGGTTGTTTCTGGGCGGCATGCATTTCATGCGGCTCGGTTTGTTCGCGCTGGCGGGCGATAGTCTGCACCGCTGGCTTGTACGCTTTACGAAAACGCCGATGCGCGGCATGATTACAGGAACGCTGGTGACAATGCTTGTACAGAGCAGCAGCGCGGTGTCTGTCGTAACAATCGGGCTTGCGAACGCGCGCCTGCTATCGTTCCCGCAGACGGTAGGCATTATTCTGGGGACGAATATCGGGACGACGTTTACCACTCAATTGATTGCGCTCAACCCGCAGAAACTGGCGCTGCCGATGTTTCTCATCGGCTGCTCTGTATTGTGGCTACGTTCGCAGGTTGTGCGGGCAATCGGAATGTCGATGTCGGGTTTCGGATGTGTGTTTTTGGGAATTCAGATGATGCAAGTGGCAGCCGAACCGCTGCAGCATACACCATTCTTTCTATCAGCTCTGGCGCGGCCGGACAGCCATTATTTCAACGGCATCTTTCTCGGGGCGATGTTTACGGCCCTTTTGCACAGCAGTTCTGCCGTAACGGCGATGACGATGGGTTTTATGAAAGAGAAGATTCTGTCGCTGGGGATGGGAATTGCGATTGTGCTGGGCAGCAATGTCGGAACATGTATAACCGCCATTATGGCAGCTGTGGGGGGCAACGCGGCGGCAAAGCAGGTTGCCTGGGTGCATGTCATGCTGAATGTTGCAGGTGTGCTCGTGTTCTTTCCTTTCATCCAGCCGTTTGCCGTGTTAGTATCCTGGCTCACCGGCGATCCGGCACTGCAAATCGCCCACGCGCAGACGCTGTTCAATGTGATTAGCTCGCTGCTGGCGCTTCCATTTGCGCATGCAATCGCACGAATGGCGCAGCATTATATTAAAGGATAAAAGGAGGGGGAAAAGAAAGAAAAAGATCC
>NZ_BJXX01000034.1 GCF_007991215.1 Aneurinibacillus danicus
GCCATGGTGGTTTTCTGTAGAATTCTTAGTACTGTTCCGTATTCGTGCTGCCCTGGATGAGGGTGACACCGCCGCTGGTGCCGATGCGGGTAGCGCCGGCCGTAATCATAGCTTCAGCATCTTCGCGGGTGCGTACCCCTCCGGACGCTTTCACGCCCATTTCTTCGCCGACCGTCTTACGTATAAGCCGTACGTCTTCTACGGTCGCTCCTCCGTGTCCGAAGCCGGTGGACGTTTTGACGAAGTGCGCGCCCGCCTCTTTACTTAGACGGCTGGCCCGCTCTTTTTCTTCTTCCGTCAGCAGGCCTGCCTCAATAATGACTTTCACAAGCGCCCTACCTTCGGCTACCGTAACCACGGAGGCGATATCGTGGAGTACCGTTTCGTCGTCCCCCGATTTCAACGCGCCAATGTTAATCACCACATCAAGTTCGTCCGCACCGTCTTCGATTGCCTTCGTCGCTTCAAACGCCTTTGTTTCTGTTGTATTCGCGCCAAGCGGAAAGCCGATAACGGTCGCCACTTTTACGCCGCTGCCTTCCAGATTGCGCTTGGCCCTCCCAACCCAGTACGGATTAATGCACACGGCGAAAAATCCGTTATCCTTCGCTTCCTGGCATAATGTATCGATCATCTCTGCTGTCGTCTCCGGTTTCAATAGAGTGTGGTCAATGTAGGATGCGAGTGGCTTATTTGTCATGATGTTTTCTCCTTTCGGTTATCAATTCCCAGCAGTTCATATGCCTTTACCAGGACTGAGATGTTATTCTGGTACCCGTTCCTCTTCTGCTTCTCCCAGGCCGCTTCCGGTGACATCCAGGCTACCGTATGAATTTCTTCCATCTGCGGCACAAGCGTTCCGGCTGTCGCTTCTACGAGAAAATAATGAACTTCTTTTCTTACCGCCCCAACTTTTGGATTGTAGTAGTTATAATAAATCGTTTCCAGTGGCTGGACAACCTTGCCCTCAATTCCGGTCTCTTCCCAAATCTCCCGGAGCGCTGTCTCCTCCATCGTCTCCCCTTTTTCCTGCTTCCCCTTGGGCAGAGATGTTTTCAAGTACCGATCCTCAATGATCATAATCTCAATTCTGTTGTCTCTCGTCCTCCGGTAAACGACACCTCCTGCTGAAACCTCCTTTGCCATGAAACATTCCTCCTCGCAAAAGCATCCTTTTTCCAAGTTTATCGCACTATGCCTGCCCTTTACCACTTTTTTCATAACAGTTATTCATATCCGCGAATTCTCTAATGGGGAGACCGTTCTGTGGCGATAAGTTTCTTCCATTCTGTAATGACCGGCTCTCCGATGACATCTTTAAATTGATAATAGACAGGATTGAGTTGCTTTTTCCATGCTTCCTTTTCCTCATTTGTCTGCATATGAATATGAATCGAATTTTTTTCCTTCATTTCTGCCAGCGCACGATCATTCATTTGTTTTGCGTACTGACGAATCCAGGCGGTCGTTTCCGTCATCGCTGACTCGATGGCCTTCTGCTGGGTACCGGAAAGCGTATCCCATGTTGTTTTATTGATTAATACAATATACCCGAGATAGCCATGATTACTGACTGTCATATAGCGCTGCACCTGATAGAGGCGCTTGCTGTAAATATTGGACAAAGTATTCTCCTGTCCCTGCACGCTGCCTCCCTCAAGCTGTCTGTATAAATCATTAAACGAGTAGCTTTCAGGACTTGCCCCCAGCGTTTTAAACTGCGCATGCAGAACAGGACTTGGCATGATTCGAAAATGGAGTCCGCGAAAATCGTTGACCGACACGAGCGGACAGCCAGCGGTCATCTGTTTAAAGCCATTATCCCACAGCGCTAACCCTTTAACGTTCTCATCGTTAATCGCTTCAAATAACAATTGCCCCAATCGACCATCCATCGCTTTGCTTACTTCTCTTTCGTTTTCGAATGCGTACGGCAAATCCATAATCATCCATGCAGGATACCGGGAAGAAAGCCTGGAAGTAGCAGGTGCTATCATTTCCACTTTGCCCGATTGCAGGGCATTAAATTCATTCTCATCGTCAAATAGTGTGGCATTCGGATACACACGGATTTCGACCATACCATCCGTTTTCTCGCGCACCAGCTGGGCGAATTTGGCAACGGCAAGACCTTTTGGCGTATTCTCCGCGACCACATGGCTGAATCGAATCACTACCTTTTGGTCAAGCCCTTCCTGCTCCGCATCGTAGCGAACCGGCTCTTCCACGCTAAAGCTAAAGCCAATAGCAACAGAAATAGCCATACCGACCAGAAGAAATATCACAAGCCACCCTAGAGATTTCACTTCATTCTCACCTTTTTTCCATACTTGTATACGTATCATAGCATAATAAAAACAGGAAACGAAGAAAACTCCGCAACCCCGACATGAAAATTGTGGGAAGGG
>NZ_BJXX01000035.1 GCF_007991215.1 Aneurinibacillus danicus
GATTTTCACAGAAAAAGGCGCAGTATACAGAGAGTTACATCATTTCCCCTATATGCTACGCCTTCCAGTGTTTTATAAAATTTTTTCAACAAGCCAGAAATCGGCTGGATGTTTTATGCTAAATGCTGGCTTCTTGATTGTTCTTCAATACCTGCATTCTGCTCTGCCGTCGGATTAAATTCATTCTCTACTTTGGAGATAACAACAGTAGCTACCCCGTTTCCGATTAGGTTGGTAACGGCACGGGCTTCAGACATAAAGCGGTCTACTCCAAGAAGAAGGGCCATGCCCTCGACCGGAACAGCCGGGAAAACTGCCAATGTTGCAGCTAACGTTACGAAACCGGAACCCGTTACCCCTGCCGCTCCCTTAGAGGTCAGCATAAGAACGCCAAGTAAGGTTAATTGTTCTACAATGCTCAAATCTACACCATACGCTTGTGCAATAAACAGAGCGGCCATAGAGAGATAAATGGACGTACCATCTAAATTAAATGAATACCCTGTCGGGAGCACAAGACCAACTACAGATTTAGAACAGCCATATTTCTCAAGTCGCTCCATCATTTTTGGCAGGGCAGCCTCCGAGGATGAAGTACCAACAACCAGGAAAATCTCATCTTTAATGTATTTGATAAACTTAAAAATATTAAATCCATAGAACCTGGCGATAGCCCCAAGGACAATAACAATGAACAAGAACATCGTAAGGTAAACGGAACCCATCAACTTTCCAAGATAAACCAGCGAACCGACCCCAAATTTACCGATGGTGTACGACATTGCGCCAAAAGCCGCGATCGGAGACACTTTCATAATCATATTAACAATGCCAAAAAATACGTGTGTAAGTTTATCGAAAAACTCAAGAATCGGCTTTCCGCTCTTACCCATTCCCGCCAGTGAGAGACCGAAAAGAACGGCTAAGAATAAAACGGGAAGAAGTTCTCCGTTTGCCAGTGCACCGACAAAATTATCAGGAATAATGGTCATTACAAAATCTATAAACCCGTGACTGGTTTCTTCCGCTTGTTTTGTATATTTAGAAATATCGCCTTTTGCCTGGCTTGCGTCGATACCGTCACCAGCTCTGATAACGTTTGCTACGATAATACCGATGGCCAAAGCAATCGTGGATACGATTTCAAAATACAGAAGTGCTTTACCACCGATACGACCGACTTTCTTCATATCGCCCATACCTGCGATTCCGATAACAATCGTAAGAAAAACAATCGGCGCAATTACCATTTTAATGAGCTTAATAAAAATATCAGGCAATACTTTCAGCTCAGTACCCATAGCCGGGAAAAACATGCCGAACAGGATACCTAAAATGATAGCAAGAATAACCTGTGTAGTTAGATTCTTAAAATTTAATCTCATATTGTGTTCCCCCCTCCAATTCACACTCTTAGAATTTTTCAATTGTTCTCTTTTTCTGATATCTTCATGATAACGATTTCAGAGGGGATAGAGAAGTTTACGTATTTTTAAAACGTTTTGTTCTTTTTGTTAAATATTTTGTTCTTTTTGTCCATCCAACCATGTGTACGTTTTCATTGGTCGGCCTACTGTTCCGTATACCATATACGATTTGGCTTTGCCGACCGACTCAAGGTATTCAAGATAGCGCCGCACAGTGACACGGGACATGCCGATCATCCGCCCGATTTCTTCCGCTGACATCTCCGCGTCCGCTTCGCGGAGGCAATCAGATACCTGCTGCAACGTAAAGGCCTGGATTCCTTTAGGATAGCCCTGCTCTGCCTCTTCTTTTTTGGCAGGTTGTTTTGTACTTGATTTTGTAAATGCGTGAACGTTGTCAAACATAGCCTGTGAGAACACGGCTGATTGACTGTTCTGGAAATGCTCCTTATAGCGCAGCAACGCTTCCTGAATCCGATTAAATTGAAACGGCTTGAAAATATAATCGACCGCACCAAGCCGCATCACGCGCAGTACCGTCTCCCGGTCATTTGCCGCTGTTACTGCAATCACATCAACATCAAACTCCTCCTGCCGAATGGTACGCAGCGTCTCGAGACCTCCCTTGCCGGGCATGTATAAATCGAGAATGACGAGATGCGGGGGGGTCTGGCGAATTTTCTCAATCGCTTCTTCCCCGGTGCGCGCCCACCCTACGACTTTAAATCCTTCCACCCGTTCGATGAAAGAAATATTAATCTCCCGTACCATCGGATCATCTTCCACCAGCAAGACGTTAATCGTTTTGCTCATACTGTGTATCCTCCTTCCGTTCCATCGGCAGCTTCACGCGTATCCATGTTCCGCATCCTACCGCGCTGTCTACTTCGATCTCGCCTCCGCTTCGTTCCACAATCGAAGAAACAAGATACAGACCAATGCCGCGCTCTCCCTTCTGCTTGGTAGAGAAGCCTTTTGCGAAGATTTGCTGCTGTATTTCCTGCGGAATCCCGATCCCGTTGTCTTCCACTTCGATGGTGAGATAGCTTTCATCCTGTACAATCGATACATCAACCCGCTTGTCCCGCTCGCTTACCTCCGCCATTCCCTCAAAGGCATTCTCAATCAAATTGCCAATGATAATAACCAGGTCATGATAGGTCACACCTTCGGGAAACATATTGAATTCGCTGTACGGGTCGATGTGCAGTGCGATACCAAGTTCTTTGGCGCGGCTGATTTTTCCGATGAGCAGTCCGGTTAAATTAATATCCTGAATGCGGGCACTAATATAGTGCGCCACATTTTCTTCTTCTTCATCCAATTGAAAAATATAACGCAGTGCTTCCTGCTCTTTGCCCAGTTGAATGAGCCCGGCAATAGTATGGAGCTTGTTGCTGTGTTCATGATTCTTAGCACGAAGTGCATCTACAAAAGCTTTGACACCTGTAAGTTCTTCGGCTAACCGGGTCACTTCTGTTTTATCCTGGAAAATCGCGAGAGCACCTGCCGTTTTTCCTTTTACCTTAATTGGGACACGATTACTAAGAATAAGCGTATCGCCAATGTAAAATTGCTGGTTATAAATCGGGTAGCCAAGCTCAAGAATCTCCGGCAAACGCGTATCCGGGATGACTTTCCGGATGTTTTCTCCAACCGCATCGCCTTTTACTTTAAGCATTCGCCGCGCCGCTTCGTTGATAACGGTAATCCGCTCATGCTCATCGATTGCTATGATCCCTTCATGGATGGCGTGGAACGCGGAAGTGCGCTCGTCGAGCGTACGGGCCAACTCCTGTGGCTCTAACTGGAATGTCTGCTGCTTAATATGGCTTGCCAGCAAATATGCGCCAAGAATTCCGAAGCAAAGGGTAAGAGAGAAAATCAATGCCATTTCCTTACTCATATCTTCAAGAATGGACAACAATTGCGGAACAGTGTTGCCGACCATAACTACGCCGACCTGTTGATGCTCTTCATTCATAATAGGGGCATAGGCACGCACGCCTTCGCCAAGATCGCCTTTAACCCGATCAACATAGACATGTTCCGCAAACGCCGGCTTCGCTTCGTTTACGTTAAAATACGTACCGATCCGACTTTCAATTGGATGAGACATCCGCTTCCCATCCATGTCCACTACCACAATATAATCGGCACCGTAGATGGTGCGAACTTGCTCGATCAGCGGTTGAATTTGCGCGGCACCCAGCGCCATTTCGACCGCCCTTTTCACTTCCGGCATCTGCGCTGTTACTTTGGCCGTAAGAAGCGATCGCTGGGTGACATCTTCGACTTTGACGCTGGCAATTTTACCGATAAGAATGGTGGCATCCATCAGCAGGGTAAACAGAACAATTCCGAAGACAAGCAGAGTAATCTTTCGGCGAATAGGCCAATTATCCAAATGAAGCATACATAACTCCTCAATAATCAGGAAGTAAAGATCATGAAAAAGAGGGGAAGAGGAAATAAGATCCAGGGAAGAAAAAGGCGTTCGCCTTTTTCCTCATTGGAATCATTTTCTCGGTCTCTTCTCTCTTTTCTTTCGTACCGCAAAAGTCAGTCGTCCTTCCCGTGATTTTTATGTCGGGGTTGCGGCTAAAAAGCCATGATGATTTTCTGTACTAGCTTGTTTAAAATTATACAAAAGAACGGCGAAAAAAAAAGCGAAACTGCGGAAAAACAGTTTCGCTCGGACCTTTGTCATTGCGGCTTTGCCCTTTATGCCTTGAGCGCCTCTTCGCTCAGTACGCGGACAAATGTGCCTTTACAGTATTCAGAACCCGGTTCATCGACACGAACTTTGCAAATCTTACCGACCAACGATTCATTAGCTTGGAAGATGAGCTTCAGGTAGTTGTCGGAATGGCCGACATAAAGCCCGCTCTCCGGCGCCTCCTTATACGGCTCTTCCGGAATGACTTCGAGCACGTCGCCGACGAATTTCCCGGAGTATGCAAGGGCGAGCTTGTTGGACAGCTCAATTAGCTGGTGCACACGACGGTTTTTCACTTCTTCGTCCACCTGATCTTCCATACGTGCGGCAGGTGTACCGCTCCGTTTGGAATAAGGGAAGACATGCAGCTCGGCAAACTTCATCTCTTCGATAAAACGGTAGCCGTTTTCGAACATTTCCTCGGTTTCACCCGGGAAACCAACGATAACGTCTGTCGTAATCGCCACATCTGGCAGTGCTTCATGCAATTGTTCGATTTTACGGCGGAACTCGTCCGTCGTATATTTACGGCGCATACGTTTTAATACGTTATCATCACCGGCCTGAAGCGGCACATGCAGATGACGACACATCTTGTCGGATGAATTCAGTACCTCGATGACTTCATCCGTAATCTGGCTGGCCTCAATTGAACTGATGCGAATGCGCTTGAGTCCCGGTACCCTGGTATCGAGGTCACGCAGCAGACGCGCCAGATTGTAATCTTCCAGATCTTCTCCGTACCCGCCGGTATGAATGCCGGTCAGGACGATTTCTTTATAGCCGGCGGCCACCAGCTTGTTCGCTTGCTCAATGACGCTTTCCGGTTTGCGGCTGCGCATAAGCCCGCGCGCCCACGGAATAATACAGAACGTACAGAAATTGTTGCAGCCTTCCTGAATCTTCAGCGAGGCACGCGTACGATCGGTAAACTCGGGTACATCCAGCTCTTCGTATTCGCGCGCCTTCATAATATTGGCGACCGCGTTAATCGGTTGACGCTCGCTTACGTACTGGTTGACATAATCAATCAAGTTATCACGACCGGACGTACCAACAACAATGTCGACACCCGGGATCGCCATGATTTCGTGCGGAGTCGTCTGCGCATAGCAGCCCGTCACTGCCACAACCGCCTCAGGATTGCGACGAATGGCACGGCGGATGACCTGGCGGCTTTTCTTATCGCCTGTATTGGTTACCGTACATGTATTAATAACATAGACGTCTGCTTTTTGTTCAAAATCTATTTTCTCGTACCCGGCCTGTTTGAACAGCTGCCAGATGGCCTCTGTCTCATAATGGTTGACTTTGCAGCCGAGCGTATGAAATGCTACAGTTGGCATATATTATCCAACTCCTTATTATAAAAATTACATTTAGCATAAATCCATCAACTTCTACCTATTCCTGCTGCTCGAACTCGTAAGAAACACAGGACAGCGCGTATAAAGGCGCGGTTTCCGCGCGCAGAATCCGCCGTCCCAGCGATACGCTGCGAAATCCGGCCGCTTCCGCCTCCGCCGCTTCCGTCTCGTCGAAGCCGCCCTCAGGACCGATGACGATTAAAACATTCGATCCGGGTGGCACCTCGGAAAGTGTGCGGCGCAGCGTGGCTGTCTCTTCTTTCTCATATGCAAATAAAGCATAATGGAAACGGGATGCAGTTGCAAGCAACTCGCGCCAGGTCAGCACACTTCCAACCTCGGGCACGCGACTTCTATGCGATTGCTCAGCCGCTTCTTTGGCAATCTTCTGCCACCGCTCCAGCCGCTTTTTTTCCTTTTTGTCATCGAGCTTGACCACCGTGCGCTTCGAAGTGAACACGCAAAAAGAAAAAGCACCGAGCTCAGTGCCTTTTTGAATGACCAACTCCATTTTATCACCCTTAGGTAGGCCCTGGGCAATGGTAACTTGCACCGGAAGTTCGCGATTCGGCAGGCCTTCTTCAAGGATACGTATACGTACGGCGTCTGCTCCAATCTCTTCGATTGCACCGCGCACGTCGCGCCCCCGTCCGTTACAGCAGATGAGTTCATCGCCGACGCGCGAACGCATGACCCGGACAATATGATTCACATCATCCCCCGTAATCGTTACATACCCTTCTTCCATTTGCTCCGGGTCTACAAAATATCGCTGCATTCTATCTCCCTCACTCTGATTTTCGTTCCGCCACGATACATACCCAGCCCGATTCGATCTGGCTGCGCTCGCGGATGCTCGGCGGGGCCACCGTGTCGGTATCCGTATAACGGGAGCCGTCTTCTTTCTCATACATGTCATGCATGTAATATGAGTCTTTGATACGAAAACCGGCTTGCTCCATGGCTCTTTTTACTTCTTCCTCTTTCCGGGTGATAATCCCTGAGGTAATGAACAGGCCGCCCGGCTTCAATACCTTGGCCGCATCATCAACAAACCGAATGATGACTTCAGCCAGAATATTGGCCACCACGATATCAAACGGACCTTTGATGCCTTTCAACAAATCGTTCTGCGCCACCGTTACCCTGTCTATCGCCCCGTTCAACTCTACATTTGTCTGTGCAGAACGAACAGCCACTTCATCAAGATCAAGCGCATGCACCGCCGCCGCACCGAGCTTGGCGGCGGCAATGCTGAGCACACCGGTTCCGCAGCCGACGTCAATCACACGTTCCCCGCCTTCGATACTATCGTCCAGCGCACGTATGCACATCACCGTCGTCGGATGCGTTCCTGTTCCGAACGCCATGCCCGGATCAAGTTCGATGATAAGTTCGTTCTCTTTCTTAGGCGTATAGTTTTCCCAGGTAGGAGTGATGGTAATGCGCTCGGATACTTCAACCGGCTTATAGTATTTCTTCCAGGCATTCGCCCACTCTTCTTCCTGCACTTCCGCAAGCGTGACCGTGCCCGGACCCGCTTCAATGCCGTACGAGGAAAGACTGTGAACCGCCTGTTTAATCTCCTCTACCGTACGTTCCAAATGGCCGCCTGCGAGAAGATAGGCTTTGACGATGACGCCTTCGGACGGATAATCGTTTGCCGACAATTCGTAGATTTCTCCGAATTGGTCCTGCCAGTCCCGTCTCAGCACTTCCGAATCTTCAATAACGACACCGCTGGCACCTGCTTCCTGCAAAATATTCGAAACCGCCTCAATTGCCTCCTGCGTCGTATGGACGCTGATTTCAGACCAATTCATCGCCTCGATCCCATCCTCTCGTTTGCTGTTCAAATAAGTCGTCTATCCTTCTCCGCGCAGTACTTTTTTCATTTTATCGAAGAAAGACGTCTCGCCGTCCTCATGTGTCTCTTCACCGCTGAGATCGGCAAATTCGCGCAGTAATTCTTTCTGTCTATCCGTCAGTTTGGTTGGCGTAACCACCACAACTTTGACATGCTGGTCCCCTCTGCCGGAACGGTTCAAATACGGAACGCCATGGCCGCGCAGGCGAAATTTTGTTCCGGTCTGTGTACCGGCCGGCACCTTTAATTTCACCTTGCCGTCGAGCGTCGGCACTTCAATCTCGGCGCCAAGTGTCGCCTGGGTAAATGTAATCGGAACCTTGCAGAAAATGTCGTTGTCTTCACGCTCGAAGAATTCGTGCGGCTTCACCCGGAATACGACATACAGATCACCCGGAGGCCCTCCGTTTATACCCAATTCCCCTTCGCCGGTGATGCGCATTCTTGCGCCGTCGTCCACCCCGGCCGGAATTTTAATACGGATTTTGCGGCGCACTTTTTCTCTTCCACTGCCGTGACACTTGCTGCATTTGACGGAGACAAATTTGCCGCTTCCTTTACAGGTCGGACAGATACGCCGGTTTACGACACGGCCGAATGGCGTATTCTGAACCACTTCCTGCTGGCCTGACCCGCCGCAAGTATGACATGTTTCGACTTTGCTGCCCGGCTCTGCTCCGGAACCGTCACATTTGGAACAAGTCGCTTCCTTCGGAATTTCGATATCCATTTCTTTTCCGAAGACCGCTTCTTTAAATTCGATCTGCATTGTGTACTGCAAATCATCGCCCTGGCGCGGCGCATTCGGATTGCGTCGGCCGCCGCCAAAGAACATGTCGAAAATATCACCGAAGCCGCCGAAATCGCCGCCCCCGCCGAAATCGAAGCCGCCCTGCTGCGCACCCGCATGGCCGAAACGGTCATAGTTCGCACGCTTCTGCGAATCGCTCAGCACGTCATACGCTTCTTTGACTTCTTTGAATTTCTGTTCCGCATCCGGTTCTTTGTTGACATCCGGATGGTACTTGCGCGCCAGTTTACGGTACGCTTTCCTTATCTCATCCTCCGAGGCGGACCTCTCTACGCCCAGCACCTCGTAGTAATCGCGTTTGCTCATGCTCTTCACTCCCGCCCTGCTTTACTCATAAAACTCATCATATCAGGTTGCGAAAAAAAGTCAAAGCCAAGTTACCCCTGACTTTGACTTTTTTCACTTGCGTTTCGCGTTATTTCTTCTCGTCTTCGTCTACGACCGTGTAGTCTGCATCAACGACATTGTCGTCCTCTTTCTTCTGCCCGGCAGCACCTTCCGCCCCTTGAGCCGCCTGTGCCTGCTGTGCGGCTTGCTCGTACAGTTTTATAGACAACTGCTGAACTACTTCTTGCAATTCGTTTTTCGCCGTGCGGATGGCTTCAATATCGGAGCCTTCAAGTGCGGTTTTCAGCTTATCTTTCGCTGCGTTCGCTTTGTCAATCTCCGCTTGATCGACTTTGTCGCCGAGGTCTTTGAGCGTTTTCTCCGTTGCGAAAATCAGTTGGTCCGCTTCGTTGCGCAGCTCCACCTGCTCTTTGCGCTTCTTGTCGGATTCCGCGTTTTCTTCCGCTTCGCGTACCATACGCTCAATCTCTTCGTCGCTTAAACCGGAAGAAGATGTAATGGTGATTTGCTGCTGTTTGCCTGTGCCGAGATCTTTCGCCGATACGTTTACGATACCGTTCGCATCAATATCGAATGTTACTTCGATTTGCGGAACGCCGCGCGGTGCCGGCGGAATATCGGTCAGTTGGAAACGGCCCAATGTTTTGTTGTCGCTCGCCATCGGACGCTCACCCTGCAGCACGTGGATATCCACCGCCGTTTGGTTGTCAGCCGCTGTAGAGAATATTTGAGACTTGCTGGTCGGAATCGTAGTGTTGCGATCGATGAGCTTCGTCATTACACCGCCCATTGTTTCGATACCGAGAGACAGCGGTGTTACGTCAAGCAGAACGACGTCTTTTACGTCGCCTGTCAGTACGCCCGCCTGAACAGCGGCACCGAGTGCGACGACTTCATCCGGATTTACACCTTTGTACGGCTCTTTGCCTATGAATTTCTTAATCGCTTCTTGAACGGCAGGAATACGAGTGGAGCCGCCAACAAGGATAACTTTATCGATTTGCGAAGGCTCAAGGCCCGCATCTGCCAGTGCCTGGCGAGTCGGTCCCATTGTACGCTCAACAAGTCCTGCGCTCAGCTCTTCGAATTTTGCGCGGCTCAGGTTGACTTCTAAGTGCTTCGGACCTGTTGCATCCGCCGTGATGAACGGAAGCGAAATGGTTGTAGTCAATACGCCGGAGAGGTCTTTCTTCGCTTTTTCTGCCGCGTCTTTTAAGCGCTGCATTGCCATACGGTCAACGGACAGGTCGATACCGTTCTCTTTTTTGAACTCGGCTACGAGATAGTCGATGATGACCTGGTCGAAGTCGTCACCGCCCAGTTGATTGTCCCCGCTGGTCGCTTTTACTTCGAAGAAACCATCGCCCAGCTCAAGGATAGATACGTCGAACGTACCGCCGCCAAGGTCGTATACCAGGATGGTTTGATCTTCTTCTTTTTCCATACCGTACGCAAGGGAGGCCGCCGTCGGCTCGTTGACGATACGAAGCACTTCAAGACCTGCGATTTTACCTGCGTCTTTTGTGGCCTGGCGCTGGCTGTCATTGAAGTAAGCCGGAACTGTAATAACGGCCTGTGTTACCGGTTCACCAAGGTATGCTTCTGCGTCTGATTTCAGCTTCTGCAGAATCATTGCGGATACTTCCTGCGGCGTATATTCTTTGCCTTCCAGCGTTACTTTGTGGTTTGTGCCCATGTAACGTTTAATGGAGATGACAGTGTTATCAGGGTTTGTAATCGCCTGGCGTTTCGCCGCTTCACCAACAATGCGCTCGCCGTTTTTGAACGCTACAACGGACGGAGTGGTACGGTTGCCTTCCGGATTCGGAATAACGACCGGCTCGCCGCCTTCCATAACTGCAACGCAAGAGTTTGTGGTACCTAAGTCAATCCCGATTACTTTAGCCATTATATGTTGACCAACCTTTCTAAGTGTATTTAAAGTAGTTGCCGCAATGTTTTTCTCCGCATTTTTGCTTCCCCTTCTCCTTCTGTGCAGAACTCTACACTGGGGGGAAGGAACGGTGTGCACAAAAATGGGAGAAAAACATTTGCTCAATCAAATTTAATAGCTTACATGCGGTTAGATACAGAAAAGCTCTACATGCATGTTTATTGCACCTTTTGCGTATATCTTCCTTCCCGCTCAGTTAGGAGCTTACCTTTACCATAGAAGGGCGGATGACGCGGTCTTTCAGCTTATAGCCCTTCTGGAATTCTTCAATAATGATGCCGGATTCGTATTCGCTGCTGTCTTCCTGCATCACCGCCTGATGCATATTCGGGTCGAACGGCTCGCCGACACCCGGCACCGTCGTAACGCCCTCCTGCTCGAGTACCTGCTGCAGTTGACGGAATACCATATCGATGCCCTGCTTCAGCGTTTCTACATCCGCAGCGTCCTGACTTGCCGCGATGGCGCGCTCGAAGTTGTCGACGACAGGCAGCAGCGCCTCGATCGCACGCTGTGAGGAATACTTGAGCATTTGCTCCTTTTCCTTATTGACACGCGTGCGGAAATTCTGCAAATCAGCCTGTGCGCGCAAGTATTTATTATTTAATTCTTCCTTCTCCGCTTTCAATTGCTCAATCTGCGCAAGCAGTTCCTGCTCGCGTGTCAACTCGGACACTTCGCTTGCCTCTTCCTGCTTATCCTCTTCAGGCTGGACGGCTTCTGCTGCTTCCTTCGTTTCTTCCTGTTCCGTTATTTCCTCCGCCGTCTCGGCGTCCTTCTTCTTTTCCTCTGACACAGTACTTCCCCCTATTCGTCTGATAGTGTGGTCGGAGATTTCCTGCGGATGACCGTATGTATGCGCAAAATCGCGCGGCTCACCTCACCGGCCGTCTGCAGGGCATGCAGCTTGACCAGCGCCGGATCCACCACTCCGCTGGTCAGCATATCAGCACACTGCCCGGTATCGAAATTAAGACCAGTACTTGATACGCCGGCTTCAGCCTGCGCCGCTTTCACCTGCTCAATCTTCTCAAGCGGATTGAAACCTGCATTGCGCATCATCTGAATCAGCGGTGTACGGAGCGCCGCCGCGACCGCTTCAACCCCGAAGCCTTCCATTCCTTTGACTGACTGGCGCCACACTTCCAGGTGGCGAGACAAAAATAATTCGATGCTCCCTCCGCCGGGCAAATATCCTCCGCGAAGCGCCGCCTGTACAGCCGCTGCGGCATCCTTTGCAATTCGTTCCCGCTCCCCGACAACCTCGCCGGTTGAAGCTCCGATAATCATGGTAGCGGTAGGTACTCCCCTGCCCCCCATGATTCGCACCTGACCGAGCGACTCGTCGAATTCCAGCCGCTCCGCAAACCCTAACGAGCGTGAGAGTTCCTTTATGTCTTTATTCAGTGCGCTCCGCTTCAACGAACGGGCCCCGGTGTATCGCGCTGCCCGCACCCGCTCCGACTGGAACACGCGATGCAGCACAAGAATGCCGTGGTCAAGACAGAATTCTTCCGCCATGCTATCACAGCTTCGGTCGAGGATAACCGCGCCCACTTCCAGCATCCGAAGTTTCTCCAGGTTGCGCCGATACTCTTCTTTCAGCTGTAGGTATCGTTGAAATCCGATTTCCGTGCCCAGCGCTTCATCATCCATCTCTTCCGGAGCAAGTGCATCGTTCAACACAAGCAGACGTACGTTCTCCATATGCTTCGGCATCTCGCGGGATAGCGGGCGCTGATTAATAATCACACCGTCCAGCACTTCATTCTCCGCGCTTTCGCGTGCGGTAATCAAATCGCTGAAAGAGAAGTCAGGCTCCAGCATCTTCTCCCGTCCAAGCAGTTTGGCTCCTTCGATAACCAATCGGGCGATGTCCTCCTGCTCCCTTCCCGCAATGTATGCAATATGAAACAGACGTTCATCATCGAATGTATGAATCGGCAGTGCCGCCTCCTTGAGGCGGGCGACTGCCTCGCCAATCCCCTGCTCGATGCCGGCGATGACCTTGGCCACCGGAACCCCCTTCTGCACCTGGGCTACACCCTCGGTAACAAGAGCAGCGGCCAACAATGTAGCGGTCGTTGTCCCATCCCCAACCTCGCGCTGCTGCGAACGGGCAAGACCGATCATCAACCGGGCAGCCGGGTGCTTCACTTCCATCTCTTCGAGAATCGTAACGCCGTCATTCGTAATAATAACGCCGCCCTGTTCGTCTACAAGCATCGTATCAAGTCCTTTGGGACCAATGGTTCCCTCGACCGATGCGGCAACCGCCTGTACCGCACGCATGTTATGAAGCAGGGTGGATAGCCGTTCGTCCCCTGAGCCGTCACGCTCTGTCGAATGTGAACCCATAAGCATCCCCTTTTATCCACATAATGATCCGACGCGGGTTTAAGCGCCGGATTTATAAAATCTCTCAAATGCTTCCGACAAATTGTCAGAAAGCTCGTTTAAAATCGCCATGACCCGGGCATATTCCATGCGTGTCGGCCCTAAGATACCGATCGTGCCGACCGGTTGGCCGTCCAGGTGGTATGTGGCGGTAATGATGCTGCAGCCGCTGACCGCCTGTTCTTTATTCTCGGTACCGATTCGCACCTGGAGTCCGCTCTGCTGTGAATCAAACAGCCGCACTACCATTTCATTCTGCTCAAAAAGTGTCAAAATATCCCTGACTTTATCTACATCACGAAATTCAGGCTGCATCATAATGTTGGTCGTACCTTTGAGCACAATATGATCATCCGGCTCATGCGTCAGCGTCTCTTCAAGCAGTTCCACAAACTGTTCATACTGCTGAATATAGCGGCCAAGCTCCTTCGCCACTTCCGTATGCAGGCGCTGTCTCAGTTCTGCCATAGGTACGCCGGTAAGCTTGGCGTTTAGCAGATTTACCACCCGCTCCACTTCCTGGATTTCCATTCCTTCCGGCAAAGAAATCGTTTTGTTCTCTACCTTGCCCGTATCCGTTACAAGAATGAATACGGCCGACTGTGAAGATAGCGGGATCATCTGCAACGCTTTTAAACGAGTCGTTTTTATATCGTGCCCAAGTATGATGGACGTGTAATTGGTTAAGCCAGAGAGAATCGACGCTGCCTGGTTCATCACCTGCTCGAATTCGTAAAAACGCTCGGCAAAAACCCGGCGGATATACGCGGCGTCTTCCACCCGCATAAACGGCATGCGAACAAGCTGGTCCACGTAAAAACGGTATCCTTTATTAGAAGGAATACGGCCTGCCGACGTATGCGGCTGTTCAAGATATCCAAGCTCCTCCAAATCCGCCATCTCATTGCGGATGGTGGCAGAACTGTAGCCGATATCTTCCCGCTTCGAAAGTGTACGCGATCCAACCGGCTCGGCGGAACGAATGTAATTGTCTATGATAGCACTTAAAATTAATTGCTGGCGTTCCGTAAGCATGCTGCCCCTCCTTTGTTAGCACTCCCAAAGAGCGAGTGCTAAAGAGCTTACTTCAAAAATACCAAAGGAGATTAAACTTTGTCAACTAGCCCCAGAAATCTTGCGAATACCTCATTTCCGAGCGGGATTCCGCGTTTGGTAAGATGAATGCGATCTTCGCTCCAGGCAAGCAAGCCAAGGCCCGTCAGCTCATCGATGACCGGACCGAACTGCTCCTTAAGCGTCGTTTTGTACCGCCGTTCAAACTCGCTTTCGGAAACTCCTCGCATCATTCTCAGTCCCATAATCATATGGTCTTCCATTGCCTCCACCGGACTGACTTCGAATTGCTCGACACGGGGCAACCCTTTTTCCTGTACAAGCTGCATATACTGCGCAAGCGGACCGGCGTTCACATGCCGTGTTCCATTTACGTATCCATGTGCACCCGCACCGATGCCGTAATAGTATTCATTGCGCCAGTATGTCATATTGTGGCGGCTCTCCCAGCCCGGACGGGCAAAGTTGCTAATCTCATATTGACGATACCCACGACGTTCCATTTGCTCCATAAGCCGCTCATACATCGCCACTTCTTCTTCTTCGGTCGGCAGTGGAAGCTGATCCTTTTCATATAATGTATGAAAGAGCGTATTCTCTTCCACTTTCAAACTGTATGAAGAAAAATGGGGCAAGTCGAGCGCAAAAGCTTTATCCAGTGTTTCTTGAAACAACTTCTCCGTCTGATCCGGCAGACCGAACATCAAATCGATCGAGATGTTAACAAACCCGGCTTCTTTTGCATTCGTCAGACTGCGCAGCACCTGCTCACTGTCATGAATGCGTCCAATTCGCTTAAGCAATTCGTCATTGAACGACTGTACGCCGAAGCTAATCCGGTTAACGCCGCCTTCTCTCATCACTTTCAGTTTCTCCATGTCTGTCGTACCGGGATTGGCTTCCATCGTAAATTCAATGTCTTTGCTTCTATTCGAAAAATGCCGCGCCACCGTTTCCAGGAAATACGCCATCTGCTTGGCATCAAGGAATGTTGGTGTGCCTCCGCCGACAAAGATGGTCTTAATTTCTTGCGGCGGAACGTGCCGAACTGTTTCTGCCATTTCTCTATCAAGCGCGTCCAGATAGTCCCATACCAACCGCGGATTCTTCGTTACATACGAATTGAAATCACAGTAGTAGCATTTATTTGTACAAAACGGAATGTGAATGTACACGGCCTGTGTCATACCGCATCACCTGCAATCTATAGTTAATATAAAAGAGCGGAAATAAAAAGGCCTTCTCTCCCTCTTATTCTCCGCTCCTCGCTATGCTTTCGCACTGCTTAATTATCGTCCATCTTGAGTACCGCCATAAACGCTTCCTGCGGCACTTCTACGCTCCCGACGGCCTTCATGCGCTTCTTCCCTTCCTTCTGCTTCTCAAGCAGTTTACGTTTACGGGAAATGTCACCGCCGTAGCATTTGGCAAGCACATTCTTGCGCATCGCCTTAATTGTTTCGCGGGCGATGATTTTATGTCCGATGGCTGCCTGTATCGGCACTTCGAACATCTGGCGCGGGATCAGCTCTTTTAGCTTCTCGCACAGAACACGGCCGCGCTGATACGCCGTGTCACGGTGTACGATAAAGGACAGGGCGTCCACCACTTCGCCGTTGAGCAAAATGTCCATCTTAACCAGCTTGGATTTCTTATAGCCGACCAGTTCGTAGTCAAATGATGCGTAGCCTTTCGTACTTGATTTCAACTGATCAAAGAACTCAAAAACAATCTCAGCGAGCGGCATCTCATACACGATCTGCACGCGCGTCTCATCAATGTACTGCATATCAATGAATTCGCCGCGTTTACGCTGGCACAAATCCATGATCGCGCCGACGAAATCTTTCGGCACCATAATTGATGCTTTTACGTACGGTTCTTCGATAAAATCGATTTTTTGCTGCTCCGGCATGTTGGACGGGTTTTCAATCGCGATTTTTTCGCCGTCCGTTTTCGTTACGTGATAGATTACGCTCGGTGCCGTCGTAATAAGCGGGATATCGAATTCCCGTTCAATTCGCTCCTGGATAATTTCCATATGAAGCATCCCCAAGAAACCGCAGCGGAAACCAAAACCGAGCGCCTGTGATGTCTCCGGCTCGAACTGCAGGGATGCGTCATTAAGCTGCAGCTTCTCCAGCGCTTCCCGCAGGTCGTTGTAATCTGCACTGTCAACCGGATACATTCCGCTGAATACCATCGGGTTTACTTTGCGGTAACCCGGCAGCGGTTCGCTTGCCGGATTGTCCGCCAGCGTAATCGTATCACCGACACGGGTATCGCGCACTGTCTTGATGCTGGCGGCGATGAATCCTACGTCCCCTACAGTCAGCTCGTCTACCTGTTTCGGGAATGGTGCGTGTGTGCCGACTTCGGTGACTTCGAATACCGAACCGGTCGCCATCATTTTAATCTTCGAACCTTTTTTCACCGTGCCGTCTACAATCCGCACATACGCGATAACGCCACGGTACGGGTCGTATAGCGAATCGAAAATGAGTGCTTTCAGCGGCGCATCCGGGTCACCGGTCGGTGCAGGCACCTTTGCTACGACCTGCTCAAGAATTTCTTCAATCCCGATGCCGGCTTTTGCAGACGCAAGCACAGCCTCGCTGGCGTCAAGCCCGATCACATCTTCAACTTCCTGCTTGACGCGCTCCGGCTCTGCGCTCGGCAGGTCAATTTTATTGATAACCGGAAGAATCTCCAGGTCGTTGTCGAGCGCCAGGTACACATTTGCCAGTGTCTGCGCTTCGATGCCCTGCGCCGCGTCCACGACCAGCAGCGCGCCTTCACAGGCGGCCAGACTGCGCGACACTTCATATGTGAAGTCGACGTGTCCCGGCGTATCAATCAGGTGAAGAATGTATTCTTCGCCGTCTTTCGCTTTATATTTCAACTGCACGGCATTCAGCTTAATCGTAATGCCGCGCTCCCTTTCCAAATCCATCTGATCGAGAAACTGGTCCTCCCGCTCCCGATCGCTCAGTGCACCCGTAAATTCAAGGATTCGGTCGGCCAGCGTCGATTTACCGTGGTCAATGTGAGCGATAATGGAGAAGTTCCGGATTTTCTCCTGTCTTTGTCTACGATCCATACAATACCTCCCACGAGGAAAAAATGCACTAATGCCTATTATATCAGGCATTAGTGCCAACAGCAATTCAAATCTCAAGGCGGGTGAGCGCTTTAGGGAACGAAGTTAAAAGCCCTGCCCCGCTCTCCGTCACATAGACATCATCTTCAATCCGGACGCCGCCCACACCCGGCACGTAAATGCCCGGCTCAATCGTAAACACCATGCCCGCTTCCATTGCTTCTTCATTTGCGCCATGAACCGATGGAGACTCGTGTACTTCCATGCCAAGACCATGACCGGTACGATGGGTGAAATAGCGGCCATAGCCCGCATCTTCGATAACGCTCCGTGCTGCCCGATCGACGTCAGCCAGTGGGCGGCCGATTTCGACGGCACGAATGGCTGCTTCCTCCGCCGCAAGCACAGTGTTATAGATTTTTTCCATCTCTGCTAAAGGTTCGCCCACTACGAACGTCCGGGTAATATCCGAGCAGTATCCGTCTTTAAACACGCCCAGATCAAACAGCAAGAATGCCCCTTCCTGCACTTTTGTTGCGCCCGGTACACCGTGTGGTAACGCCGAATTAGCTCCGGCTAATACCATCGTATTGAACGAAGGACGATCCGCTCCTTTTTTCTTCATGATATATTCAAGCTCAGCCACGAGCTCTAATTCTGTCACACCCGCTTTCACCCGCTTTAGCCCTTCCGCCAGCACATCTTCCACCAGGACAGCGGCCGCTTTGAGTTTTGCGATTTCTTCAGGTGTTTTTCGGTTTCGCATCCGCGATACCAAACCTCCTATATCCGTGAAAGTAAGTCCTTGGAATACGGCCCCCAGGCGCTCGGCGTGCCCCAGCTTCATATATTCCTTTTCGACCGCCAGGCGGCGAACCGTACTCAAACCACCGTTTTGTTTCACTTTATCATATGGATCATCCGTATCCTGCACGCCCAGGATTTCATGAATTGACGAACCTGCACCTCCAAGTTCGCTTTCCGCTTTTTCCTTTTCCAGCGATGGCACAAACAATACCGCACCGTCTTCCCGCAGCAGCAAACCCAGGAACCGCTCATGCGGATCGCAGGCGAATCCCGTCAAATACGCCACTGATAACGGCGACGTAATCAGCGCAGCCTCAGCATCCAACTGTTCCAGTTCTTTACGCACTTTATTTATCCGTTCCGTATATACCGTCATGTCCGTTTCCTCCTCTTATTGGATAAAAACAAGGGTTAAGAAATTAGAAGTTTAGATATAGAAAGAAAAAAACGCCACATTCCTACCTATCCCTTCAGTATTCAAGCATATCATAAAAAACCTCATAACTTTTCAACCGCCAATCACGTAGTTAGAACGGCTAAAATGTTATGAGGGCAATAAAAGTATATAAAGATCCCTTTTTCTTTTCCATTAAATCTAACCTCTAATTTCCTCGCTATAATTTATCCATAAGCCATTCCATCATGTTTCTTGTGGTCGTTACCACCCAGGTCCGAATGCGGTTGCCCGTGTGGCTAATCCAGCTCTCGCCCACCATTCTTGCTTCGGACAGCGCCGGTTCCGATACGACCTGTTTGCCCAGCACTTCCACCTCGATGCTGCCGTTCTCCACCTTTTTGATATAAAATCCTTTTACCGGTTGATCAGAGGCTCCCTCAATGCGCTGGATGCCTTTCTCCGCCAGATTAATGCCGCATAAGATGCCCACAAATAAAACCCCGACAAGCAAAAAGAA
Organism: Aneurinibacillus danicus; assembly: GCF_007991215.1. Classification (GTDB taxonomy): domain Bacteria; phylum Bacillota; class Bacilli; order Aneurinibacillales; family Aneurinibacillaceae; genus Aneurinibacillus; species Aneurinibacillus danicus. Next base: position 18,786 of record NZ_BJXX01000035.1, read on the forward strand.
TTTGGCGGCCAGCTTCACCGTATTCCCTCCCGCTTACGACCGTTTCGGCTTCGTTTTCGCGTCAACCTTTTCCGCTTCCCAATACACTTCAGCAATCGCTTCCGCCAGCACATCCGCTGTCCGGTAGCATTCCTCTATCGTGTTGTCGACGCCGCCCACCTCAATTAGAATGGCATTCGGGGAAACGGACTGATTATACTCACCATTCCCACCTTTTTTGCCAAATATACCTTTGGACAGGCCGGGGTACTTCTTTTCAACGGCGTTGTGCACTTTAAGGGCAAACTGTTGATTCTTTTCCCAATTTTTGTTGCGCATTCCGATAACGAAGTGAATCTGCGCGTACGATTTGCCGTCCAGCGTAACGGTTGTGGATTTGCGCCTGAGCGAGTCACGGTGAATATCGATGAAGTAATTTAAATCCCGATTTTGCGCCATAACCGCTTTGACCGCTTTCAGCGATTCGGCATAAGAGAGCGCGTATGCTGCCCCCCGGTTGATCAGCCGCCCGGTAAAGTCGGTCGTGCCAACGGACGAGCCGATGCCGTTCTTCTCAAGAGATTGCGAAAGGCGTTTGCTGACAAGGGTGATGTTTGTTTCAGAATCCATCGCTAGATCAGGATTGTTTTTGGCACGCGCCTCCGGAACGGCATGCACCCAGGATTCTCTGTTGTGAGTGTTGTAGATGAAAAAGACTTTTTTGCCATTTGTGGACAGCACTTCTTGTTCCATCGGCTTTTCTGTCTCCGCCTGTGCAGGGGCAGCTTTTTCCGTGTCTCCCTCTTTTTTGAGCGCTTCCGGCGGCGGAGAAGATTCAAACGGCAGCTCGCTCAGCGCCAGTTCTTTACCGGATACGAGCACCTCAGTATCAAACAGACTAAATCCCGGAAGTTCATTGCCCAAAAAGCTGCGCGGATCTTTGGGGTTGATGCTGGTAATAAGCCGAAACGCCAGAGAAGATACATCGATATTTTCTTCATTTTTTTGCACGGCTTCAAAATACGGAATTTCATATGACATCGTATGGAGCAGGACGCCGCTCGACATCGCTACCGTCATCTTGCCCACCTGCTGCGAAGACAACCCCCGTCCCGCCTGCGAAGCGAACAGGATGCCTGCCAATACGAAAATAACCGCTGTGCCCAGCGAAAGGATGACGAAGCTTTTCTGCATGCCTGCTCCATTCAGATTAACGACAAAACCGCGACTTTTTCGGTACATGTTCTGCTCTCCTTTCCCGCTGCCCGGATGGTTTGTCCATCGTCTGTGTCACTGATTTCTACTAATCTATGAATCTGCAGCAGGAAGTAGAACGCAATTATAGGAAGAAGGCGCGAAATGACAGTTGTATACCCGAGGTGCTTTCCATTTTGCGCAAAGAAGATTGAGTCAAGTAACTACATGAGTTTGAACAAAAAAGCCGCATCGCCGATTTTTTCTTTTCTACCTGGTGCGAAGAAGAGAGAACGGAGAAAGAATCGCCATTGTCTCCATCTTCGGTCGGCTCAGATGTTTGGCGATTCCCGTTCGAACTTCATCGCACGGACAGTGCATCTTCCTTGCTGAAAAGAAACTGTGCGGCGCACGGCTTGTTTGTTCATATCATATTTCTAATGAGTATAGGCAGACACGTTCTCCATGTCGATAGCTCCGTGAAGAGCGGCGTTGAGTCCGCTGGCGATGATATTGGCAATGTCTTCAACGTAGTCATCCACCTCTTTCGGTGTGACGATAAGGTTGTGACCGAGCGGAGCCAGCACTTCATGAATCAACTGCCGCTTCTCTTCCTCTGCAAGCTCGCCGATCATGCCAAGAATCGCCTTTTGCTCCGCTTCATTCGGCATATCTTCCTCCGTATACCGTTCAACCTTGCCGGGGAAGGTAAAGCCGCCGGGCACAAGCCTACCTGCCGGCTTCGGATTTTTTGCCTCTTTCACCTGACGACCGAGATGGGCGAGTATATACGTAATCGCATCATGGACAATCGTTGCGGCATCGACTACTGTCGGCACGCCTACCGCGATAACCGGAATACCAAGCGTTTCTTTCGTAAGCGGCTTTCGCTTATTTCCTACACCGGAGCCAGGGCTAATACCCGCATCGGAAATCTGGACGGTCGTATTCACCCGTTCAAGCGCACGGGATGCGAGCGCATCAATCGCAATGACAAAATCCGGCCGGGTCTTCTCAATAATACCGTACACAATCTCGCTTGTTTCAATGCCGGTAATTCCGAGTACACCGGGAGAAACGGCACTAACCGAACGGTACCCTTCTTCCACCTGCTCAGGCATAAGCTCGAACAAGTGCCGGGTCACCAGTACGTTCTCTACCACCATCGGACCAACTGCATCCGGTGTTACATTCCAGTTGCCCAGGCCGACAATTAATGCACTATCTCCCTCCTGAATGCCGATATCCTTTAGGAACGCATGAAACTCACGGGCAAACCGGGTTGCCACCCGGTCCTGCAGCTCAGAATCCTGATTGCGCAGGCCCGGCACTTCCAACGTAACGTAGCGCCCCGGCATTTTGCCGATTCGCTCGGCCCCCTCCATCGTCTCGATGACCATTTTCGAAACGGTAATTCCGTTCTCTTCTTCGCTGTGAAAACGAACGCCGGGAATCTCTTCGGAGCGTTCTCGTGACGCCATCTCGCGTGCTTCAAGCGCCAGGTCTGTCCGCACTGCATATACGCTTAAATCCAGCTGCTTGTCCATACACATCACCTCATTTTTACACTCTCCTGATCCAGCTTTGTTTATGCGAAGAAAAACTTTCTTGCAAACCCCCGGTGCACATGATACAATTTCTCTTGTTGACTTTATAAAAGTAGTATCTTATTCACCAAGGAGGTGAATCTCATGCCAAATATTAAATCTGCGATCAAGCGTACAAAAACAATCGAAAAGCGCCGTGCACACCGTGCCGCTCAAAAATCTGCCCTTCGCACTGCGATTAAAGGAGTAGAAGCCGCTGTAGCAGCAGGAAACTTGGAAGCAGCTAAAACTGCACTGCAAGTTGCCGGCAAACATTTGGACAAAGCAGTAACCAAAGGTCTGATCCACAAAAACGCAGCTTCCCGCAAGAAGTCTCGTCTGGCTAAGAAGGTTAACGGCCTGTCCGCTTAAGCATATATGAATGCATTCATATCAAGAAAAAGCGACCCATTCCAGGTCGCTTTTTCTTATGGAGTCGGATGCATCATATCTTTTAAGCCCAATATGAATAGCTCAAGCGCAAATACTTTATCAATTTGCCCTGTTTTAATGCGCACGTCTTCTTCAGCAAGCCGGTGCAGAATACCCTTAAGCGCTTTCTCACTGAAGGCGCGCGCCTGCTCATTCGCCAGTTTAGCTGCATACGGATGAATGCCGAGCATCGAGGCCATCTGCTGCGGGGAATATCCGTGCGGCTGCAGCGCCTTTACCTGCAGCAGAATGCGGAAATGCCGGGCCAGCAGCGTAAGAATCTTGAGCGGCTCGCCCTCCCCTTTCGTCTCGCTGCTTCCAACGTTCAGCCGCTGCAGGTCATAGTACATGCGAACCGCATCCTCGATTTGCAGACGGGCGATTTTATCAATTAAACGGAAGATATCGTGCTCCAACTCGCGCGTTGCCAGCGCCTCTACCGTCTGCTCTGTAATCTCCCCGTCTTCCCCTGCATATACGGCCATTTTTTCAATCTCTTTATCCAGTTGACGCAGCTGTGTGCCGCTCATCATAATCAGCAGCTCTGCCGCCGCAGGTTCCATGACTACATTGTACCGTTTCGCCTGCCGAATCACCCACTCGATCAGGGCTGCTTCTTTTAGGGGGACGCATTCCACCACGATACTGTCTTTTTTCAGCGCTTTGACCACCTTTTTTCGCTCATCAAGCTTGTCCTGCGCCACTTCGAGAATCAGCACGGAATAGTCCGGAGGATTGCTTATATATGCCGTAAGTGCATCCAGGTCGTGCTCGGGAACACCGGACGGCGGCTTCGCTCCGGTTAGAAACACGGCATGCGATGCACGGACAACGCGCTTCTCTCCCATTAATGGGAAAGTCTCAGCATCCTGCAGCGCCAGCTGAATCGGTGTCTCCCGCAGGTCATATGTGCTGTAGTTAAAGTCACGGCTTGCTTCATCCAAGGCTTTCCCTTCAATCAAACGTACCAGCTCGTCCATCATATACTGCTCCGTACCGTAAAGGACATATACCGGTGCAATCTTGCCCTGTTTGATATCCCGCATAATCTGTCGTATCTCCACTTTCTTTCACCTCAGCTTCCCTTTTCCATTATATAAAATTAAGAATGCCGCTGAAAATCGAAGACAATGAGAAAAACTCGCTTACTAGTGGAGGGAAAGTATATTTTGCTTTATCACTGTAAAACGAATCTACTTTCCTATACCAATAAAAAACCATGGCAAACGTGTGCCATGGCCTTTGGAAGGCTGTGCGTATATGTAAACGCTCTGGGTCCGGGGGGCCCTTTTTCCGGAGACCGAGCGATAAGCACCGCTGCTTTTACTACATCATACGCATCTTAAAAAAAAAGCGTGCTTATTTATTGAAAAGTGGACGTTCAATATTTTTCTCAAGGTCAATCAGCCACTCCTGCGGAGCGGATGCTTCCCCTCCGTCCGGTCGACCGATGTATTCGAGTTTATAGATGATCTTCTTATCTTCAATCCAACGATAAGATACATTATACGCCTCGTTCCATGTATGAGTGACAAACTCGATTCCACCGCCTGCGTTGCGCACCAGAAGAGCATTGTCGGTCTTGCTTACGAAAAACTCCTGAGATGGTGACGGCTTGCCCGGTGGCTTGTACGTATTATCCGCCAAAGCGGCGGCTCCCGCCTTTGCCTCTCTCTTCGGCCGCTGCCCTTCTTCCTGGATAAACGCCAGAGTTCCGCTTATTCCAGGTTTTCCGTCCTTCGGAGCGGGCGCGGCTTTATCAGCCAGTGCACCGTTATCTACGGGAGCGTCCGGTGCCCCGGCGATCGCCACTTCGGATTCCGCTGGCTCCCCGCTCGGTTCGGTCGGCCTGGCCGTCTCAACATCAGAGCTTGGCTGAGCGGAAGATGACTTATTCACTGATTTTTGATTCTGTTCGACTTCCGACCCGGGCGCCTCTTCGCTCTTCGATTGTTCTCCGGCAGAAGCATGAACGCTGGAGGATGGCGACGCACTCTTTGTATCCCCCTGCAACGGCGCTGTATCACCAACGGCCGATTTGGAGCCAGAAGCATCTGCAGCCGGTGCTTCTTCCGTTGTTCCATCGGAGGCAGGAGACTTCGCTGGACCCCCCTCTGCCTCCTGCCGCGGTTCACGCTGTTCGTTCGCTACAATAAACGCCTTAGACTTCGGCTTTGTACCGGTTGCATCCTGAACCTGGGGCATCTGCGAAGAAGAAAACGCCGATTGTTTCATCTCCGGTTTATCCAGCATAAAGACAATAGCGGAAATCAGCAGTCCGGCTGCCGTTGCGCCGCCGATATAACGATACCAGATTGCCTTGTTATTCCGCCGCGGCATTTCGATCGCCGCCGCCTGTTCCTGGACAAAAGGCGGAAGGTTTCGCTCACGATCAATACGGTCAAGCTCAGGCAGAATGGATTTCACGATACTAAACGGGGGTTCGACCATAGGAAGCTGTTCTAGATGCGTAGAGAGAGAGTGCAAGCGTTCATATAAGGACGCGCAATCCCGGCACAATGCTTGATGCCGCATCAACTTTTCTTTTTCCGCACCGTCAAGCTCGCCGTCCAAATCACGCTGCATCCACTCGTAAGCTTCTTCGCAACTCACTCTACACACCACCTTTCTGATATTCATGCAGTAATTCCTGAAGTTGTTGTCGGGCCCGATAGAGGTATGATTTTACGGTATTTAACGGCATGTTCATTACTTCCGCAATTTCTCCGTATGATAAATCTTGAAGGTAGCGCAGTGTAACGACAGTGCGCTGATGTTCAGGAAGGCGCTTAATCGCTTCCCTTACTTCTTCCGCTACATCCGCCCGTTCCACTTCTTGCTCTACGTTTTGGAAATCATAGAGTGTAAGCTCGTGCTGGTCGATCGATACAGTCTCTTTCTTTTTGCGAAATTTATCTATGCATACGTTGGTCACGATACGCTGCACCCAGGTCGAAAATTTCGCTTTCTCCTGGTAGGTATTGATTTTTGTATAAATTCGGATCAATGCTTCCTGAGAAGCATCCAGCGCGTCGTGCTCGTTCCCCAGTATATAAAACGCGGTGCGGTACACAGAATGCTCTATGGACTCAAGCAATTGCACAAGAGCCTCTCGATCCCCGTTCTGGGCGGAGCGTATTAACTCTGCATCAACCACGCCCGTGCCTCCCCTCTCAATACCTCAGACGTAAGGTATATACTAAATGTTGCACAAAATGTTGCACTACTGTCTAAAAAACTATCTGCAGGCAGCAGATACGCTAACGGTTTCGTATGTAATCATGTTTCTCTTTATATGCACTACCGCTGCACCACAAACATCCGTACGAAGAACAACACCGCCTCTTTTTGCAAGCCTTTCAATTGCTTCGCGATGCGGGTGTCCATACAGGTTTTCTTTGCCGACTGAAATCACAGACAGCTTCGGTGTCACACGGTCCACCCATGCTTGCGAGGTAGAGCCTTTGCTGCCATGATGGCCGACTTTCAATACATCTACCGGCTCCACCAGGTTCTCGCGCAACAAACGCTCTTCGCCTTCTCTCTCTAAATCTCCGGCAAAAAGGAGATGAAAACCATAGGCTTCAAGCAATAAAACTACCGAATTTGCATTATCTTCCTCTGTCACAATTCTTTGCGCAGGATTCAGAACCCGCCATACGATGCCGGGTTCTTCTCGCCATATCTGCCCCTGTCTCGCTTCTACAACAGGAATACGTTTTTCGTGGAGTAATTGATTGACTTTTTTTTCAACTTCGATCTTAGCAGGCAGGCCGTTAACCAGTGCCTGCCGGACCGGCATATTTTCAAGCAGGTAAGAAATCCCGCCGATATGATCGCTATCGCCATGTGTCAGAACAAGCAAATCAAGCGAAGAAATGCCTCTTGCATGCAAAAAAGGCATAACGACCGACTTGACGGGATTGTACGGATCGCGCCTTCTTTCCCACGGTTGTTCTCCCCAGCGCGGCGGAGGCCCTCCGCCGTCAATCAATACGGTTTTACGAGGTGTCTCGATTACAATCGCATCCCCTTGTCCTACATCCAAAAAAGTAACGGTCACTTCCTTTTTTGGCCAGGAAAAAAAGAGAGAACCAAATAAAATCAAAGGACAAAGAATGAAGCCGAGTTTCGCTTTCCAATTTAAGGTTATTTTATCATACAACCATCCGGCAAGGAAGATAAGCCAGCAGAAATACCCTATCATCCACCACATGGAAGGAGACCGAAAAGCGCTCCTTAACAGTTGCCCTTTTTCTATCATCTGTAGCAGTTGCAAAGCAGGGAGCAAAAATAAATCGACGATTTTAGCCGGCAGAAATCCCAGAGCCGGGTGTACACTCCCCAAAAGAAGAGCGAGTGCCGCAAGTGGCGCAACGATTACACTGATAAAAGGAACAAACAAAAAATTGATAATCGGTGATAAAAAAGAATAGATGTGAAAGTAGTAGATGGTAAGCGGGAATGATACCACGGTCGCTGCTATTGTTACCGCGGCCAGCCTACATAAAGCCGCAGGGCCGACGGTAAACCTGGCTGTCAACGGCGGCACGAACACCAGCAGGCCAAATGTAACAAGGTACGACAATTGAAAGCCAATATTATGAATATAGTACGGATCATATCCTATCATAATTAAAAAAGCGGCTCCAATCAGATTCCATCCGTCCCTGATTCTTCCTGTCAATAGCGCGAGCAGCACAAACTCTCCCATGACTAACGCACGGACAGCCGAAGCGCTTGATCCGCTCATCGCTACATAAAGAGGAAGGAATAATGCGGTCGCCAGGTAGGCCCGCCGTCTGGTTACGCCGCATAGCCGCAGTGTATAGACCAAGCCTGCAATCAACAGGGTAATGTGCTGTCCGGAAATCGCAATTACATGCGTCAGACCAAGTGAGGAAAACGTTGCGTACAAATCGGTATCGATTTCATCCACAGCTCCTAGCAGCATTCCGGCAAGGAGGCCCGCCGACTCCGGCGCAAACAGCCTTGTCGTGCGTTCCGCAAGCCACTGCTGGGATGCGACCATAGCTCCCGTAAAACTTAGGCTTCTCCCATCATAGGAAAGCGTCTGCGCTTCTTTTATTTTTCCGATACGGTGAATTCGCTGCCAATGAAGATACTCAGGGTAGTTGAACGCTTCAGGATTGGTGGGCGCTATAGGAAGCGCAAGCTCTATTTCTCCGGTGATCCTTGTTCCAAACCCAAGCGTCTGCTGCGCTTTCATCCAGGAGGCCTTATCCCGAAAATAGAGCGTTGTCTGTACCCGTTCCGCATGCGGCAAATCTTTATTATCCAGCCTGTCCATACGCACAATAAACCTGCACCGATTTCCGTCAAACTTCACTGCACTTTCGATAATTCCGGAAAACGCCGCATTCGCTTCTTCCGGCAGCACACTTACATTGCGTTTCTCCGTCCAGACATAGTGCGTAAATCCCGTACAAAAACATAGCAACCCAACTATGACAATAGAAGGAGGTACTCTATTTTTCCAAAACCGGGGCATCATTCCGACAATCACAACCACTATACACAAACCAAGACCCATCCGGGCGCTGTGAACAAACCGAGAAGCGCAAACAAGCCCGCCCAGCATGTACAAACTATAAATCAAAAGCGCCCGCTGCCGAATCATTATCCTACATACCCACGCTGTTTCAACTTCTCTATATGTGCACGCATAAGCGCATCAATGTCCATTAAAAACGTGTCTTCCAGTATATAAAGCATAGTAAAACAGCACTGAGCAATATGCAGTAAATTTAATCCGCAACCTCTTAGCACTTGTTCATCAGTATAGATTCGGGCTTCACCGCTGGCACCGCGAAACTTGCCAATCCACTGGGCAAAACGACCGATCGCCACCGAAATGTTCAGCACTGTGCTATCAAGCGTTACGCCTGGAATCACCAGGCGCGGCAGGCTCATTTCCCGAAATCCCTCTTCATTCACCTTACTATATACATCGCCGGATATGCTCTGCAGATAGCCTTTACGCAGCAGTTTATCCAGGTGATCATCGATCATTTGCTCCAGGCGTACATCCGGCGCCAATTCTTCCAGTACAAATGTCATGGAAATGCACGTCTGAGCCACGTCGAGCAGCTCTCTGGCCACATTCAAAAGCGCTTCACGCGCACGGGGCGTTCCCTGCTCTTCCATCCAGCTAAGAATCGCTTCACTTAGTTCTCCCTGTTCTTCCACCAGCTTATGAAACGTCGACTCCAGCGAAGGAACCAGCCGGTTCAGTCTTGGAAGCACAATCTCCATCCCGCTCTCCTTCCTTTCTCCCTTTTATGTGAAAATCGTGAGAAAAAAGAACTGAAGAAGAAAAAAGATCCAGGGAAGAAAAAGGCCTTCGCCTTTTTCCTCATTGAAACTATCCCCTCGTTCTCTTCTCTCTTTTCCTTTTATCTTATCATAGAAGGCAAGTTAAATGTAAAAAAAAGGAAAGAGTTTTTCACTCTTTCCTTTTAGTATCTCTGCAACTCGTTCCACTGATCCGTCAGTTCTGATAGCTCCTGCTTAATCATATGCATATTTGGCTCTTCCTGCTGTTCGATACAATCATTCAGCTTCTCCAGCAGAAAATTGATACGGCCTTCGACAATTTGCTGCTCGATATATTGGTCTACCAGAATATTGGCAAGCTCTGTCTCCCCGCCGAATCCGTTGTTTTCGTAGATGCGGCCTTCACGGAAATAAATGTCTTTGCTTACCCCTTCTTCATAGAGTCGAAGCATACCACTTGCTCCCATTAAGTAGACGGCACCGTAGAATAGGCGAATAAGCGGATTACTTACCATTTCTTCTTCGGTAATCCCGTTTATATAGAGCCGGCCTTTAATCGGCAGACCCGCTTGTACTACTAAACGGAATACGCCATGTTCAGTATAGAAACCAAGCAGCAGTGTGCCCTGCATTGTCTTTTTCTCTTCTACCGTGATTTCAGGGCGGCCTTTCGCCTCTTCTACAATGCGGTACACATCGTCTGTTCTTTCCTGCGGAGCTTGAAAGTTATCACACACACCACGGACTGCCGCGACATTTGGTTGCATTGAAATCACCTCGTTCGTAGTTCGAAAGAATATATCCTCTTGCTACATCTTTACCCCCTTATTTATCATCCATACCATGTTTTTGCGTATTTCACAAAAATTTTTATCTCAATCAACAAATTCCATCTTGACACCAAGCGGCGGTGTATATTTTTGCATCTGGCGGAACTCGATGCCTTTCTGTCCGAACAGCCTGGCCACCTTCTCGTAATCTTTCGCATATGCCCGGTGATACACCACTTCCGCAATACCGCTATTAGCAATGAGATTAGCGCATGTCCAGCACGGCTGGTCAGTCACATATACCGTGGCGCCTTGCCGATCTTCCTGGTCGGTAAACAGCAGCAGGTTCTGTTCGGCGTGAATCGTGCGGATGCATTTTTGTTTTTCCACGATTGTGCCTCTCTCGTCTGTTTCATAGTAATTATGCAGCATGCATCCTACATCCAGACAGGAATCGACTCCGCTCGGACTTCCATTGTAGGCTGTCCCCAGCACTTTTCGATTTTTGGTCAGTACCGCCCCCACATGGCGGCGGGGACATGTGGCTCGTGTAGCAGCCATGTAAGCCAGATCCATAAAATATTCATCCCATGTCTTTCGTGCACCCATCTATTTCCCTCTTTTCCGTTTCTTTCTGCCTCTTTTTTATAATAAACGATAGGACAGAGCAACGGCAAACGACTGTTCAGTCGCACCCCC
>NZ_BJXX01000036.1 GCF_007991215.1 Aneurinibacillus danicus
TTAGTTATAATAACCTACATTACCATATTTCAATGTAACTTTGGAACTCCCTAGATTGACTATTTTAATTTTCATAGGCCCCCTTTCTGGATTTGCAACCAACCAACCAGACCCCTTCCTTTCATCACGATAGAGGAATTTACCATTCTGATCATAATATTCATAAGCGATGTGTGCAGTACCAGATGCCACTTCAGCATCTATAAATTGAACATATGGAAATACATATCCGCCTCTTACCCAAACATAACTTTGAAAAGATGTTTCTCCAAAAGTATAGTATTGCAAACCTGAAGACATAAGCTCAGAAATGATGTTATTCTCAGAAGAAGATGAGAAATTTCTAGATCCTTGCAAAGATTCTGAAGGAGATACAAAATTTTTAGGCCCCTGAAGCTCTGTTGTTGAAGGTTCTGTAGCTGTAATATCTTTAATAGTTGAAGGTATAGTTTTAGAGTTTTGAGTTTCTGTGGATGCAGATGCTGGTGTTGGTGTTGTGAATAACAGACTCATAGATAGAGTGATGGCTCCTAAAACAAAACTTAAATGCTTTATTTTTTTGACGTTCTCTTTTTTCATAATAAATACCTCCCCCTAATTTTTTCTTTGTTGAAATTTTCCAATACACTTATTATACTATAAATGGATAATATTTCAATATAATCGTGTAAATAATTACAAAAAAGTAAAAATATGTATTTGAATTCTAGTGACTAAAAATGTATCTAATAGGGAAATTTAAAAGCGGTTAGAATACTTCAAAATATTTAAGAGGAGGGGTAATACCCTTGCGTGGTTTTTTATATGTCATTCAGTTCGTTTTTTCTATAGTAATCTTTTCAACCATTTATGCTATGGCTCGCTGGCAAGCAAGTGATTTTACGACAATAACCAATGGGAGGTTAGATGAGCTTTTTTATGTAGCAAAGCATTACCCAAGTACCATTCTTGTACTTGGAATTTCTTTCTGTTATATTTTATTTTCCTTGTTTTTGATTTTTAATCATTGGAAATGGAGAAAAAACTTAAATTTTGATCAGAAAGGTCTCTCACATGTCTGTTTAGGATTAATACTTAGTAGTATCTCATTTTTTTTTGTCTCATCTTTTACTGAAGATCCTTATATAAATTCTAGAGAGATAAATCATGGAACGCCTTTTATTTATCCGACACTATTTATTTTCATATATTTTCTAGCTTCTTTAGCTATGTATTCCTATGCATTATTCAAAAAATATAGCCGAAAAAACAATAGAATATTTATTTTTATGAATTTTTTATTATTAGGAATAAGTGTAGTAGGAGAAGTTCACCTCGTTAAACGTCGGTTAATACAATTAGGAGGAGGGCCTTCTATTCCTACTTCACAGATTTTTAACTTAGGTTGGTTTAATCAATATACTAATATATTGTATTTTAATATTTATACCTTTTTAATAGGAACCTGTATTACTTTGATGGTCTGTGGAATTTATTATAGTTTTCATACTAGAAAATGAAAGGATCCGCATACTTTTGGTATGAATAAGTAGGGAGCTCAATGATTTTGATCCACAATCGTAAACTTTCGTATGTACGGCGAGGGAAACAACCCCCTCGCTTTTTACTTGCAGAAAACATGGTCGGCAATGCGGACTGTCACCGTGTGAGAACGAATCCAATTCGACTGTGACGTGAGTTCCGGGTTATAGAAGAATACAGCACCTTTGTTCGGATCACATCCCGGCATCGTTTCTCGAACGGCTCGCTTGGCCGTTTCATCCGCCGGTTTACCGATCTGGCCATTATCAACCGGGCTGAACGCCAAGATGCTTCCATAACGTTCATAAATAACCCCGCACACTGTATTCGGAAAATCCGGGATGGCCACGCGGTTCAGAACCACAACCGCCATAGCTACCTGCCCGTCAAACGGCTGCCCTTTCGATTCGGTGTACAGCAGTCGCGCAAATAAGCCGAAATATTCCGACCATAACCAATCCGCAATTTGCGGATTGGTCACAGGCCACGTTAAGGTCTACCCTACGTAAATCAAGTCAGAATTTTTAATCTGCGAGTTCGCCTGTACCCATTGAGAAACGGTTGTCCCGGTTCTCCTCCCTCTAACTTATTAATAACTTCTTACTCCTACAACCAGTTATATGGTTCAAATATCTCATACTCCTGCCGTTTCCTTTCCCATTCCCACTGCTCCCTTTATCGTTGAATAGACGTTGCCCTTTGGCGACCCATTTCGTTCTCCAGCGTTGTCCGGTAATACGCGGGCAGGGAAACAATATGCGGCTTTGTACGGTCATTCATACGTTTTGACAATGCGACAAAGGCAGCGTCGTTAGCCGTTACCATCCGTTCGGAGTGGTCCTGTGTTAGCTCACAGTGCTTTTTCTTTTATGTGCGAATTTTTATCTTATGTGACGACGATCAACAAACTTATTTACTGGCGATGATTCATCGTGTCTCTTTCTTAAATCGTTCGTTTCTATTTAGATATATCTACGTATCGTCCTTATGTCTGACCATCCACCCATCTTCTGCAATGCAAACGCATCACAGCCATTGAGTATCATATTTTTTGCCCGCGTATGACGATAAACGTGCGCGGTCATTTTCTTCCCTTCTACCCTTGCCTTCTCTCCGTAATACTTCAATCACTTGTTAAACTGATTCGCCCCTAATGACTCGCCGTAGCAAGATAAGAAAATACGGTCAGTCGTAAAGTGCTTTTTATTTTCGCTAATCAGCTGTAGCAACAACTTTACAGAATGCGAAGAGATCGGGACCAAGCGCGGTTTTCTTGTACTTATGCCCATCATAACGTTTAGCGTCATACTTCATATGGTTAATGTGGTTATGGAAAATGTCCGGTGTGAGCTCATCTATATACGTGATTTCATATCTTTCTGTAAGCCAATTAACGAAGTATTTCCATTGCTGGCTATAATCGAATAACGTACGCTCACGTAATCCTTCCGCTGTTTTCGCGGGAATAACTACCCCTATTGTCTGCTCAAATATCAACCGTGGGTACTCCTTTTGTTCTGATATTTCCCCGACGAGTGTACGACGTTGCTTCTTTATTTAACGCCAAAACAAAAAAACTCCTATCAATGGATAATTTCGTATCCACCAATAGGAGGCACAATTAACAGCCCTATTTTCGCTATTTTAGGGTTTTTACTATACCTTTTGGATATAAATAATCACCACCTTTAGCGTGTTATCCGCAATCCTGTGTAAAATAATCGGAAGGCTACCATCTAAATCAGCGTTCAGATCCGCGCAATCTCTAAAACGTCCAAAAACGCTGATATACCGTGCTTCAACCGATTAGCACTCGTTCGGTGTACCCGCTTCTTCTTTCGTGCGGAACGAAGAGCCGCAGCCGCAAGATGCTACCGCGTTCGGATTATCAATGGTAAACCCGCCGCCCATCATCGATTCTTTATAGTCAATCTTTACACCGTCCAGAAAACGGATGTTGTCCTTATGCACAACCACTTTTACACCGTCCGTATCGAAAAAAACATCGCCTTCTTGCGCTTCATCGTCAAAGCCCATGCCGTAAGAAAAGCCGCTGCAGCCGCCAGGGCGCACGCCAAGACGCAGGAATAAGTTATCGTTATTTTCACTGGCAATCATTTCTTTAATCTTCTTGCTTGCATTTTCAGTAAGGCTAATCATTATGAATTCCCTCCTTACAGGACTGTACATGCAATCCTCTCTGTATCAAAATTATACTAGAAATTTTCGTTTGTCTCAAGGTTACTCACATTATTATACAAAAAAGTTTACTTATTTAACATAAGGATATAGGGTTCTTCTCTTGTTGGATCGATAAATTAATTCTATAATGAGAGAATGGTTTTGCATTACAATCCCCAAAAGGGGACGTTGTTATGAATATAATTACCTAATATAACATACTGCGCGTGCTTGATTAGTTTTACCTAAGGGGGAAAAAACATGAGCGTATTTACCAAACCATTCATCCAGGACGAAGCCCTGCTGCCCATTATCGAAAAGGTGGAAAACGGTGAACGCCTAACGCTAGAAGATGGCATGACACTGTACAACTCCAATGATTTGCTGACCATCGGACAGATGGCTAACTATGTTAATCTTCGCAAAAACGGCAACAAGGTGTACTTCATCGAAAACATGTACATCAACCCGACCAACGTATGCGAAGCACACTGTAAATTCTGCGGCTTCCGCCGGGACCCGGGCGAAGAAGGCGCATATACAATGAACGAAGAAGATTTGCTGGCCTATGTGGAGAAAGGTATGTCGCCTTCCCTGCGCGAATTCCACATTGTCGGCGGACATAATCATACCGTGCCATTCGAATATTACATAGATACAATCCGTACACTGAAGAAGCATTATCCGAATGTGACCATCAAGGCGTACACCGGTGCAGAAATTGTCTTCTTCGCGCAAATGACCGGCATGACGGAAGAGGAAGTACTAAAGGAGCTGATCAAAGCTGGCCTCGATACGCTGCCGGGTGGAGGTGCGGAAATTCTCACGGAGGAATACCGCCTGAAAATGAGTCCGGAAAAAGCAAGTACAGACGAATGGCTGAACGTGCACCGTATTGCACACAAGCTTGGCCTTAAAACGCATGCGACGATGCTGTACGGCTCAATCGAAAAACTGGAAGAGCGCCTTATTCACATGCTCCGCCTTCGCGAACTACAGGACGAAACAAACGGATTTATGGTATTCATCCCGCTGGCGGTTCAACCGAAGAAAGCGACCGCTTCGATTAAACGCCGCACTTCCGCATTCGATGACATGAAAACAATGGCGATCAGCCGCCTGATGCTGGATAACTTCCCGCACATTAAAGCGTACTTCATTAACATTGGTACTCAGCTGACTCAGATGGCGCTAAACTTCGGATCTTCCGATGTACACGGCACACTGGTAGAAGAGCGCATTAGCCACGCGGCAGGAGCGCTGACGCAATCGGCGCTGACACGCGACGAGCTCATCTGGCTTGTAAAAGGCGCAGGCAAACAACCTGTAGAGCGTGATACATTCTATAATATCATTAAAGAGTATTAATTTAGAAAACAACTATCTTTCTATCCTTAATGAGGCTGGATTTCAGGGAAGAAGAAGGCGAAACCCTTTTTCAAACTTCTTACTTCTAACCTCTATAGAAAAAACACCAACAAATTTGTTGGTGTTTTTTCATTACCTTCCCAGACCCCTTCCTGTCCCTGATCTCGCAATCTGACCATCTCATCCACCGGCATGTTCAGTTTATGGCGGCTAAGCTCGTCTATGAAGCTTTACTTTTCCCTTTATGAATCGTCATCTCATGTTCCCGATGAAACCATTTATCCAGGAAAGGAAGCACATAGGCATCTAAACCGTAACGTCCTGCGTTGCGGCCGGCTACAAGAAGGAAAAAGGTGAAAAGAACCATCTGCGGGTTAATACTGGTTGTTCCGCTGAACAAAAATGCGAAATTCATAACAATTCCCATCAAACCTGCAAAAGTAGTAAGTAATCCGGCAATTAATGCGATCCCTACCAGAAATTCTCCCCACGGAATCAGGATATCGAAGAAAGCAGAATTCGGAAGCGCAAACCCTTCGATGAAGCTTGCCCACCAGCTTTGTACCGCCGGATGATCCCCTGTCGCTTTCGCTACCGCGCCTTTCAGGAATCCGGCGCTTTGAAAGCCCTC
This sequence comes from Aneurinibacillus danicus, assembly GCF_007991215.1. Lineage (GTDB taxonomy): Bacteria > Bacillota > Bacilli > Aneurinibacillales > Aneurinibacillaceae > Aneurinibacillus > Aneurinibacillus danicus. The sequence continues at coordinate 5,702 of NZ_BJXX01000036.1, forward strand.
CGTGATTTTCCCCCATCCTGAAGTTATCCACGTATAACCTAACCATACGCGTAATAAAGCCAATATGCCTGCCGACCATTTGCTTTCTCTGAGCCATGTAACCATCATGACTTTTCCTCTCCTTTTTATAGGGTGCCTATCATTTCATTCTTGGATGTATTATCTGGCTTCACCTGTATTGTACATCTTTTCCTGATGATGCGGTTTTATTTGTGAATATTTTCACAAATATGACATAAAAAAATGGCCGGGAAGTGACGGAAGTGAGAATATTTCCTCTTCCTGACTCTTCCAGCCATTTATGTTTAAAATCCAAGTTCGCGCCAGGCTTCATCTTCAGCTTTTGCCTGCTCGATTTGCGCTTTAATCGCTGCAAGCAGTTCCTCAGCATCCTTGCCGGAAATCAACGTACCGTTTACCAGCGCGTACGGCTGGACAAAGCATTGGCCACAGTTACCGAGGCAGCCATACTCCAGCACGTCGACCTCGTTTTCTTCTTCTAAAATTTTCTTTACTGTTCCGGATCCGAGTGATAGATTGCTGACGCAAAATTCGACCATAGGCCGCATAATGAATCATCCTAACCTTATGTTTTCAATCGCTTGTTGAATGTCTTTAAGCTTCGGATTCCCCTCTCCAATGACCTGTCCCTGCAGAACAACCAGGGGATACCAGAATTCTTCGGCATGAATGCGTGCCGCAAAATCGGCCTCCATGCCTTCAAGCGGCTGGTCGATATCGACATACCGGACGGCAATGCCTGAGCCGTATTTTCTCTCAAGCGCCGCCTGAAGCCATTCTGCCGTATCTTTGGCCGACGGAAGGTTCACACAGCTTGCGCAGAGCTGCTCCGCCCCGAAAACAAGAATCTCCATAGCATGAACCCCCTTATGCCAGGGCCTGCTCCAGATCTTCAATCAGGTCTTCCACATCTTCAATACCAACGGAGATACGAATAAGACCGTCTGTAATGCCCAATTCTGCGCGGCGCTCCGCCGGGATAGAAGCGTGAGTCATCTGAGCCGGAACAGAAATCAGACTTTCGACCGCACCCAGGCTTTCCGCCAGCGTAAAGATTTTTACGCGGGACAATACTTGATTTGCCCTCTCTAAGCTTCCCACATCAAATGAAATCATACCGCCGAATCCGCGTGCTTGTTTGGCCGCAATATCATAACCCGGATGGTTTTTCAGACCCGGATAGAATACTTTTTTGACATCTTCACGCTGGGACAGCCATTCCGCAATGCGGCGCGCATTGGCTTCGTGCTCTTCCATGCGGACGCCAAGCGTCTTCATGCCGCGCAGCAGGTAGTATGAATCCTGCGGTCCGAGCACCGCACCGACGGAATTCTGTACAAAATGCATGCGCTCGCCCAATTCCTCATCCTTCACTACGACAAGCCCGGCTACTACGTCGCTATGGCCGCCCAGATACTTTGTTGCGCTGTGGAACACGATATCTGCACCCAGCTCCAGCGGATTCTGCCAGTATGGGGTCATAAATGTATTATCGACCACAAGCAAGAGTCCTTTTTCTTTCGTAACTTCCGCAACAGCGGCAATATCCGTTACTTTCAACAGCGGGTTGCTTGGCGATTCCAGTAGGACCGCTTTTGTATTGGGCCGGATAGCAGCCTTAATCGCTTCCACGTCTCCCGTATCTACAAATGTCACTTCAACGCCAAAACGGTTAAATACCTTGCTCAATACACGGAATGTTCCCCCGTATACATCGTCACCCACTACGAAGTGATCGCCCGCGTCGAACAACATCACAATCGTAGAAAGCGCCGCCATGCCGGAAGCGAATGCAAAACCGCGCACACCGCCTTCAATATCGGCAATGTAGCTCTCTACTGCATGGCGAGTCGGATTACCTGTACGGGAATACTCATACCCTTTGTGTTTCCCGACACCCTCCTGCTTATACGTACTAACCTGGTAAATCGGAACATTAACCGCCCCTGTTAACGGATCGCCGTCTATACCGCCATGAATCAATTTTGTCTTCATTCTCATCGCTTAGATCCCTCCCTGGTAAATTTTCTTGCTTAGATACCGTTCGCTGCTGTCAGCAAAGATCGTAACAATATTGGTGCCCGGCTTCGCCTGCTGTGCCTCTTTCATCGCGGCATGCATCGCTGCACCTGCGGAGCTGCCGACCAGCATGCCTTCCTTCGCCGCCAACTCCTTCACCCAGCGGAACGCGTCTACATCATCTACCGTATGAATGGCATCGAAATAGCTCGGCTCCATAAACTCCGGCAGGAACTCCATGCCGATTCCTTCCGTTTTGTGCGGACCCGGCTCGCCCCCATTTAGAATGGAGCCTTCCGGTTCGACGATGACAGTTTTAATATGCGGATTTTTTTCTTTTAGATAACGGGCCGTTCCCATGAATGTACCACCGGATCCGGCACCTGCCACAAATACATCGACATTGCCTTCCATTTGGCTCCAGATTTCCGGGCCGGTTGTTTTATAATGGGCGGCTGGATTGGCCGGATTGCTGAATTGCTGCGGGCAGAAAGCGCCTTCGATTTCCTCTTCAAGCTGCTTCGCCTTTTCAATGGCGCCTTTGATGCCTTTATCTGTAGGCGTATTTACCACTTCGGCGCCCAACGCGCGCATAAGTTCCTGCTTCTCTTCAGAGAATTTTTCGGGCACAACAAAAATAACCCGGTATCCCGTGCCTACTGCCGCCAGCGCCAGGCCAATGCCCGTATTACCTGCGGTCGGCTCAATAATCGTACCGCCCGGCTTCAATACGCCGCGCTCTTCGGCATCGCGAATAAGCTCGATACCCAGTCGATCTTTCACGCTTCCACCAGGATTAAAGTACTCTAACTTTGCGAATAAACGTACGCCTTCCGGCAAATCAAAAGAAGTAATTTCCACGATAGGCGTGTTTCCGATAAGTTCCTTTATATTCCTATAAACCTGCATACTATTCTTCCTTTCGACGCAGAATGATTATGTCTTATGAGCCATCATATTATAACACAAATTATATCTAAAATATAACCAAGCAAACAACTTTGTTTTATAAGTTTTGTGAACATCAAAGCACTCAATCTGGGAAAAACCATAGATTTCTCAACAAAAGGGTAATATAATATTAATATGTTGGAAAGGAGTGAATGAACCTTATGTCAGACACGAAAAAGTTTGAAGAAGTACAAGAGGTTTTAGATAAACTGCGTCCGTTCCTGCAGCGCGATGGCGGAGACTGCGAATTGGTTGACGTAACAGATGAAGGTGTGGTTCAGCTTCGCCTGCACGGCGCGTGCGGCAGCTGCCCTAGCTCGACCATTACACTAAAAGCGGGCATCGAGCGCGCACTCATCGAGGAAGTCGAAGGAATTACTGAGGTACAACAAGTTTTCTAATCGCTGTCATATAAAACCGGAAGCTGTAAGCTTCCGGTTTTTTCACGGACGAGCGGCAACGCCCGCGTGTTTTTCTTATATCTTTCCTTTCATCCGCGAATTCGATTCATTAAGAAGGAAAGAAACGCTTGATTCGCCCTGGATAAATAAGCGTTTTTATTCCATGCCACTCCAAGCCGCAGGTATACCGGTGGGTCGAGCGAAACCGAAACAAGGTGCGGATCGTCCGCAATGACCATGCGCAAGAACAGCGTAACGCCGAGCTTTCTCGCCACCAGCGACTTAATCAATGAAATCTGGTTTGTCTCAAACGTAACATTCAACGGCATGCCCGACATCCGGCTTGCCCGTGCAATAATTTCCCGTTGAAAATATCCTTCTTTAAACAGAATAAGCGATTCTTTCGTCAGTTCCTCATACGAAACAGCGTCACGATCCGCAAACGGATGGGAATCTGGTACGCACACGATCATCTCTTCCTTAAGAAACGGCAGCACTTCGACTTCATCTGTGGCATCATCCTCAAGTACTACACCCATATCAATCTCCCCATCCACCAGCATCTGCCGAATTTTTACTACCCCCTGCTCGTATACGGTAATCTGCAGGTCAGGATACATCTTTTTAAAATCAATGATCAATCCTGGAAAATAATACGTTCCGACCATGGAAGGCAGTCCGATTCGCACCTCTCCTTTCTTCAGCCCGCTCAGTTCTTCCATCTCCGCTTTCGCGCGCGCCACCTGGTCGAGAATCAGCTCCGCGTGTTTGAGAAATACTTCTCCTTCTGCAGTCAGCGCTACTCTGCGCTCTGCCCGGTTAAACAGCAAAAGACCAACTTCCTGCTCCAGCTTCTTCATGCTTTTGCTGATGGCCGGCTGAGCCACCAGCAACTCCTCTGCCGCCTTCGTAAAGCTGCGTTGCCGGGCTACCTCCACAAAAAATTCCAGCTGCCGAAATTCCATATCCCATCACCATAACTTAAAGTTATCATTGTCATAAAAATAATATATTTTATTTACTTATAGCAGGGTGCTATCATCAAATCAAGAAAACTTCTCATAAAGAAAGAAGATGATCACCATGATTGAAGCAGGGACCAAACCGTTCTGGCGGGCGTCTCTAGCGCTTGGCATTGCTTCATTTCTTGTGTTTGCCAACATTTATTTTCCACAGCCTTTACTTCCACTGTTTACAGAAGAATTTCATCTTTCGCCGGTAATATCGAGCCTGTCCGTCTCATTGACAATTTTTGCGCTGGCCGTGTCTCTTCTGTTTTACGGTCCGCTGTCAGACGCTATTGGTCGAAAAAATGTCATGTTTATTACGATGTTGTGCGTGACGGTTATTACGCTTCTTATCGCTTTCGTTCCGGGATTTAAGACGCTCTTATTGCTTCGTGTTCTGCAGGGCTTTTTCCTGGCAGGCCTTCCGGCGATTGCAATCGCTTATATCGGCGAAGAATTCGATACAAAGGCACTCACCATTGCCATCGGCATCTATATCAGCGGCAATACGATAGGCGGGCTGTCCGGCCGTCTCATCAGCGGATTTGCCACCGATTGGATCGGCTGGCACGGCGCATTTATTGCCATGGGAATTGTAAGCCTGCTGTGCTTGATTGTATTTATCTGGCTGCTGCCCCGCTCACAGCATTTTCAACCAAAGCGCCTGGACTGGAAAGCCGCGACCGGCGACTTTACCCGCCACCTGAAAAACAGGACGCTTTTATACGCCTATCTGATTGGCGGACTGCTGTTCTTCGTATTTATCGGCGAGTACAACTACATTACTTATCTGCTTCAGGGCGCCCCGTTTCATCTCCCTACATCGATTGTCAGTATGCTGTTTCTGACGTATCTGGCAGGGACCATTAGCTCTACACTGTCTGGACGCGCGGCACGCAAAATACCCCAGTCATGGTGTATCGCTATAGGTATAGGTTTAATGATGATCGGTGTACTTGCCACGCTCATGCACAGTTTATGGATAATCGGAGGCGGCCTGCTGCTGACCAGCTTTGGGTTCTTCTTCGCACACTCGGCGGCCAGCTCCTGGGTTAGCCGCCATGCAGCATTTGCCAAAGCGAGCGCATCCAGTCTGTACTTGCTTTCATATTATCTGGGCGGCAGTCTTGGCAGCTTCTTCCTCGGTTTCTTCTACAAGTGGATGGGCTGGGAAGGGGTCGTGCTCGGTGTGTTGATGGTACTTGGGTTTACAAGCTGGTGCATGTGGCAGATACACCGCATTGAACACCGAGAACAGTTGCGCGAAAAAGCGCTTGCCCGGAGAAAAGTCCGGGAAGCGCTGCACACCTAATCTATAAGAAGCGGTCCTTCTCATACGGACCGCTTTTTTATTTCCTCACACCATGCAATTCCCGCAGGTGTTTGGCTATGTATGCACGGCATAGCGGAAAAACATTATCCTGAATAAACGGACTCATACTCAGGCGAAACGGAATAAGCGATACGGGGAAAATCCCCCGCTCCAACGTCTCAAAGCCCGCAGGAATGTCATTCCAATCTCTCGCCATACCGACATAAATGTTTTTCACTACCAAACCTTTACCAGACTCCGGATAAATGATGTATTGTCCAATCCAATGCAATTCCGCTGCCCTTATGCCCGTTTCTTCAAACAATTCCCGATGTGCCGCCTCCTCCGGTGTTTCCCCCATCTCCACCTTGCCGCCCGGCACTTCCCATCCTCTATTTCCATGGCGTGTCAGCACAATCTTCTCGCCCGCCTCATCGGCAAACGCCCAAACGAGCACATGCTGAGCATCTGTCCGGAAACGCTCCCGGTCAAATGTAAGAGAAATAAACTGTCCACTTCTGTCATAAAAATAATATGTCATGACCTTCCACCACACTTTCACACGTTCAATACTTTCTTTCATTGATAACCTTAATATACAATTAAATAAAGGCTAATCAAACATTCCAAGCAGGAAGGGATGGTTTTTTGAAACGCAACCGTACGGCCCTGATTACAGGAAGTGCCAAAGGCCTTGGCGTCCGCATTGCCCACGAACTCGCCGCGCAGGGCATTCATATCGCGCTCAATTACCGTTCCAGCGCTGCGGAAGCGGATAGGCTACGGCAAGAATTGGAGGAACGGTACGGCATCAGCGTACTGCTGCTGCAGGCAGACGTTAGCCGTGCAGAAGAAGCCGAGAGGATGATCGACACGCTGATTTCCTCATGGGAGCATCTTGATATTCTTGTGCTGAATGCCGGTCCTTACATAAAAAAAAGAAAAAAACTCGCCGATTATAGCCTCGACGAATGGCACGATATGATAGAAGGCAATTTATCCAGCGCCTTCTACTTATGTCGGGCCACAATTCCGCATATGCGCCGCAGCAAATGGGGACGTATTGTCACCATCGGCTTCGAGAAAGCGCAGACCGCCCCCGGCTGGATGTACCGTTCGGCATTCGCCGCCGCCAAAACCGGTCTTGTCTCGCTGACGCGCACGATTGCGCTTGAGGAAGCGGAACACGGAATTACCGCTAACATGGTTTGCCCGGGCGATATTATAGGGGAAGATAAGGAAAAACATATCGCTGACGTACGTTCCCTGAGCGATCCTGATACACCGGTGGGACGCCCGGGAACCGGGGAAGACATCGCGCGGACAATCGCATTCTTCTGCAGCGAAGCGTCCGATTTTATCACCGGCACCGTATTGGAGGTTACCGGTGGCAAAGACGTACTTAATAAATATAAAATGAGGCGGGAACAGTAAGTGCATCTTCCCATAAATTTTACAAAAGGGAGCGAAGCTAATGAGCAACATGGATTATGCCGTTCGAGACGAAAAAGTGCGTGAAACCGCCTACCGCTTACTGAAAGAGCGCGGAGTGACCATGGACCATCTGGTTGAATTGGTCATGTATTTGCAAAAACCGTACTTTCCCGATTTATCCAGCGAGACCTGTGAATATAATATCAGAAAAGTGCTTGAGAAACGCGAAATTCAAAACGCTATCATCACCGGCATTCAGCTCGACATTCTGGCTGAAAAAGGAATGCTGATGGAGCCGTTGCAGGAAATGATGGAGCAGGACGAGGGGTTATATGGCATCGATGAAGTTCTCGCCCTGTCAATCGTCAACGTTTACGGCAGCATTGGATTCACAAACTACGGATACGTCGACAAAGTAAAACCCGGCATTTTAAAAGATTTAAATCAGAAAAAGGAATCCCATCAAAAAAAGAAAGATAAAGGAAACGTACACACCTTCCTTGACGATATCGTGGGCGCGATTGCAGCTGCGGCTTCCAGTCGGCTGGCCCATAGCCGTTTTGGAACAAAATAAGAAAGACGGCAGATCCGATATGAGCAATCGGCTGCCGTCTTTCTCTTTATCCACTCACACGTTCCAGTCGGCCAGACTGCGTGCCGTATATGTCGGCTTCACCGCCGCCTTCTCTACATCGGACTCCTGGCTGAATCCGCTGTATACCAGCAGCGTATCAACCCCGCTGCTCTCTCCGGCGGCAATATCGGTTTCCAAATTGTCGCCGATAAGCAAAACTTCATCCGCACGGAGTCCGAGGCGCTCAAGCGCCAGCTTGATGATTGTCTCTTCCGGTTTACCGACATACAGCGGCTCTGTCCGCGTTGCGTATGCGATCGAAGCAGTGAGTGATCCGTTCCCCGGCACAAGGCCTTCCTCCGTCGGAATCGCCCGGTCGCAATTCGTTGACAGGAAACGGGCACCGCCGTAGATTGCCAGCGTCGCCTGCTTCATCTTCTCGTAGCTGAACTCACGATCGATGCCGACTACCACATAAGAAGCAGGGGCTTTCTCCACGATGCTATAGCCTGCACCTTCGAGCGCCGTTTTCAATCCTCTCTCCCCGATAGCGAGTACCGTTACCGGGCCACCCGTTTCTTCCTGGCGCTCCATTTTCTCAATCGTTTCCGCTACGGCCATGCTCGAAGTAAAGAAATCTTCCGGGGAAGCATCAAGCCCCATTTTCCGTAACTTCCCCGCCAACTGTTCCGGTGTCAGCGAGGAATTGTTCGTAACGTACAAATACGGGATATTTCGCTTTTTCAATGTCCCGATAAACGTAACAGCTTCCGGAATCACTTCTCCGCCCCGGTAAACCGTGCCGTCCAAATCAAGCAAATATCCCTTATATGTGCGCTCTGTCATTGTATGCCTCCTCATATCCTATCCATCATTGTCTCTATTCCCTTCGATCATATCACAAATTGAACAGAGTAAGGACAGATTACGATTTTCGGCGGTACATGTGCAAGTATGTCATAGACAGCGCGAATATCAGCACTGCACCTTTTACGATATCGAACGCATAGTAGGGAAGGTTCAGCATCGTCAAACCGTTCAGTAAGATACCGATAAGAAACGCGCCAAGGAATGTACCGATGACATTCGGCTTGCCCGCTCCCAGCACGGAAAAGCCGACGAACGCAGCCGCTACCGCCTCCATGAGCAGCGGAGAACCCGCATCCACCTGTCCCGAGCCGACACGAGCGGTAAAGATAATCCCTGCCAGTGCGGCAAACACGCCGGAGAGTACATACGCAATCGTGCGCACCCTATAAATGGAGATTCCGCTCAACCGCGCAGCTTCCTGATTTCCCCCGGTGATATAGAGCAGTCGCCCGCCACGCGTATAATTCAGGAAGATATGCACCACAGCAACTGCGATGAGCATGATGATGACCGGAACCGGAATGCCGAGCACTCGGCCCTGGCCAATCCATAGAAACGCCTCGCTCAGTACACCTTTTGCCGTTGTGCCATCCGGCATCGGCATGTTGTTGTAAATGGAGAACCCCTGTGTATAGGTCTTATGCGCACCCGCGATAATATACAGCATGCTGAGCGTCGCCAGCAAATCCGGAATGCGGATTTTCACAATAAGAAATGCGTTGACCAGTCCGATAACGACACCAAGCAGCAGCGGAATGACAATAACCAGCACGAGCGGCATCTGATACCATACCATAAGTGACGCCGTTACTACGGTTGTCAGCGAAACAGTAGAGCCGACGGATAAATCGAACCCGTCCACAATTAATGAAAACGTAACGCCGATGGCTACCAGAGTTACAATAGAAATGTAGCGCAGAATGTCTGCAATGTTATCATACGTTAAGAAATTCGGGTTTACGATACTAAAAAATACAATGACTGCAATAATGACAAAGATAGCTCCGTACCTATATGAAAAATCCAGTACTTTATTTTTCTTCATGGCTTTCTCCCCCGCTCGCATACAGTAAGATGTTCTCTGATGTTACTTCGCTGCCGGTTAACTCCTTCACAATCCGACCGTCGCACATAACTAATACACGGTCGGAGATGCCGATGATTTCGGAAATCTCGCAGGAAAGATACACAATCCCCTTTCCTGCCTGCACAAGGCGGCCAATTAATGTAAAAATGTCTCGTTTCGCACCGATGTCGACCCCTTTTGTCGGCTCATCAAACAAGAACACATCGGCCTCCGTCGCCAGCCATTTGCCGATAACGACTTTCTGCTGGTTGCCGCCGCTTAAATAACCGACCGCTTCTTCCTCATCCGGTGTCTTGATCCCCAGTTCACGGATCATATGCTGCGCGTGTTCCTTCTCTTCACGGCGGCGGATAAATCCGCCTGCGGTAAATTTCTTCAGGATAGGCAGCGTTAAGTTGCTTCGCACGCTTTCCTCAACCAGAATTCCTTCCTTGCGCCGCTCCTCGGGCACGAGGACCATTCCGGCCCGGACCGCATCCCGCGGCTCGCGCAGCTGTACACTCCGTCCATCCAGCACAATTTCCCCGCCTTCCATCACATCCGCGCCGAACAGCAGACGGGACAGCTCCGTCTTGCCTGCACCCACCAGACCGACAATACCGACGACTTCACCACTGCGCACATGAAAATCAACGCCGCGCACTTTCACGCCCCGGCGCACGCCGCGCACCTCAAGCAGCGTTTCACCAATCCTGGCAGCAACCTTCGGGTACTCCTCCTGAAACGACTTGCCCAGCATCGCTTCAACAATATGCGGAATCTCAATCTCTTCCGTCCTTTTCGTCCACACGTGGCGCCCGTCCCGCATCACCGTGACCCGATCGCATACAGCCATGATTTCCGGCAGGCGGTGCGAGATGAAAATACAGGCCACACCACCCATCTTGAGACGCTTCATTACTTCAAATAACCGTTCCGCTTCTTCTATGCTCAGCGGAGCGGTCGGTTCATCGAAAATTACGCATTTGGCCTGCTGGGATACGGCTCTGGCAATAAGGACAATCTGTTTTTCTGAAAGGGTAAGGTTTTCCACTTTTTCCTTTACCGGAATCTCATAGCCAATGTCTCGTAGAATCGCTTCTGCTTCCCGGTACAGCGAGTTCCAGCGTATCCAGCGCGCGCCTCCCTTTCCCGGTTTCCGATCCAGCAGAATGTTCTCGCATACGGTAAGCGACGGAACGAGCGCCGTATCCACCTCCTGATATACGCAGTGGATCCCCGCTTCCTTCGCGTCAGCCGGGCTTGCGATGGCAAGCGTCCGCCCCTCTAATTGAATGGTTCCGCCGTCCGCCCGGTACGCGCCGGACAGAATCTTCATCAGCGTACTCTTTCCGGCTCCGTTCGCTCCGAGCAGCGCGTGAATCTCTCCGCCGCGCACGGCAAAGTCTACACGTTTAAGCGCATGCACTCCGGCGAACGATTTGTTTATATTCTGCATGCGCAGCTCTACGGCCGTCTGTGCCATACGGTTCTCCTCCATTTCTTCCTTCGTTCAGATAAAAGCCCACCGGATCGCCCGAACCGGTGGGAAAACAGCTTACTTCTTCATCCAATCAACAATGCCCTGCTGGCTTGAGCCCCAATCTTTAATATGCTTGCTCAACGTATCAGTCGTCACTTTTTCAGCAGGCAGTTGCTCTCTCGTTACGAGTACTGGCTTCAGCACAACGTTGTCCGGGGTTTTATCGCCATGCAACTTCTGGTATGCATAGCGTACTTGAACCCGGCCGATATCTTTTGGATCTACGGCCGCGGAGGCTACCCAGGGTCCCTTCGGATTTTGAATCATCTGCAAGTCCTCGTCGCTCATATCAATACCGTAGACTTTAATCTCCGTACGGCCAGCCTGTTCAATTGCCCGGGTTGCGCCTTTTGCGAATTCATCCCAGGCAGCGAATACTGCAGTAATATCGCCTTTATTCGGATACTTCTTTAACACGGCTTCCATCTGCGCCTGTGTATCTAGCGCCGTATTGGCCGTAGCCGATCCGAATGCCGCTACTTCTTTGATTCCCGGATTGTTCTTCATGAACTCCTCATACGCCACCTGGCGACGTTCCATCGGAGCAAATCCCGCTACCCAAATTTTAACGATATTCGCTTTGCCGCCACTGTCTTTCGCCAGCTTATCAAGCACGGACCTGGCCATCTCCTGATCGTCTTGCTGAAGAACAGTAACGCCCGGAACCTTTATATTAGCATCAAATACCACAACAGGAATATTTTTTGACACAGCCTTTTGAACACCATTCTGCAGCGCTTCAGGTGTGCCATGGTCGATAAGAATGGCATCAAACTTCTGATTAATGGCTGCATCTACATTGGCCGCCATGCGCGCTAAATCTCCGTCAGACGCAAACACCGTGACCTGCCCGCCAAACTTTCCAACTTCCTCTTTCACCCCGCTTATGTATTGAGCAGAAAATGTACCGAGGTTCATCTGCATAACAAGCGCAATTCGTTTGCCCGCAAGCGATCCACCTGCATTTGCGCCTTTCGTGCCGTTCTGCTCTCCCGTGCTTGCACTCTGCGTGCCGCATGCACTGGACACAATTGCCAGTATTGCGATCAGGAACGCAGAGAAAAGGATTTGTACTTTTTTCTTCATCTCAAAAACTCCCCTTATCATTTAAAAATTTTAGAAAGAAGATAAAAAGACAGAAGGTAGTTGTAGATGAGAAAAAGCATTCGCTTTTTTCCACCGCTAGCTCTAATCTTCTATCCCTCCATCCTTCTCTTCATATTGGTTGTATAACCATATGAAAAAAGAAAACCGCCTCTCTTTGCATCTGAAAGAGAGGCGCTTCAGTTCACAGGATGCTGCCTCTCATCTCTCAGGATCTCTCCTGCAGGAAGTAGCACCTTGCCTGTACGAATACAGGCAGGTTGCCGGGCTTCATCGGGCCAGTCCCTCCGCCTTCTCTCGATGAGAACATGTTTATGACAAAAACATTATTAATACATAAAAAATATAAAAAACCTCTTCCATGTCTGAAAGAGGGTACCTGTGCATTGGCTTCACATCCTTATCTTTCAGAACATCGTCCTGTAGGAAGTAGCACCTTGCCTGTACGGGTACAAGCAGGTTGCCGGGCTTCATCGGGCCTAATCCCTCCGCCTTCTCTGGATAAGTGTGTTTTATTTTCACTATTCTTAATGAAACTAATCATACCCGGATTGTATGAGAGTGTCAATTACTTTTTCAAAATTTTTCTCAACCAGTGGACTGTTTACATTTGCTTGACAAATCAAGCAAAGCGTTCTACATTTTTAGTAATGTAATCACATACGCATAACGCTTATCGAGAGATGGTTGAGGGACTGGCCCGATGACACCCGGCAACCTGCCGCCTTATAGCGGTAAGGTGCTAACTCCTGCAGAATTCGCATTCTGAAAGATAAGGTTAAGATGATCGTCTACCCCTCTTTCAAATGCAAAGAGGGGTTTTTATTTTTATTTGATAGAAAAACCGACAGAGAGGGGAAATAGAGATGTCTTACCGCACACTTACCGAACAAGAGGCCGTTGAATACGCCCGCAAGATTCCGAACTTGTTCCCGCAGGACGCCCGGCTTGTCAGCCGTGAAATCGGCGACGGAAATCTGAACTTCGTGTTTCATATCAAAGATGAAAGGCCGTCCGGCAAAAGCATTATTTTCAAACAGGCGCTTCCCTATGTCCGCGTTATCGGCGATTCCTGGCCGCTTACGCTGGATCGCGCACGCATTGAAAGCGAGGCGCTGATTCTGGAAAATGAGCTGTGCCCGGGGTCCGTTCCACGGGTCTATCACTATGACACCGACTTGGCTCTTATCGTCATGGAAGACCTGTCTGATTATGAGATTATGCGCAAAGGGCTGGTGGAAAGAAAACGCTATCCAAACTTCGCAAAGCAAATCGGAACATTCCTGGCGCGTACGCTGTTCCTGACTTCAGATCTTGCGATGTCCCCGCTTGAGAAGAAGCGGAAAGCTGCTTCCTTTACCAATCCGGAATTGTGCAATATTACGGAGAATTTTGTATTTACGTACCCGTTCCTTGACGATCCGTCCAATGCGTACAATCCGCTCATCACCAATACGGTCCAGCGCATCTGGAGCAACGATGAGCTTAAGCTTGAAGTTGCCCGGCTAAAAGAAAGATTCATGACGCTCGGTCAGGCATTGCTGCACGGTGATTTACATACCGGAAGCATCATGGTGACAGAGCAAGATACGAAAGTCATCGACCCGGAGTTCGCTTATTATGGCCCCATGGGCTTCGATATCGGAGCCGTCATTGCTAACCTGCTGCTCAATTACGCGGCACATGAAGGCCATACGCCGGACCCGCAGGAGCGCGAAGCGTACCAGGCGTATCTGCTGGAGACAGTATCGGAAGTATGGCGCGTGTTTGAAACTGAATTCCGCACTTTATGGGAAGAGCAGGCGCAGGAGCCTTATGCGAAAACACCGGGATACCTGGATGCCTACCTGCTTGATGTACTGAAAGACGCCGCAGGCTACGCGGGCTGCAAAATGATGCGCCGTGTCATCGGCCTGGCGCACGTCCCAGACCTGGAGAGCATCGCCGATCCGGCGCTGCGTGCCAAAGGCGAAACGCTGGCTCTATGTATCGGACAGGAGCTTGTCCTCCAGCGCGGTACACTGAGCGGCATCGACGATGTCATTAAGCTGATCGCCGCCTCCGCCGTACAAAATTAACAGCAAAAAATAACCGCACAGTCCATAAAGGTCTGTGCGGTTCGTTTCTTTGTTCATTTTTTCGGCATTAACGCGTTTCCTTTGCGCCTTTTCCGTCTTTTTCGTTAATGATGTATACGCAGTTATCGCCGCCGGTCGCCATGCATTGCTCCTGCTCTACCTCGGCGTTCAGCACATTCTCGAACAGCGTCTTTTCACAATTGCAAGCGTATGTGTATTCTTTGGCGACGGTTGAAATCGGGCAATTCGTTTCCACAAAAATATATTTGCCGGTTTTTTCATCCTTTTTCAATTCAGCCATGTAGCCCTTTTCGTTCTGTATCTTCACAAGTGCTTCTAGCTTCTTCTCAAAGTTGCTGTCGGAAGGCACAATATCGCGGTACAAATTCTCCTGGCGCTGCTGGCGAAGCTTAAACAGCGCTTCTACCATCTGCGCTCCCTGCAGCTCTGCAATATCATTAAGGAATTCCAATGTCAAATCCTGATAATTCTTAGGGAACATATTATCGGCTTCTTCAGACAGGGAGTACACATTGGTTGGCCGGCCCATCGCCTGGCGCAGCAGGCGCGCCTGGATGAGATTATCCCGCTCCAGCGTATTCAGGTGGCGACGCACAGCCATCTCGGTAATGCCCAGTTCCTGCGCCATATCGCCCACTGTCATCGAGCCTTTCATCTTCAGCATATGCAAAATTTGATTGCGCGTAGAAGAGGATTTGTCTTTATTCATCTTCCCTCACCTTCCTCCTCTATATTGTACCCGATTTTATGAGGTAAGTAAATTTCTATACAATATAATATAAAAACTATAGTGACGATGTTATCGTTTTAGTACAACTCCTGCTTCAAATAATCACGCACACGTACCGGAAATTGTTCAAGATGGGAAAACTGGGCAGCCAACAGGGCAAATACTTCTTGTTTGTCCACACTTGTATAGTTTGTAACCAGCTTTTTGCGCATCGTAACCACTGTCTTTAGTCCGGCTGCCATCTCTTGATCAACCACTCTCTCATCCTCAAGAATATCGACGATATCTTCATAACTGCCGGGATCGCGCATAATAAAACCATCAATTAAGTAATTGCCGACATCGGCTATGGTTTCGAGCGCAATATGCAGTGCGCGCTCAAGCGCCAGCACCGTCAGCGAGTCCGCAGGCGCGCCCGCTCCCTCTTTCACTTTCGGGGCGATATCGACGAGAACTTGCTCAAGATAGGATAAATGCTCTTCGATTTTTTCCACATTGACCTGATACATCCGTATGCTCCACTCCTATTTTCCGTTCTTTTTATTTTTTCGTTTTGATGCGATAATTGTAATCGCGAATGTTAGAATAAGCAAAGTGAAAATTGTTACACCCTGCATAATATTCTCCATTTCCATTTTGTTCACTCCTTGACCATTTCAGCCTCTCACCACAGTATACCATGACTCAAAGCAGATACATATGAACAGAAAATCGCCAGGACCGATGAGCCGCAACCCCGACATGAAAATAAT
>NZ_BJXX01000037.1 GCF_007991215.1 Aneurinibacillus danicus
GATTTTCACAGAAAAATGGAACACGTTTGAACGTTGCCGCCCCTGTTCAATTATCATATAATTACATTTGATAAACTTTTTACTATTGTCGGCATATACATGATGATTCCGCCCACGAAAGCATGTTAACATATGCAGTAAATACAACTCACAGGAGGCAAACACATGGCACAACACGGAGACTGGACGTTTCTGTATGATCATACGGAAGAGACAAAAACAAGATACGTAAGCTTTATGGGTGAAGAAGCCCGCCACGATATCGCAATCATTAAAACGAAAAACTTTTACGGCAAGAGTCTGGTACTCAACATTCTGACGCACCGAATGGCGATTCTCGGCCAGAAAGATCTGGATGAGCCGGGCTATTTGGAAGAAGCGTTCAACATAACAGAAGCGGAAGCGAAGGAGTTGCGGGAGTTCCTGTATTTAAGCATCTGATTCCTCTGCATAAGCTGTATACTTTAGTAGATACTATCCCTATCCTTTATTTATTCACGAAGGAGGGGATTTTTTGTTTTGGAGAAAAGCGCTGCCGGATAAGAAGGAAGAACAATTTCGCCCGCTGAAAACGGAAGAGAGCGTAATTCATACGCGCTATCCGGAAGAATTCCCGGAAGGTCCGTATGGTACGGCCGCGTTCGCGCACCCGTTCCTGGGTAAAAGTTCGTGGGATACCGGAGAAAAGGCTCAGTCCGCGTTTGCGTATGAATATCGTTCGTTGCATGAAGGCATTCCACGCCAGGATCCCGGAGGACATCCGACGCACGACAACCCTGCGGAGAACGAAGAGCCTATGCTCAATGAAGTAAAAACGGGCACGACTCATGAACAAAGAGAATAGCTGAAAAACGGGCATCCATGTCAGATTTCCTTTTCTGCCATCATGCCCGTTTTTACTCTGTTTACTCTATATGCGCAGGTTGTTTTTCCCTGTTGTCCTTCTGCTCTTTCGGCTTGCCGCGGCGGGAGCGGGGACGGCGCTTATCCCGACGTTTGCCATCCTTGCTTCGGGGCTGCTTCTCGTCCGCTTTATCTGCCAGCTCTCCGTCTTCCAGCTGTTCGATTTCTTCCGTCTCTTCCAAGCGGCTTGCCTGCTTCACTTTCTTTAACAAGAAATATCCGCAGCCGAAATTGCAATATTCTATAATATATTCGTCAAAAAAGCTAATTCGTGCATCGAACGGCGCTTTGCGATTCGTATCTTCGTACAAGCCCTTCAACCGAAGCTGACCGTATCCCCAGTCGCCCACGATGTAGTCGAACTTGGCCAGAACATCACTGTACCGCTCTTTGAATGCTTCCTGGTTGAACCCGTTTTTATTTTCCTCAATCAACTCGTAGACCTGGTCCTGGACCCGTATCACTTCAGTTGCCTCCTCTCCGGCCACCGTAACACTATGGTGGCGCGCGACTCCTATTTTACCACAATTTCTTGCACGGCACACAAAATTCCCACGAAAACTCCCGCCACCTCCGGGCAACCTACAGGATAGGAGGTGGAACAATGAAAAAATTCTTCTCAGTGCTTTCCGCAGTAAGCCTTGCCGTTTCGCTCGCTGCCTGCTCTCCTGCGGCGGATAATGCCCGCACGAATCAATACCGCCCAATGAATGTCGGGCCGAATAACCCGACCGGTACCATAACGGGTTACGATAAATATCACCGTTACAACAATGCTATCGGCTACAACAATGTTGGCGATGGGCGCTACGATACGTACCGTAATGGCATTATTAAAGACCAGACGAACTATCGCCCGAGTGCTCTGCGCGATTCAAGGGACAGAATCATGCGCACACAAGGCATGAATGATCTGGGTGTCAACAATAATGGCCAGCGCATGTATGGCACAGCAGGAACGTATGGTACAACCGGACTGTATGGCACAAACGGTATGACGGGATATAACGCGCAGCAGTATTCTATTTATAAGCCGTACACCCAAAATTACAACGTAATGACACGCAGCAACCAGCCAAACATTGGCTATGCTCACCTCGGTGATAATCAGACAGCTACCGGCCGTACGTACAACGGTACGACTGTGCAGAACCGGACTGCACCGAACAACAGCACACTGTATCAAGGAAGACAGGCCAATTACGATATGGCTACACCAAACGTCTATGTCGACCGCCAGATGCTGGCTTCGGCCGTAGCCCGGGTAGCCAAGCAGGTGCCTGGTGTCAAACGCACAACGGTTCTTACAACGGATAACCAGATTTTCGTCGGCTGCGATACTTCCGGCTTAAGCCCGGCTAACGCCCAGAAAACACTGGAGAAAGTGCAGAAAGGCTGCGAAAACGTATCTCCGCGTTACTACAAAGTGTACACAACAAACGACCAAAATGTAATTACAAAAGTACACAACAATGCGATGCAGATGGGTACGAAAACCGACCAGCAGTTCGAACAAATGATTGGCCACCAGGCCAATACCATGCACAAACTGTCGACGAACAACGAGTCGAACAAATCCAGTACCAGCAAGTCCGGTATGCCGATGCAAATGCATCACATGAAGAAATAACGACAAGCCCCGCCGTGTTACGCGGCAGGGCTTGCTTTCGTTATAGCGCTTTAGCAGCCGATTCAACCTGCTCGTGTGCATGATAGGAGCTGCGCACAAGCGGGCCGGATTCAACATGTTTGAAGCCGCGCTTCAACCCTTCTTCTTTCAGCTTCGCAAATTCATCCGGATGGTAAAACTTCTTAACCGGCAGGTGTTTGGGTGTCGGCTGCAAGTACTGACCGATCGTTAAAATGTCAACATCCATACGACGAAGATCATCCATCGTCGCAATAATTTCCTCTATTGTCTCCCCAACGCCAATCATGATGCTCGATTTGGTCGGAACATCAGGTTGGAACTCTTTGGACTTGGACAATAATTCCAGCGTCCGGTTATACTTCGCCTTGGACCGGACACGGTCTGAAAGGCGTTCCACCGTTTCAATATTATGATTTAAGATGTCTGGTTTGGCATCCATCACAGTCTTCAGCGCATCCCAGTTGCCCAGGAAATCAGGAATTAATACTTCAATACTACATAAAGGGGCCCGCTTGCGAATCGCTCGAATCGTTTCAGCAAAAATTAATGCGCCGCCATCTTTCAAATCATCGCGCGCTACGGAAGTTACGACGACATGCTTAAGTCCCATCTGCTCCGTCGCTTCCGCTACGCGTTCCGGCTCAGCTAAATCAAGTTCGGTCGGCAGGCCTGTTTTGACCGCACAAAACCGGCACGCGCGCGTGCACATATCACCTAAAATCATAAAAGTGGCGGTACGGTTCGCCCAGCACTCATATATGTTCGGACAGCGCGCTTCTTCACAAACTGTGTGCAGCGTCTTGCCACGCATCATCCGCTTCAACTCTTTGAAGTTCTCGCCCGTATTCAGTTTGATTTTCAGCCACTCCGGCTTCCGTTCTGCCATGAAGCGCTCATCTCCATTCTTTTATCGTTTTCCTTCTTCCCTATTGTAAAAAAGCGCGGCCGGTAAAGCAATTCCAAACGTCTCCGCAATGGGCCATAACCTGTGCGTAAGGCTACGGTTTCCACATATAAAACCAGTTCTGCTGCGCACACTAAGGCGAAGACTTTTCATCTTGGGAGGATGTTATGTGGTACAAAGCATTACTTTTTCTTATTGTTTTAAGCCTGTTCCCGATTTCAATTCCTGCTCATGCCGCCTCTTCCGGAACATCGGAAACAGCAGCCTTATATCGGGAACGGCAATTGCTGTTTGAACACATGCAAGCCATTACCGGCATTCCGTGGTATTACCTGGCAGCGATTGATCAGTATGAGCGCAGCATCCATAAAAATCCAAAGAAGAAAGAGGCCGAAGGAAGCGCCGCTTCTTCTGCACGCAAAATTGGCATTGCCTTCACACCCGAAGTATGGTGTGGCTTTCTTAATCCTAATTCCGATGATACCAATCCGGCAAGCATCGCGTTTTTCGGCGGCCTGGGCAAAGACGGAGACGGGGACGGCAAAGCCAGTCCCGATAATGACCTCGACGCCGTTTATACGATGGCCAGCTATCTAAGCGGGTTCGGTTATACGGAGGACGACATCCGCATCGCACTGTGGAATTATTATGCCCGGGATAGAAACGTAGAAATCGTCTCTGAGCTGGCATCCCTTTACCGCTACCATAACCGTCTGCACCTGGTCGGTAGTGCGTTTCCTGTTCCGCTTCACTATAGTTACAGCTATCGCAGCACCTGGGGAGACCCGCGCGGCTGGGGAGGACGGCGTATTCATGAAGGGACGGACATTTTTGCCGGTTACGGCACACCTGTCCGCGCCACCAGGCACGGCGTTATCGAGACAATGGGTTGGAACCCTTATGGAGGCTGGCGTGTCGGCATCCGCGATATTGATTCGCTGTATCATTACTACGCCCATCTCAACGGCTTCAATAAGAAATTTAAAGTCGGAGACATTGTACAACCCGGGGATATCATCGGCTATGTCGGTAGCTCGGGCTACGGAAAACCTGGCACCTCCGGCAAATTCCCGCCGCATCTGCATTATGGTGTTTATCGGGATAACGGCAAAGCGGAATACTCATACGATCCGTATCCTTTGTTAAAGCGTTGGGAAAGAGAAGAGTACAAAGCAAAGAAAAAGAAGAAAAATAAAGGAAGTGAGTAAGCCATATGCGTAAATTTCTTCATCTTTCACTTCCTATTCTTGCTTCTGTACTGCTCTCTTTTCTCCTCTTGTTTCCTTCTTCCGGGTCTGCGCTGGAAGACGAGGTATTCATCGAAATCAATAAATCGACCAACCGGCTCACTATTTTTTTAAATGACATTCCCGTCTATGTGTTCCCTGTAGCGACCGGAAAAAACAAAAGCTTGACGCCGGAAGGAGAATTTACAATCGTTACACGAATAGAAAAACCATGGTACCTGCCGAAAAATGTGCCTGGTGGAAGTCCGAAGAACCCGCTGGGCACACGCTGGCTGGGGCTAAACGTACCGGGGACAGGTGGTTATAAGTACGGCATCCATGGTACGAATAACCCTGCCAGTATTGGTCATCATGTAAGCCAGGGCTGCATCCGTATGCAGAATAAAGATATTGAATGGCTTTACCGCAATATTCCGCTCGGTACGCGGGTTGTCATCAAAAGCAATGCACCTCCCCATAAGCAAAAATAAATCTGCCCTACAGATGCAGGGCAGATTTATTCATGTTTTCCTGCAATAGTATACGAATGCCGGAAGAAAGTTCAGCGGTACATATTTGATGATGATGTCATCGAAAACGGCACGCAGGTATTTGCGCATCTGCAGAGAGAACTGGAACATGATGAAATAGCCGCCGGGCTTCAGACAACTGTATATCATTTCTATTAACTGCTCGTTTTGTTCTTTGGAAAACCAGGATACGGGAAGCGCCGAAATGATGCAGTCCAACTGTCCGGTATTTTGTTCCTGCAGCACTTCAGACAGCGTGAACGCATCCGCATATACCGGAACCTGCCGAAATTCATTCCGCAGGTGATGCTTTAAATTCTCCTCGTTTTCAAACACGACCAGCGATTTGATGGAAGGGCAGTTGTGGACGAGCGCCCGGGTCAGCACACCTGTACCGGCTCCCAGCTCAGCCGCAGTTACAGGACCGATTTCATTAATATGCCTCACGATATGGTTAACAAGAAACCGGGAGCTCGGAATAACGCTCGCAACCTGGAGCGGGGAACGCAGAAAGCTTTTCAGAAAAAGCACTTTATCCATATACGTTTTTCATCCTTTTCTCCAATTTATCGTTAGTTAGCATTATGTAACTATCGCTTACTTATACGTTATTCTTCTCTTACCCGTTGTTTCAAGATAACCAAACATAACCGTTATACTTTGACCTTCTCCCACGGCTGAAGCACGTGGGATTCTTTCCTGCGAACACCTCGCGTACCGGCAGGAAGTTTTCCCGCAGGCAGAGGCCAGGCTATGGGCAGGCAACACGGCAGGATTACCACGCTTCTGCGCGGGCGAGGTCGTCGCCATCTACGCCGTTCCCCCGGCGATACTTCTTGTTCCAGATCGGTTGTTTGAATACGACGCTTACGTCTGTCACTGGCATCGGATACTTTC
>NZ_BJXX01000038.1 GCF_007991215.1 Aneurinibacillus danicus
AGCGAGGAGAAAATCTATCGCCTGCTTTGTCGTCTTATGCAGCCAATCTTTGACTTGAGCGTCGCTTTTCTGCTGGAGATAGCGTTTAGCCCGAAGATACTTCTTCCACTGTCGGCTTCCTTTCTTGCACCGCGCCATCTTCTTCGCCAGCTCTGCAAGAAACTTGGCGCGTCCCTGTTTGACGGCACGCACCGCACGACCGGAAAGGACGAGCGCTTTGTCTTCTGTGGCCAGGGCGACGCTGTGGATATATACGGCTCCGTAATCACAGCCCCGCCTCGTTAACCTGCGCTCCATTCTGTTCCAGGGTGGCTGCCATGTACTCTATGTCTTTTACCGCCGGCTCGATGGTACGGGTAATGAGTCCATCGAGCAGAACCACATTCTCTTGCGCGCTTTGAACAATCTTCTCTTCTACTTTTCTTTTGGCTGTTTCATATGATGCACCCCCTATCACCAGGCTGGGAAGCAGCAAGATGACAGCAAAAGCTATAATTAATCTGCTTTTAAATGAAATCCGGACAAATCACAGCGTTCTGGAATCGATTTCATAGAGCATAAGAAAACCAGCGGCCATTTTTTCTTGCTTGCAAAGTAAAGCGAAATATACTTTTCCATATCGTAAAAAAAACGCCGCCTATCTCAGGCGGCAGAGGAAAAGGGGGGAGAATATAGGGAGACACTTACTCCTATAACTATTTTTATTCTTCCTCTTTTCTTTTTGTTTTAAACCTTGTGATTCAATTTTTTTCATTACACATAGGAATACTTGTGCAGAATAAGTTTGCTTGCTTCATATGCGCTGTGGAATGACAACTCTGACAGCTGCCCCTTGCCCTCGCACCAGTCGCCTGCAAAAAACACGTTACGGTAGTCAGGTAAATACAGCGGCATGGCTTTCTGGTTCATCGTCCACTTAATTTCCTGAGCAGCGGCGCGCTTCGATACGCGCGGCACGACCAGACGATCGCGCCAACCGACAAAGTGCTTATCATAAAGCGCTTCAATCTTCTCGTGATACTGCTGGATTTTCTCTTTGTCTTTTAAATCTTCTTCCGTTAGGTAGGCAATGGCCTGCAGCAATTGGCCGCCTTCCGGCACGCACGTTTCATCGTAGTGTGAAATATCGGTGATAAACATTTTGTTCTTTTTATCATAAATGTACGTATATGGCACCTCGATTCGTTTTTCAAGGCCAATATCATATACGTATACATAACTTGGTTCATAGCTGGAATATTGTTTAATGAAGTGTTCGATTTTTGTACCGCAAACAATCTTTTCCAATTCTTTTGGTGGCATGCAGAAAAGGAATTCTTGCCCTTTGAATACCCCCTGCGTAGTCCGTACAGCTGTAACGCGGCTATTCTCTGCCTCTACCGCTTCTGCCTTCGCTTTCGTTACAATCGTACCGCCGTTTTCCTCGATGACCCGAACGAACTCATTAATGAGAGCCTGCCAGCCTCCACCGATATAAGCAACCGGCTTGTTGGTAGTAAACAGGCGTTGATAATAGTTGAAAAACACATCGGATGGAATCCGTTCAGGCTCACGGGTGAAGAAGTTCGAGGAGGCAAGCGTTAACATCATTTCTCTTACTTCGCCCCTGATGTCTTTTTCATCCATCCATTTCTCAATCGATAAATGCGGATGGCCCTTCTCCATGTGCAGCATTGTTTTAAAAATCTCAAATGTAAACTTAATTTTACTTAAGCTATTTAACACCGAGGTATTGAATAGTCCTTGAATGTTGGCTGGAACGTCCGTTAATTTGTCACCGATATCGTATTTCGCTTTGTTCGGCTCGAAGTCCCGCCAATCGATTTTAATTCCGAGCTCTTTTTCAAATTTGCGCAGCACAGAAGTGTCACGCCCATAGATTGCATGCGCGCCAAAGTTAAACGAAAAGCCTTTAATCTTTAATGTTACGGCTCGCCCGCCTAGATTACCTCGTTCGAGCACAACCACTTTTTTCCCTTTGTTTGCCAGGTATGCCGCGGCCGATAATCCGGCCAGACCCCCGCCTACGATGACCGCATCATAGAAGGTTGCTTCAGTTGTTTCCATGTGATTAACATCTCCCACTATGCTAGTTAATTTTACACTAGATTGGTGTTGTTTTTATATTACCACCCAAATACGCTATTTTACCTTCTTCAGATTAGTTAGACAATAGGTCATATAGTACGAAGGAAAAGAGAAGAAAAAATGAGGAGAAGATTTTCATGTAGAAAAAGGCGAATGCCTTTTTCTTCCTCGGATCTTCTTTCCTCTTTCTTTTTTCCTTATCTTCACAAAAAAAAGACAGCTCCAACCTAAAGAGGAGCTGCCGAAAGACTAAAGAATATGGTGCTTTGCGACTTCTTGAACCGCTTCGTATTCAATCATAAGCCTGTCAATAATCGTCTGAACCGGTAATATTTGATCGATTTCATGCACGCGTGCTCCCGCGAATACCAGACCGTTTTCCACGTCGCCGTTTACGGACGTAACGAGCGAGTCCAGTGTGCAGAACCGGTAGGAACAAGCTTTCAGGCAATCGTAGCATTTCTCGATTTTCAACTTATTATCGCCGCTAATCGCCTCGGTGAAGCGGTTGCGGATGGCACGGCCCTGAAGGCCGACGGTCGTCTTTACCAGTACGAGATCGTCCGCGCTTACCGTTTCGATATACTTCTGTTTAAATGCGTCCGGCGCGTCGCATTCGACGCTCGCTACAAACCGGGTTCCCATCTGTACGCCGGAAGCGCCCATTTGAATCGCCCGCGCAATATCCGCTCCCGTCATAATGCCGCCGGCAGCGATGACCGGGATGCTGACCGCTTCAATTACCTCAGGCAGAATCTCGAACAACGGCCGGTCCGTTCCCAGGTGTCCGCCCGCTTCAAAACCTTCCACTACGACAGCGGCGGCGCCGAGACGCTCTGCCAGCCTAGCCAATTTGGCGGAAGAAACAATGGAAATGACGGGAACATTGTATTCGCGTCCCCAGGCATACATATCCCGTGAGAATCCGGCGCCGGAAATAATGAAATCGACCTTCTCTTCCATGGCCGCTTTTATCGTTTCCGGAAAACTATTCATTGCAAATAATACATTAACCCCTATATATCCCTGTCCCTTTGTCAACTCTCTCGCCCTGCGAATATGGGCCCGCATCTCTTCAACCGGAATTCCCGTTCCCGAGATGATGCCGATGCCCCCGGCATTTGCGACGGCCGCCGCCAGATTGCTCAGCGAAATCCGTACGCCCATGCCCCCCTGTATAATCGGTACGCGCGGTTTCATATGCGCGATTTGTAATTGTGGTATATGCACCCCAATCCCCCCTGTTTCATAGCTCAAACCCCTTATTTAACCCTTGCGAAGCATAGTTTAAACTATATCACACATCAAGTCTAAAAAGTGTTAATTTTTTGGGTCAAATATTATATTCTTTCATACTTGTGTTTAATGATATAATTTTCGTATCATACAGAATAGTATAGAAAGGATTGAAACCATGCTAACGTTTGGAACTATAATGAGACAAAACGCCGGGAAATATCGAAACAAGCCGGCCGTTATCTTCCAAGGCACCATGCGCACATACGGCGAGCTTAATCTTCGTGCCAACCGCCTTGCAAACGCTTTCTTATCCAGGGGCTACAAAAAAGGAGACAAAGTTGCGGTCATGATGAAAAATCATGCCGCCTATGTAGACATCATGGTTGGTCTTGCGAAGATTGGCGTAGTTATCGTTCCGATAAACTACCGTTTGGTTGGTTCGGAGATTGAATACATTATTCATCATTCGGATAGCCGTGCGATCATTCTTACAGCGGAATACGCGGAAGAAATCGGTAAGCTGCTGCCGTCCATGCCGCAGCTTGATACCGCGGTGGCGATAGGAGAAACGAACATTCCTCAGATGCTCGACTATGAAGCATTCCTTGCTTCCGCTTCCGACAACGAACCGGAAGCAGAGGTGAACGAGCGAGATCCTTTCTATATCGGCTATACTTCCGGTACGACCGGCAAACCGAAGGGTGTTGTTATCTCCCACCGTTCCCGTATCCTTACCGGCATGGTTGCCGCTTATGAATATAAAATCGACGAATCGGATGTACACCTCGTTGCCGGTCCGATTTACCATGCGGCACCGTGGATTTTTCTGGTCATGCAGTTGATCGTAGGCGGCACACTCGTCATCCATGAGATGTTCCGGGTGGAGCAGGTGCTTTCGGATATTCAGAAGCATGGCATCACTAATACGTTCCTTGCGCCGACGATGTACAACTTCCTCGTCAATGTAAAAGAAGACATAAAAAGCAGGCACGATCTCTCCTCCATGCGCGTGCTCATCTCGGCCGGGTCACCGCTGCCGACCAAAACGAAAGAAGATATCCTCGCCTTCTTTCCCGGGGCTGATCTGCATGAATTCTACGGTTCAACTGAAAGTGCGATTACGCTCAACATTAAGCCAAGAGACATTCAGCGTAAAGAGCGCTGCGTAGGACAGCCATTCCCGCTTGTCGAATGCGCCATTCTGAATGACGATAAAGAGCCTGTTGCCCAAGGAGAAATCGGCGAATTGTATTTTAAAGCTCCGTATCTGCTTGACGAATATTACAAAAATCCGGAAGCGACGGCAATGTCGTTCTACAATGGCTATTTTACCGTGGGTGATATGGCCATGCAGGATGAAGAAGGCTTCTATTACATTGTAGATCGCAAGAAAGACATGCTGATTAGCGGAGGCGTGAACATTTATCCCCGTGAAATCGAAGAAGTGCTGTATACGCATCCGAAGATTCTTGATGCGGCCGTTATCGGCGTACCTGACCCGGTATGGGGTGAATCGGTAAAAGCGATCGTTGTTCTAAGAGAAGGGGCCGCATTGACCGAAGAAGATGTCATTCGTTATTGCGAAGGCAAAATCGCCAGCTACAAAAAGCCTAAATCTGTTGATTTTATAGACGAACTGCCCCGCAATCCATCCGGTAAGATTTTAAAGACTGTCCTGCGCGATAAGTATTGGCAGGATCAGCAGACAAAAATTTAATATTTCTTTTAGGCTCACCACCAGACTCTGTGGTTAACTTCTTTTTACACAAAGGTTGCTTGGATGGGAAAAGAAGTGGGCAATGGAACGCTTTTACGCGGCTCCTAAGCGGAAGTAGACTCGCAATTCAGCTCGTACCCTCTTTCTTTTCCCTCTTTGCCTTCGTACCACGGACAGGGGAATGTTGAGTCTTATTTTACTCGAATCTCATCGTAAATCAGCGGCGGCCCCTCCACCGCTTCGGGCACAATCCGGTAGGCGTCTTCGATCATTTCTTTGACTTCCGCTACATCTTCCCGGTTGCTGTAAATTGTCACCAGCGGTTCGCCCTTTTTCACGCTGTCGCCGATTTTCTTGCGCAGCACAACGCCAACCGCCAGGTCAATCACCGACTCTTTGGTAGCGCGGCCGGCACCAAGCAGCATCGCGGCTGTGCCGATCCGATCGGCTTGAATGGACGCTACATGTCCTTCCTCACCCGCTTTCACTTCAAACGTATATTTTGCCTGCGGCAGTTTGGACGGATCGTCTACAACAGAAGGGTCTCCGCCTTGAGCCGACAGAAATGTTTTAAATTTCTCAAGCGCATTGCCGTTCCGAATAGCTTCTTCGAGCTGGGTGCGCGCCGTTTCCGGACTGTCTGCTTTGCCGCCGAGATATACCATATGGCTGCCAAGCGTCAAGCACAGTTCTTCTAAATCTTTCGGTCCTTTGCCGCGCAGCGTATCGATCGCTTCCTGCACTTCCAGCGCGTTCCCTACCGCAAATCCAAGAGGCTGGCTCATATCAGAGATAACGGCCATCGTCTTACGACCGACATTGTTTCCGATATCGACCATTGCCTGTGCCAATTCGCGCGCATGCTCCAAATCTTTCATAAACGCGCCGCTGCCCGTTTTGACGTCGAGTACGATAGCGTCGGCGCCGGATGCGATTTTTTTGCTCATAATTGAGCTTGCAATGAGCGGAATCGAATTCACCGTCGCAGTAACGTCACGCAGAGCATACAGCTTCTTATCCGCCGGTGTTAGATTTCCGCTCTGACCAACCACTGCCACCTTGTTTGTATTGACCAGCTCATTGAACTTCTGGTTATCGATTTCCACATGAAAACCCGGTACGGCCTCCAGCTTGTCAATGGTTCCACCGGTATGTCCAAGCCCCCGGCCTGACATTTTCGCTACCGGGATGCCCAGCGCAGCTACAAGCGGTGCAAGCACAAGCGTCGTTGTATCGCCTACGCCTCCGGTACTGTGCTTATCTACTTTAATGCCTTCAATTGCCGACAGATCAATTTGGTCACCGGATTCTACCATAGCCATTGTTAGATGGGTTCTCTCTTCCCGTGTCATATCCTGAAAGAAAATGGCCATCGCCAGTGCGGACATCTGGTAGTCCGGAATCCGGCCTTCTGTATAGCCGCTGATAATAAAATCGATTTCAGATTTGCTCAGTTCTTTTCCATCCCGTTTTTTCTCGATTAAGTCAACCATCCTCATGTGGCGGACCCTCCTTTTTCTTCCTCTACATAAACATACCAGCAATGGCTGCGCTTAACAACGAAGTCGGCGGCGTCATACAGATTTACCCTTTCCGCCTTCTTTTCATACCGAAAGAAAGGCAAAAAAATCCACTGCTCCGCAAAGCAGTGGAAATATAGGGGGAGAAAGAGAGAGAAAAAAATTCTCATGCTAGTAATAGTATTATTCCCCGCTCCCCTTTCGGTTAAACATTTTTATCACTATTCTTGAATTTTTGTGGTATTCATCTGTACGGGCGGTAAAATCGGCGGCGGCTGTACTCCGGGGACTTCACTGCCTACCGGCTTTCCCGTCCCGTCATAGTAAAACTGCGGCACATCACCGACGATCAGCGCATTGGAGATCGGAACTTCTGATTGGACTACCGCAGGTTGTGTCGAGAACGGAATAACGATTTTCACCTTTGTTTCAATAATGATGAACACGGTAATCAGCACCATGTTAATTCCGGCCTGCTGCATTTTCGTATCAAGCTCTACGTGTACATTTCCGTATGGCACAAGCGTTATCGGTAATTCGGGACCCAACTGCGCCAGCAAGTTGCTGCGCAGCGCCTGACCGAGCTTAATCTTTTCTGGTGTCGTCTCCATGTCTTTCAATGCATGCATAACGTTCTCTGTCGATTCGAATACAATGCGTGTGTATTCATTGGAATTAAAGGTCGCTACCTGAACTTTCCCATCTTTGTCTTCTTTAATATCTATCAGCTTTTTAAAATCCGTTTCTTTAATAATTTTTTGATTAATCGCATCATGAATCGCTTTGGTCGCCATCTGTTCTGCACGGATGCGGGCAATCGAATGGAGGACGGGCTCAATGTTTTTTTCGATATAATAGAAAGTCTGAAAGGTAAGCCCAAGAAAAATGAGCAGGGAGATGAGAAACATATATTTTGAAGGGATGGGCGCCCGCACAGACCGGTTACGCAACCTCCTTCTTTTCATCTATCCACCTCCTTGCTGCAATATATGCCTGAGGTGGGGAGGCTAAAACCGAAAAATGCAAAGACACAAACAAGAAGTTAGAAAAGGGCTTTCTCCGCAGCATGATGAAAGCCCGAAGAACAGCAGCGTTTCCCCGGGCTTATTACTGCCGTTCTATTCAAGTTTGCCGCTGCGCATCAAACGGGCCTGCTCAATAATAACCGCCGCTTCCGCGCGTGTAATGTATTTCGCGCCGCGGAACGTGTTATCGCTATAACCGCTCATCACTTTCTTGTCAACCAACGCGGAAATGCTGCCGACCGCCCACGGCGGCATTTCGTTAATGTCGACAAACTTTTGTGCCGTATCGATCTTTGCTACATCGAACTCCAGCACACGCGCGATCATTACCGCTGCCTCAGAACGGGTGATGGATTTGCCCGGCAGGAATTTTCCGTTATATCCGGTAATATAGTTCGCTTCCCGGGCGGAAGCCACCTGCTGATAGAACCATTGATATTTCCATACGTCCGAGAAATTTGCTTCTGCATTTTCTTTGTATTTGCCGAACGCTTTATTTATCATCGTGACAAATTCGGCACGGCTTACCTGCTTGCCCGGACGGAATGTACCGTCTTTGTACCCACTGATGATGTTATCTTTCACCAGGCTGTCGACAGCCGGTTTGGCCCAGTAAAAATTGTCGAAATCCTTGAATGTTGCCGCAGAAGCAACAGACGTTATGCTGAGTGCCAATACCGTAGCCAGAGCAAGTTTCACAATTCTTCTCTTCATGATGAAACAACCACCTTTCCTTATTCTGTTTTTATGAATAAAGTCCGGAAAATCCGGATCTTTATTAATAATGAAGCATTCCCACCTATGTAACAGAAAAAATCATGGAAATAAATATATGATATGGAAATTATCATCTCCTATTCTTTTCGAAACATAAAATACGCTTATGGGGGGAGTTTTAAAAAAACAAGACTCTCATGGCTTTTCAGCCGCAACACAGACATGAAAATC
>NZ_BJXX01000039.1 GCF_007991215.1 Aneurinibacillus danicus
GATTTTCACAGAAAATAAAAAACCCCCAACCGAATGGCTTTCAGTTGAGAGTTAGTAGCAAATATCTTATGTAGACATGTATCCGTATGTACTTACTTCACAATACGCTTAGCTCCTACATAACGGCTTCCCCAATAATATTCGTCATTGACACTGCTGATAGATACACCGCGGCTGCTCGAAGAATGAATAAATTTGCCATTCCCGATATACATTCCCGCGTGCGTAACAGCGGCACGGCTTGAAGTTTTGAAGAATACCAGATCTCCCGTACGCAACTGCGAGCGTGAAACAGGCTTGCCTTTGCTGTACATGGCGCTTGCGGTGCGGGGCAGAGTGATTTTTTGACTTTTGAATACATAATTCAGGAAACCGGAGCAGTCAAAACCGCCCTTTCCGGTACCGCCCCATTTATACGGCGCTCCCAATACGCTTTTTGCTTTCGCTACCAGAGATGATGTGTTGGCCGCAGATGCTTTTTCTGTTCCTACGGGCGCCAAAAGACTGCCCAACGCAATTACACCCGCCATTGCAACCATCAGAATTTTCTTATTTCTCATAGCCTAGTTTTACTCCCTTCGTGCCTACGAGGTTAGTTGACGGGTTAAGAGGATAAGGTCTCTTTCCGTATAAACGGATCCACCCCAGAGTAAATCGTCCCCCGCTTCGCATGATGCGAATTCGGCAAGTAAACATTTTTCTATTAATTGGCCACCTCTATAATAGTTCTGATGTTTTCTGTCTCTTTACAATAACGGTTTAAGTTTATCGAATTCTATCGAAAAAGAGAAGATTTCCAAGAAAATGTTCATAATTTAGACACATCTTAGTGAAATTTTCTGCAACCTACAAAAATACACTTTATTTTTTGTGAAAATCCTGAAATAAAGAAGGAAGGAGAGAAGAAAAAGGCATTCGCCTTTTTCTTCATTGATACGTAAATGATATATTTCTTTCTACCCACCCTGTTTGACTGTACGCCTTGGCGATGCCAAGTTGTTCAACTTCCTTCTTTGTCACTTCTTTCAGCGGCACGGACACCTCAAATTCCTCTTCAAATGGAAAAGAAGTAAGCTGCACGGTTTTCCGATCAAGCCAACGGGCGGAAATCTTCTCTTCTCCGTTGAAAGTGAACCGCTGCGGAAACCCGTTCCTGTACCAGGAAATTTCCTGCTCTTTTGCTATACCGGGTTCCTGAATACAAATATACAGGGAAAGATTATCGCAGAACTGCAAAAGCGTAAAATGGAAATGCAGAACAGCAGCCTCCTCTTCTCCGATGCCAAGCCGCTCCCTCAAACGCCGCTGCCGCGCTTGTTCGTCCCGTACATAGGAAAGTGCGGTCTCTTCGCTCGTTCCGTCAAAAAAAGACACATAATGCATACTGCAAAGAAGAGCCCCGTATGGACTTGTCTCTTCTACTTCATCTACTCCCTTTCGATAAAAAGACAGTTTAGGGACAAGGGGAAACTCAACAAATGAATACGGTCTTTTGTCTGCATCATTCCAGAACGGTGTATTATCTAAATCAATCCAGCCACGGTCATGCTGGCTAATCCCGTAAAGTACGTCCTCACGCTTGTCTTTACCAATAAAATAGCGTTCTCTCCATCGACGGGCTATCTCACCGGAAGCCAGCGCATGATGATGCTGGGCCACCATTACAAACTTTTCGCCCCGCTCATATACAATCATTCGTTCCTCTCCTTTGCGTCGTGTCTGTTTTTTATTGCGGTACGAAGGAAAAGAG
>NZ_BJXX01000040.1 GCF_007991215.1 Aneurinibacillus danicus
GATTTTCACAGAAAACAGAAGCGTACCGAGAGCAGCCAGCGCTACAAAGGTAACTCTTCTTCACTTTTGCCGCTCTCGGATGCGCCTTTTCTAATCCACCATTGCAGAAGCGGCGGAACAATAAACATGACGAAAAATACGCGAAAAAGTTGATAGCCACTGACCATTGATAAATCGGCATGCACCATGCTGGCCGTTACGCCCATCTCGGCAATACCGCCCGGTGCGGTGCTTAAAAATGCCGTGGTTAATGTCATCGGAGTCCAAAGGGTAAGCAGAAAAGCCAGGAGCAGCGAGAAAAGTACAAGAAAGACGCTGCCAAGCACGGTATACAGTCCAAGCGCCCGTATGCTTTTTAATGTTTGTGGCTTCATCTGCAGTCCAATATGAGTACCAATAGCAAACTGGGACAACAGGACAAGTGTGTGGGGCAAATGCGGTGCTTCTCCGGCACCCACCATGATTACCGCTGCAGTGCCGAGCATCGGCCCGGTCAATGCGGCAGCCGGAAGCCCGATCCTCTTTCCACCCCAGGCACCGGCTATCACCACTCCGGCATACAGCAAATATTGTTCCCATGAAGCAGGCATCCACGCCGTATCGGGCACAGCCCCTCCCGCTCCGCCTGATGACACCTGCTGTCCTAAGCCATGTACAGTTAAAAACGGCACGAAAAAAATGACCGCCAATACACGAATCGTTTGCATAAACGCCACCATTGTTGCATCTACTCGCTCTGTTTCTTCGCTTAGTACCAGCATTTGTGACAGTCCACCTGGCACACTGCCGAAAACCCCGCTGGCAATGTCTACTCCCAGCCGACGGGCAATAATCACTCCAAGCGATAAGCTAACCAGCACGGTCAGCACGGTAGATGCCAGCATAAAGGGAAGCTGCTGTATAATCTGCAACGCTGTCTCCCGTGTAAACGACGCACCCAGCATATATCCCAACAACAGAAGTGCTGTCTCCCGAAACGTGTACGGCCACATAAGCGTTCTGCGCGTTGCAAGACGCCAGACTGTTACCGCTGCTACCGGCCCGAGAATCCACGGCAGCGGCACACGCAGCACTGTAAAGAGCAGCGCACCGACAAGCGCCACCGCCGCCGCTTCCAGCACAGTAAAGTATGTATAATTTCTTTCCATGCTCCCTCCGCTCCTTTTTTATGATCCTACTTCCTTTCCATGATTTGCGCAAATAAAACCATCATGACCAATCAGCCGTAACCCCAACATGAAAATGACGGGAAGGGCGGCTGACTTTTGCGGTACGAAGGAATCGAGAGAAGAGAACGAGAGGATGATTTCAATGTGGAAAAAGGCGAACGCCTTTTCCTTCCTTGGATCTTTTTTCCTCATCCTCCCCTTCTTTCCTCACGATTTACATAGAAAAAGAACTGTATAGATTCTTTTCTACACAGTTCTTTACAATCATTTTTTTCTGTAATTTTTCTTTGTTTGTCAACAACCCCGTTTTAGGCTCTCCATTCAGCAGAAGAAATTAAAGTTTCATCTTCGTTAACAAGTCCTTTTTCATAAGCCTTTTCGATAATTCTGGCCACATTCTCATAAAGATTAGACTCATCAGGCCTAAATCTTAGTTGAGTTTGTATATGTTCTGAATGAAAACAGGAAATTTTTCTTGAATTTGAATTACTTGTAATTTTACAGTCAGCAATAATTTTTTTGAATTCATCAAAACTCATTGAGGATTGTCCCAGCTTTTTTCCGTTTTCCACGTTTTGTTTTACGCGAGCTACAATCGTTAACTGAGTGTATGCTTTGTATTCTGGGCTTTTAAATACCGAAATCGATCTTTGCATTGCTGCTGATTTTGATGAAATGTTTATCAAATCTTCACCTACTTCCTTATTTTGGGCAATCAGTTTATTTCCTGTTTTTCCTTCTTAGCTTTTTCTTCAAGCTCTTTAATTTTCTCTTCAGTTAAATGAATAGGAGGAACTGATGTGATTTCAGATTTATTTAAACTGTGTGTACTAACCGTAAAAGTATCGCCGGTTGTATATGTGCTAGGAATAATCTCTACACCAAATAGATTGTCATAAAAAGTTACGCCCAAAAATTGCACTTTTGTTAACTTCGGTGCTGGTCCTGCTTGTACAGCGGAGGTGTTATAAAGTAACGTTAGTATAAACAAAGCTGTGAATAGTGATAAAAAATTGTTTCTTCATCAGAATCTCCCCTTCGCTTATTTGTAAAAACATCCCAGTAATAATTATCGGAACAATTCTTCTATAAATTAGATTTTTCTTCCAAAAAAATTTTTTAGCTCAATACCTAAAAATGCGATTGAGGATATGAATAAAAAAACCCAAAGGGTGATGGGGGCGAGCTCGCTTGTCCTCTGAAGCGGGCAGTATATACTTCCTTGCGGGAGCGTACCGAAGTGACATGTTTCTCCCTTCTCTCGCCTCGTTCCTCTTTATGTATAAAAAGTTAAGCGCAGAGTTTGATATTGGGTTTTATTTTTCAGCAAATTGTAAACAAATGAGGTAAAATTGTAGTAAACCCTTCCCATGAAGAGGAGATGATTTTATGGCTTCTCCCGTACATACTATCGAATCACCTGCGCTCTGGACCAGGGATTTTATTTTCACGACACTGGCTAATTTATTTTTGTTCACAAGCTTTCAAATGTTGATTCCAACGCTGCCGGTTTATGTAGAGCAAAGTGGAGGCGATGAGCTTGCGGTTGGAGCGGTAATCGGAATTTTCACCGTGTTCGCTCTGCTGGCCCGCCCGTTCGCCGGCAAAGCGCTCGATACGCTTGGCCGCAGAATCGTTATGATGATCGGTTTGTTGATTTTCATTCTGGCTGTGGCCGGTTATTACTGGACAACAACCGTGTTTTTTATTTTAAGCCTGCGGGTTATCCATGGAGTTGGCTGGGGAATTACGACAACAACGTTCGGAACAGTGATTTCGGACATCATTCCGGCGCAGCGGCGCGGAGAAGGAATGGGATACTATGGCCTGTCAACTACGCTTGCGATGGCGCTGGCCCCTTTGTTCGGCATCTGGGTAATGGGAAAAGCCGGTTTTGGATGGCTGTTTTTCATCTCTGCACTGCTCGCAATCGCCAGCTTTCTCATCTCCCAGATTATCCGGTATCCTTCCCTGCCCGACTCCACAGAAACAGAAGTCTCTGAGGTCCGAAGTCGATTGGATGAATGGGTGGAAAAACGAGCGGTATTCCCTTCTTTTCTCGCTATGACGCTAGGTCTTACGTATGGCGGAATCGTAACATTTATTACACTGTTCGGCAAAGAAGTCGGTATTTCCAACGTAGGTTGGTTTTTTCTTGCTAATGCGGCTATGGTTATGATCGTCCGACCGATGGCGGGTAAGCTGTTCGACCGGCGGGGTCCGGTATGGATTCTTTTGCCCGGCGCCTTTTTTACAGTGGCAGGCCTTCTGCTGCTATCCTATTCTACCAACGTGCCTTCACTCGTACTTGCTTCCCTGTTCTACGGCGTTGGTTTTGGTGCCATTCAACCAACTCTGCAGGCCTGGACGATCAGCCGGGTTGCGGCAAACCGACGCGGTGCTGCTACCGGCACATTTTTCTCCGGCTTTGACTTAGGAATAGGCGCCGGGGCTATGGCACTCGGTGTAGTGGCCAAAGCAATGAGCTACGCGGCTATGTATCGTGTCTCTATTGTATTTATGGGAGTGTATCTCATTACCTATGTACTTTATCTGTTAAAACAAAAGGAACACCAAAAAAGCACGCGAGCATAAAAGCTACGTGCCTTCTATCATTTTTTAGCTTACTTTTTCAAATGGCGATCCATCTTAAAACCTGACAGAAATTGCTCGGTCTCCTGAAAAACACGTTCAAGCTGGGAAGCAACAGTGCGGATTTCTTTGTGCGCCTGCTCTTCTTTGTGAAGCGTAACAAAATGGGCAAGTCCGTACATATTGGCATAGAACGGCAGGCGGCGCGCATTTGCGTGCAGCACCACATACGGAGCAATGCCATTAAGGTCCGTATCTGCAAGCTCATTGTACAGACAATGCGATTCATTGTGCATCGTTAGCAGAATGTCGAGTATTCGCTCGGCTGTCTGTGTGCCTGACGCTTCTGCCACTTCCTGCGGCAGCATCAAGCCATAACGGGTGTCCGGCAGTTGCAGCGAGAAGTCAAATGCCCGGTGACGGATGATTTGGTGGTGGCAGCCTTCAGAACACGTAACAGCAATATGCTTGCCATATGCCCGCATAATCCCGGGTAATTCGCTGAGCCTGGTCATCGCAGACAAATCTCCCAGTACCATGTCCTCTGCACGGATACATTCAGACACAGGTGAAGCATCCGATATTGCAATGAACGGACCGTTATAGACAGGCCGTGCTTCCCGCGCTTCCGCCCGCCGCCGATAAAATTCGCCGACACAGGAACGCTGATATAGCATGGCTTCCGTATGGCCAATGGAAGACGGAAGCACCTCGGTCGCATGCATACGAATTTTCTCCGCCACCTCTACTATCTCCCGGCTAAAGCCTTCATGCGCCAGCATTTCAGCAATCGCGTCCGAGATGGCGCGCGCATTTCCTGTAACGGCCACATTGGATTTCGTGGCCAGCGGCAGGACAGTGCGCGCATTTTCGTATGCCAGCCTCTCGGCCACATCTTCTTTCATTTCCGGACTTTTCGCTTTGATTATTTCAAAGAAAAGCGGAACCAGTTCTTCATATTTTTTTAAGCATTGCTGTCCAAACGCGATGTAGCGTTCTTTCAATTCTGAATGCTTATCCAGTTCCACGGGAATGACAAAACCCTCCGGTTTATGGTAATGAAAGCTAAATTCCGTAAACGATAGCCATTTAGCTGCCTGGACGGTCTCCAGAATCTCGATACACCAGCGCGAGACACCCTCGATACAGAATTGGGCAAACGCATGCTCTTTTATGCTCGCATGTCCATACGCCATGCCCCATTTCTTCATCATTCCTTCCGTATGCGCCAGGGACTCCTTATACATCGAAATCATGTCTGTATCTGGAAGACACAGAACCCCCTTCTTGAGCAAGTCATACAAATTATCGCGAAAACTGCCTGGACTACGGCTCACCTTCGCAAAAACAGTGCCGACAACTTCAGCCGGTATATTTTTAATCGCATATACATTGTCTTCCGTGCTGGTTACATAGTTTGAAAGCTTCATCGTCTGCCTCACCTCATTCATCAATCCCGGCTGCTATAGGATCGTGTCGCACCGCACAATCATAATGGTTAATTCCTTGGAGAGATCAATTTCATAATACGGGTTAGCTTTGCTGCCGTCTTCATGCTTAATCACCCGCACTACAGGCCTTGCGGGCAGATTTCTATTATAGTCAACTACAATGCCGGTGGCTCCGTTGCTCAGTGTTACAGTTAACCCTACAGGATAAATGGAGACTGTCTTGCGGAACGCATCGACAATCGCCGGTTCAAAATGCGTACCCGTCCCTGCGAAAATAATCTCCATTGCATCATGAGGCAGCATCGCACCCCGATACACCCGATTGGTTGTCAGAGCATCAAACACATCACATACCGCCAGTAACCGCCCATATTTATGAATCTCCTCTCCCTTAAGACCACGTGGATAACCGGTACCGTCCAGCCGCTCATGATGCTGATAGGCACAGTGTGCGGCCAACAGCGGAATACCATGCTGCTGACGTAAATAATCGAAGCCGTATTCCGTATGCTTTTTCATTACGGCAAATTCATCGTCCGTCAATCGGCCCGGTTTATAGAGAATCTCTCCCGGAACCATTAATTTTCCGATATCATGCAGCATGGCGCCCATTCCAAGCTCAAGCAATTCTTTATCATTGTACCCCATCTCAATTCCAACTGCAGCGGCATAAATAGCCACATTCAACGAGTGGGCATATACATAATGGTCCTGTATGTACATATCGCTCAACAATCCCAATGCTTTGCGATTACGCTTCAGGTCGCCGACAATGGAGTCGAATACATTACGGAAAGCATTAATTGTGGACGGAGAAAGACGTGATTTCCACTTCTGCTCAGCATGAACAATTTCAGAAAAACCTTGATAGATGACTTTTACCGCCGCCCGTCTCGTCTCCGAAGACACAGCTTCTTCCATCTCCAGA
The DNA here is from genome assembly GCF_007991215.1 of Aneurinibacillus danicus. Classification (GTDB taxonomy): domain Bacteria; phylum Bacillota; class Bacilli; order Aneurinibacillales; family Aneurinibacillaceae; genus Aneurinibacillus; species Aneurinibacillus danicus. The sequence goes on from NZ_BJXX01000040.1 coordinate 6,141, forward strand.
TCTTCTGTCGCTTCGTCACGGATATATAGTGTATTAACCCCTTTTCGTTTAAGTCGTTCAATCATGCTATCGGTCAGTACCATATCTTTATTGAGCAGCACCGCCCCCTGATCCGTGCAAATCGGCTGCGCCAAAACCATACCGGCTTCGCAGCTTTGAATTGAGATTAATCGCATACTGGTTTAACTCCTCATCGTACTCTAGTCTCTTCTTCTCATTATACATAGAAAGACCTAGGAAATATATCGTATAATCGACCTAAAAAAAGAGCTTTCCAAAAGAAAGCTCCTTACAGCATTGCCAGTATTGCGTCCTTTCCTCTCATGCCGGGTACAATTCCCATCTCTTCCGCTGCGAAAGTCACCGACTCAAGCGGAGCTTCCAGCAACTGGTCAATCGTCCGTACTCCCAGTGCCCGCCCCGCAATAATGCCGCGGCTGGCAAGCCGTTCATTTAACAATCCTACATCAAGTGCTCCGCACATAATATACCCTTTCTCCGTCGTTACCATCAGCAGACTGGTTTTTGGCAGTTGAACCGAAATAGCGGTTACCTGATGACCATCCAGCATGAGCGGCTTCATTTCAATCATATTTTTAATCCTCCTTGCGCCTTTTCTTTATCCTTTACACAGTATGTAAACAGCGCAGGCTGGGTGACACTCAATGATATCTCTGCTGTCGCGCGGTTTCCGGACGCGCCCCCCCAATCCCGTCTTCGGCCATTTTCACTCGCAGCGCCTCCATTAAATACAGGCCAAACATCTGATAAATTTCCGTCTCCTGCATCTCCTGAATCCATTGCACGAGCTCTTCTTTGCTCTGTCCATGCAGCAAGCTCATAACAATCGCTGTGACATCTTCTTCATCGCCCGTGAGTTTATCACGATACAGGTTGTAAATATCATTGACTAGCTTCATGAAACTACCCCTTTCACATCTGTATACTAATGCAGTTTTTTTCTAGTATGTCCCGATTTTGTCGCATGCCAGTGATTGCGTCTGGAATTCTTCAGCGCTTCTTCCAGAATAAAAAGCAGTTATGCCCCCGTCAGCTTCATCCGACATGGATTAATCGGGTGTGGACAAAGAGAAAGAAGGTCTTTACACGTGACATCTCCCTTTTCCAGGGAGAACAAAAGCGTGCCTGAGTTCACAAGGCCAATTTCCTCATCTACCCGAGAACGCAGCCCTGCCGCCAACAAATTGGGAAGCGGCGATTCCTCTTCCCATGATACAGGAAGATCGTATTTTAAACAAATCATATCCCGTCTCATTCTTGCTCTACATCAATCCCTGCCAGAGCATCCGGACGGCAATTAACAATAGGACAAACCGCATAAGTCTCTCAAGCCCCTTGCCCGACAGCTTTCTTGATAGTGTGCTGCCTAATTTTCCGCCGATCCAGGCCCCCGGCGCTATAGCAATCACCGCGCTCCATACAATATGTCCAAGTGTAATATGGGTAATACTGCCGACAAGCGAAGATAACAGAATAACAAACATCGACGTGGCGGCGGCCACGTGCGGCGGAAACCGAAACAATACAAGCAGGAACGGGACAAGCAACGCTCCGCCACCGATGCCGAATACACTGGATAAAATGCCTACCAGCAATGAAATAGCGATAGCAAGCGGTTTAGAATATCCATATGTATGCACTTGCCCGCTTATATCCATATATGTTCTTGTTGTTTTCCATTCCTTATTCTTGCCCGGCGTAAGTTTCGAACGGTATGTTAGAATCAAGAGCATAAACAGCATGAAAAGCCCATAATACAAAGTAAACGAGTCTTTATCAAAATAGGCTGAGAGCCATGCTCCAATGACGGCGCCTGGCGCGCTGCCTATGAAAAATAAAAAGGCGCTCGAAAAATCCACTAGTTTCTGCTTGGCATAGCTAATGCTTGAAGACAGCGCTGTAATGATAATAAGCATCAACGAGGTGCCGATCGCCAGCTGAGGTGTAATCTCAGGCACGCCCGGAATGATACCCGATAAATAAAATAGCGCGGGCACAAGAATAATCCCCCCGCCCAACCCAAGCAAGCTACCGAACGTACCGGCAGCTATTCCAACCAGGGTAAGAACGAACCAACCCATCATTATCCACTCCAATATGCCTGCTTACTTATGTACTTTTTCTTATCATATCATACAAAAAACCCCCAAACGAATGGTTTGGGAGTTTTCGTACTTACTACCGCTCGATTATCCGATTGAGCCTTCCATTTCAAACTGGATGAGGCGGTTCATCTCAACTGCATATTCCATCGGCAGCTCTTTCGTAAACGGCTCAATGAAACCCATGATGATCATCTGCGTAGCCTCATCTTCTTTTAAACCACGGCTCATCAGATAGAAGAGCTGTTCTTCACTTACCTTAGAAACAGTAGCTTCGTGCTCAAGCGTAATGTTGTTATTCAGAATCTCATTGTACGGAATCGTATCAGAAGTGGACAGCTTATCCAGGATAATTGTGTCACATTTTACGTTGGACTTGGAGCCTTCCGATTTGCGTCCGAAGTTGGCAAGTCCGCGGTATGTTACTTTACCACCATGTTTACTGATACTCTTCGATACGATGGTGGAGCTGCACTCCGGTGCAAGATGAATCATCTTCGCTCCTGCATCCTGATGTTGGCCTTTGCCTGCTACAGCAATGGAGATAACTACGCCTTTGGCACGAGGTCCTTTCATTACGACCGCCGGATATTTCATCGTCAGCTTACTTCCGATGTTGCCGTCGATCCATTCCATCGTCGCGTCTTCTTCAGCCACAGCACGCTTCGTAACCAGATTATATACGTTGTTGGACCAGTTCTGGATTGTCGTGTAGCGGCAGCGTGCGCCCTTCTTCACGATAATCTCAACGACTGCGCTGTGCAGCGAATCAGTGCTGTAAATCGGTGCTGTACAGCCTTCCACATAGTGGACAAAACTGTCTTCGTCGGCAATAATCAGCGTCCGCTCGAACTGTCCCATATTTTCAGAGTTAATGCGGAAGTATGCCTGCAGCGGCGTTTCGCATTTTACGCCTTTCGGTACGTAGATAAAGCTTCCCCCGGACCACACCGCGCTGTTCAAGGCCGCAAACTTATTATCTGACGGCGGAATGACCGTGCTGAAATATTCTTTTACAATCTCCGGATGCTCACGCACGGCAGTATCCATGTCACAGAAGATAACACCCATTTCTTCGAGATCCTGCTGCATGTTGTGATAAACAACTTCGGACTCATACTGTGCGGATACACCGGCCAGGAATTTCTGCTCGGCTTCCGGAATGCCGAGACGATCGAACGTATTCTTAATCTCTTCCGGTACTTCGTCCCAGCTGCGTCCCGTCTTCTCGGACGGCTTGACATAATAGGTGATGCTGTTGAAGTCCAGCTCCGTCAAATCGCCGCCCCATGTTGGCATAGGCATGCTCTGGAAGAGTTCCAGTGATTTCAGGCGAAAATCGAGCATCCATTGCTCTTCACCTTTTATACGGGAAATTTCTTCGACGATTTCTTTCGTCAATCCTTTTTTCGCCCGAAAAACCGAAATGTCTTTATCATGAAACCCATACTGGTACTCTGACAATTCAGGTGCTTTTTTGCTCATTTTATTTCCTCCTTGCTAAGGCGTTCTACGCCTCCTCATGTTTAGGCTGCTCGCGGAGGCCTTTCTCCATGGCTTTCCATGCGAGAGTAGCACACTTAATACGGGCCGGAAACTTGCTTACGCCTTGCAGCGCTTCGATATCGCCCAGGTCCGCCTCTTCAATCTCTTCTTCGGAGGCTTCCCCTTTCATCATCCGGGAGAACAAATCGGCTATCGTCAATGCTTCGTCCACTTCGAGTCCTTTGACAGCTTCCGTCATCATCGAAGCGGAAGACATGCTGATCGAACAGCCTTCTCCGGTAAAACGAGCGTCGGCGACTTTTCCGTCTTCCACTTTCAACTGTAGTTTAATGCGGTCGCCGCAAGTCGGGTTGTTCATGTTTACCGTCAATGCGTCATCTTCGAACTCCCCGCGGTTGCGGGGCTTCTGATAATGATCCATGATGACTCTGCGGTACAAATCATCAAGAGAAGACATTGCCGAAATACTCCTTTGTTTTAATAAGTGCTTTCACTAATGCATCTATATCTTCTTCCGTGTTGTACAAATAGAAGCTGGCACGTGCTGTTGACGATACTTTCAGCCATTTCATCAACGGCTGACAGCAGTGGTGTCCTGCACGAATTGCGATGCCTTCCGTATCAAGTACGGTGGCAATATCGTGCGGATGCGCCTCATTCATTGTGAATGTAACCAGCCCGCTCCGCTCTTCGGGACCGTAAATCTTCAGCCCCTCGATTTCGCGCAGTTGCTCCATCGCATACGTTACAAGTTTGCGTTCATGATCGCGAATAGCATCCAGGCCGATGGATTCCACGAAGTCAATCGCCGCGCCAAGACCGATTGCACCCGCGATAATCGGCGTGCCACCTTCAAACTTCCACGGAAGTTCTTTCCACGTTGAATCGTACAAGTCAACAAAATCAATCATTTCTCCGCCGTATTCTACCGGCTCCATTTTCTCAAGCAGGCGACGCTTACCGTACAGAACCCCAATGCCTGTCGGTCCCGCCATTTTGTGGCCCGAGAAAGCGAAGAAGTCACAATCTAACTCCTGAACATCCACCTTCAGATGGGGTGCTGCCTGCGCACCGTCGACAACCATCACGCCACCGTGGCGGTGCACGATCTGCGCCACTTCTTTCACCGGATTGATCGAGCCAAGAACATTGGACACATAGCCCATAGCCACCAGCTTCGTGTTCGGTGTAATGGTTTGCTCGGCCGCTTCTACGGTAATCGTACCGTCTTCGGCAAGCGGAATGAACTTGAGCGTTGCTCCAGTCAGTTTAGCAATTTGCTGCCACGGAATGAAATTGCTATGGTGCTCTACTTCCGTGATGACAATCTCGTCTCCCTCACCGATAAAGTTACGGGCATAACCTTGCGCTACAAAGTTCAGGGAAGTCGTCGTCCCCCGCGTGAAGATAACCTCCGCGGTTTCTTTTGCATTAATGAATGTACGGACTTTTTCACGGGCTCCTTCATATCCATCCGTTGCAAGCGTTCCGAGGGTGTGAACGCCACGGTGAACGTTGGAATTGTACTCCCGGTAATAACGGTCGACCGCTTCGATAACCTGAACGGGCTTCTGCGAAGTTGCTGCGCTGTCCAGGTATACCAGAGGATGGCCGTTTACCTTCTGGTTAAGGATCGGGAAAAGTTCGCGAATTTCTTTTGCATTCATCGGGATAACTTACCTTCAATCGCCGCGCTCAGGCGTTTTTTCATACCCTCGATTAGCAAATTGTCCAGCACAGGCGCCAGGAAGCCATTGATAATCAAACGTTCTGCTTCCTTACGCTTTACGCCGCGGGACATCATGTAGTACAGCTGAAGCGGGCTGATCGGCCCAACGGATGCCGCATGCCCTGCCATGACATCATCTTCATCGATAAGGAGAATTGGGTTTGCATCGCCACGTGCGCGTTCTCCAATCATTAAGATATTTTCCGCCTGCTCTCCGTTGGCTTTCTGTGCGCCCTTCTTCATTTCGGTAATTCCGTTGAAGATAGCGGTCGCTTCATCCAGCATAACGCCGCGGGACAGGATGTTGCTTTCGGTATGAGTACCGATATGCACGACGCGAGAGACAAAATTCTCCTTTTGACTTCCATTTGCAATGGCAACGGATTTTACGTCAGCAGATGAACCGTTTCCGTTCAGGATGGTCGTCGTGTTAGCAATCGTATTGCCGTGGTTCATATCGCCCAGCAACCATTCAATACGCGCATCGTTTTCTGTCACGCCCCGGCGGTACGTATAATCTGTTACCTGTTCAGAGAGGGACCGGACAGAAGCATACTGCACTTTGGCGCCACCCTGTACAAATACTTCGACCATACCGTTTACAACAACAGGCTGCTTATAGTCCGCTCCTATCACATTTTCCACAACTGTAACCTTACTGTTGGCATCAGCTACAATTAGCGTGTGCGGAAGCAACGCAATTTCTTCATCAGCGCCCCATACTACTGTTTGAAGCGGTTCTTTCACTTCGACATTTTTTGGCACATACACGAAGAAACCACCATTCCAGAACGCCTGATGCAGCGCCGTTACTTTGTGTTTTTCAATACCGCATTGGAATAAATACTTTTTTACGAGTTCGCCATGCTCTTGCACCGCCTGGGATAGCGGCATAAACAGTACGCCTTGTTCTTTCAGAGAAGCGTTAATCCCCGCATATACTATGCTGGAGTGCTTCTGCACAATGATATTGTCGTTACCCGCATCAAGCAGGTCCTTAATCTCCTGCGGCAGCTCTTCTATCGAAGAAAGCCTTGCTTCCTCTTTATACGGGATAAAACTATCGATGTTCCATTTATCAATTTTCGTCTTTTCCAGCTTCGGCAGCGGAAGTTGCTGGTAGCCCTCGAATCCTTCCCGGCGGAGCTGTGTCAGCCATTCCGGTTCGCCCTGAGAGAAGCGGGCCACCGCTTCCTGGTCGAATCGCACATTCGCTTCTACGCTCATTACTGTCATTCCCCCTAACCCTAGCTTTCTGCGCCTACAGTTTCGTCCTGAATACCAAGCTCTTCTTTAATCCAGTCGTATCCGTTCTCTTCAAGTTTCAGAGCCAGTTCCGGTCCGCCTGACTTCACGATGCGTCCCTGCATCATAACATGGACAAAATCAGGCTTGATGTAGTTCAGCAGACGCTGGTAGTGCGTAATCATAAGCACACCCATATCCGGGCTGCGCAGTTCGTTTACGCCGCGCGCTACGATTTTCAGCGCATCAATGTCAAGGCCGGAGTCAATTTCATCAAGAATCGCAATACTGGGCTTCAGCATCATCATCTGGAGAATTTCATTTCGCTTCTTCTCCCCGCCGGAGAAGCCTTCGTTCACATAACGGTGAGAGAAAGCCTGGTCCATCTCCAGCACTTCCATTTGCTTTTCCATTTGACGGATGAATTTAATGAGCGAAATCTCCTTGCCTTCTTCCTGACGGGCATTTAGTGCACTGCGCAGAAAATCGGCATTCGTTACGCCACTGATCTCGCTCGGGTACTGCATCGCAAGGAACAGCCCTTTACGCGCGCGCTCGTCCACTTCCATCTCAAGTACGTCCTCGCCGTTCAACGTCACTGAACCACCGGTCACTTCATATTTAGGATGACCCATAATGGCGGAAGCAAGCGTGGATTTCCCCGTTCCGTTCGGACCCATGATGGCGTGTACCTCCCCGCCCTTGATCTCCAAGTTTAGGCCCTTTAAAATTTGTTTATCTTCGATCGCAACGGTTAGGTCTTTTATTTGTAAATGCGGTGTTCCTGCCATGAGTAAATTCCCTCCATCCAACTTTTATCAACTTCAAAACATGACGTGCAATTGTCACGAATTAGAAACGATTTGTGTTCAATCCTCTTTTATAATATAGTATATCATAGTTGTAAATCAAGGAAAGACCTATATACATATTTTTTAAACAAATTTGTTTCGAAAGTGTCCTTTCTTGCCCTCCTCTAGGATACCCAATCTTAACGAAACTATAAATAAATATACTTCTATATAAAACAAAGATGGGAACGAAAAAAAGAAAGCTCTCTGTTTTCGCTCCTTACCTTCATACTACTATGCCTTTTTGGCCCGGCTTGCGATAAATTCCGCTTTGCGAGCAAACTGAAGCAGCGCTTTTTCTCCTGCTCCTTTTATCGCCACATATGCCGGCTGCCCGTCCACTTCTCTCATTTGAATCGATACGCTCTGCCGCTGGTAATGAACCTTAATAATGTCTTCGGCATTAATATTCACGAATGGAAACCCCTGCGAAGCGAATCCCATAAAGATGCTTTTGCTGTATACGATAACATCCATCTCGGTTGTGTGTACGTTATCGTTATGTACGACTTCCTTTACTTTTCCCTGCCAGAGCGGCACATCGAAATGCTGCGGTCCAATGCTTACAACATCACTTTTGCCCGGTTTTCTTCTGGTTAGCGCAAAGAAAGCCAGAATAAACAGCATAACCGAAATCGACATCGCCGCGCTGACATACATGATCGCCTCTTTCATGTCCATCTCCTCACTCTATCCCTTTTGCCTTTAATCTTAGCACTTTTCTATCTTACGATGGCAGTGGACGCCAATTTGTAACTTTCTTTTTTCTTTCTTTAAATGTCTCCGGAAAAAGCCGTACCATTCACCTGAATTTTTTGTATAATGTAGGCAAAGAAATTCGGAAAAACGGGGTGATACAATGGAGTTTTTCTGTCCTCCCTGTCAAAAAATCATCGACGATTCCCACCCTCTTTGCCACAAGGCGCAGGCCTGGTTCCACGAAGCGGACGGCAAGAAACTTTGGCGCATCCGCCAGCTCAATCAATATGCGTACCAGTACGTTACAGACGAAGAATATGCCCATCTGTATGTCGGAAACCCTATTGTTTTATCAGAGGCACGCTGCTGGAGCCGCTTTGACGGCAGATCCTGTACCGGGATCGACTCACGCGGCGAACGCACTTCGATTTTTGAATAAGCTCATGAGAAAAACTCGCGGGCGTGGCCGCCCGCGAGTTTTTCTTCGCTTATGAATGGAAGGAAAGGGAAAGAGGAAATGAGATCCAGGGAAGAAAAAGGCCTTCGCCTTTTTCCACATTGAAATCATCCTCTCGTTCTCTTCTCTCTTTTCCTTCGTACCACAAAAGTCAGCCGCCTTCCCATCATTTTCATGACAGGGCTTGTGGCTAATTGGCCATGGTGGCTTTATCAGTGGAAGGCTCCGGCTTTTTGCCGGGAGGTGTTTCCTGATTCCCTTCCTGCGGCTTTTCTTCCTGTTTCTTCAATGGAGGGCGAACGAAATTCTGTTTATTCTGTTCGCGCTCTTCCTTGTATTTTTCGTTCCGCTCTTTCTCTTCTTTTTTAATGACGCGTCCACCCTGCTGGGCCTGCTGCTGTTGTCCGTATCCCGAATTGTATTTCTTATCTTCTTCGGTCCGTTCCTTCTCTTTTTGCGCTTGCACACCCGCCTTATACTTCGTTTCTTCGACAATGAGCTTCGGAACGTTTCTCCACTTATCCTTCTGCTCCTGTGCCGTCAGCTTCGGAGCATGTTTAACCGGAGGAGCTGTTCTGCGCTCGGTATGAACGGCTGCTGTTTGCTTTTTCTGTAGTTCCGGTTTCTTTTGTGGCGCTGTCCCCTGTTTTACCGGTTTTGCGGCAGTTTGAGCCTGTACAGGAATCGCTTGCTTCCGTTTAACCGGCTGCCCTTTCTTTAAGGCAGAAGGAACATTTGAATACTGAACGACGTTTGGAATGTTTTTAAAACCTCCTATTGCGGAAGAAACATCGCTAATACTCAAGCTGCGGATTTTATCTTCACTGACATCCTTATGGATGCGTTTCAAGGAATCGTACAGCGCGTAGCGTCCGGCAGATACGCCGAAGTCCTGAGCCTGTTTGCGTATCTCCTTTGTGCTCTCCATCATGGTAATGGTCAACTCATCCTGGCTGCCTGCGGTGAGATTCGGGATTTCCTTCTTCATAATCTGCAGCAGCTCTTGTGATGCACTCGGATCTTTTAAACCAACGGGTACAATCAACACATCGTGATTGGTTTTAAGAAATCCGTGCTGACGGGCTTCAGAGAGGATATTCTTCGTTACTTCCACCATCGTCCGATCCTTCCATTCAACGTCTGAAAGCATCCGTTCCGCATCCTCGTTCAGCGCCTGCACGTCCGTCACTTCGTATTTCTCGTCCACTTCAAGTTCGAAGCTTGGATTAATATCGATAGAGACCGCGGCGTAAGCGGAGGCGAACACCATGTTCCACAACGGCAGTGCAGTAATCAGCAAAAGCAGACAGGCTGCCGCTATATATGTCCAATGTTTCCAGCCTTGCCGCTTACTCCGGATTGCAGTGCTTGTCTCAACCGTATGCGTAAATTCAATTTCATCGCCTTCCATAAGCGGCCCGTCATCAACAGGCGGAACTCTACAAAACTCCCCGTCGGATGTCATTACAATAAGATATTGTCCCCGTATCTCCAGTACGATGCCCTTCTTCTTCACTTGCAGGCTCCTCCTTTCCTTCTGCTTCATCTATCTGAATGTAGGAGCGTAAGTACTGATAGTTCTCGATAAAGATAAGTGTAATCGCCACAATATAGTTTCGATTTCTTTCCACTGTTTTACGGGAAAAGGAAATAAACTGAAGAAGGTATTTAACTGGAATTTTCTTCTTCATAAGAAACGACTCCCGCAATTTCTCGTTATCTGCAATCATCCGGGCAATGCGAATCATATTATTTCGGGCATCTGCATGCCGGGGCGTATATTCAGGGAGATCTTCCAATACAATATCAAATTCACGGAGGCGTTCACGGTAGTGCAGGATTTCTTCCCGCCGCATGTCCGCTTCACGTTCCGCCTGGTATTGTTCAACCGCTACCTGCACATCCCAAACATTGTATTCAGGTGATTCGGGATCCGCAGCTTCGTCAAAAGAAACGAACGAGGCACGCTGTTTATTCTTACGAATGTAATCTATGACACGCCTGCGTATCACAAGATCCGCGAACGACAAAAAGTTGCCGCCCTTCTCGCTGGAATACTGTGATATCGCTTCGTTAAATGCTTCTAGTCCAACACTGAATTCTTCATCATGGCTCTGGTGAATATATCGTTTGCACACTTTTGAAACGACCGTTCCGATGAACGGCCGATACTGCTGAAGCAATTCGTTGCGCAACTCGTCTTCGCCCTGGTGGATTCTCTCAACTGTTTGATGAAGGTGATCAGCCTCGCCGTTCTCCTGTAGAGGTTTCTCTTTTCGGCGCCATTTTCCCAGGAAAAGTGTGAGTAACAAGGACGTTCACCTCGCTTTATACTTATTCGCGCATTTCATTTCTTTTTAGGGGGGAAATCACGCGTTTTTTCTGTGAAAATCGTGAGGAAAGAAGGAGAGGGAGATGAAAAAAGATCCAGGGAAGAAAAAGGCGTTCGCCTTTTTCTACATTAAAATCCTCTCCTCATTATAACGGTAAAAACAAAAGAAAAGTCGCCTTTCTTTCTCTATTAACCACAAGAGATATTTCGGCGACTCATCATAAAACAGCTTTCTTTATTTTTCAAGCCCCTGATAGGGTTACGGCAAAGTTTTATTACTCTGGGCTTCCCAGCGGCTCAAGCGCTGGCTTAGCTTATTTAATCTCCGCTTTAATTCATCACTCCACGCCTCATCTTCCAACTGCTTGGCAATGGACATTAAGTCCAGCGCATTGTCAATTTGGGTACGGAGAATATATGAAATGTTTCCATTATCAATCGAAACGCAGTTCTCAAATATTCTATCAACATGCTCTCCCGTTACGTATTCACGAAAATCAACCTCGGGAGCTAAATCAGCTTGCGCGTACTCTGACAATATGTCATACTCTTCCTCAATCTCTGGATGAACATCAATACGATTACACACAGGGCAGTAAAGAATGGGGACATTGTGGATTTGCGTTCTGAAGTGACGCAAACTGCCGAGCGCGCCGATCATACTGGCTCCGCAGCAAAAACTCATCCGGACTCCTCCTTTATCTATACAGCTACGCTACAAAAACATCTATTTCCTATTTTAGCGATAGGCTTTCTATTTGCCTACATGTAAATCGCTGGAATTTTCTATAAGCTTCTCTACTAACTTTTCTGTGAAAATCATGAGGAAAGAAGGAGAGGGGAGAAAATAAGATCTAGGGAAGAAAAAGGCCTTCGCCTTTTTCCGCATTGAAATCATCTTCTCGTTTTCTTCTCTCTTTTCCTTCGTACCTCAAAAGTCAGCCACCCTTCCCATGATTTTCATGTCGGGGTTGCCGCTGAAAAGCCATGGGGTTTTAATGTTTACGTTAGCTTTCTATTTATTCTACCACACATAAAGAGAACTAACATAAAAATTGCGCGTTTTCTTTTTTCCATATGAAGCAAAAAATTGTCTGTTTGTTTTGCAGTGATAGAGAGGGGATGCGAAAAAATTCGCCTTGTTTTTTTCTCCGAAGATGCAGTACTGTTCGCTCCGTCTTTACACTAAAGCGAATCGGCAAAACATCTGGGCTGTTCGGAGCGGGAGACAGTTGCCGATTTTTTTCGCTTTACCATCAATAGCACTAAGGTAGAGAAAAGAAAATCGCTTTATTTTTTTATGCCTGTCCTCCTTTATACAACAAAATCATACTCTGTTTTTGCATAAAGAAAAAAACGCCTCCGCTTGTAGATGAATGAGACAAGCCAGGTGCATATTCTTTTTATCCTAACATAAAGAGAGAAATCCGATTACTTTTTGTTGGTGCGTAAGTAAGAGAGGATGAATATAAAAATAAAGCTCAACACCTCAAAATATGCTTGGCCCTTTGAAAAGAATACAAAGTGTGGCAGGGGCGGGAGAAGGGAGGGGCAATGGAACGCCTTTACGCGACTTCCCAACGGAAGAGACCAAGCGTGCGGGCTTTTGCCCACAATCCTTCTTCTTTCTGTGAAAAACAGAGAAGAATGAAGGAAGGGAGGAGGAACTGAGATTTACGGAAGAAAAAGGCCTTCGCCTTTTTCTACCCTGGATCTTTTTTCCTCTTCCCTTTCCTTCTTCCTTCATGATTTTCACAGAAAAAAGAAGCGGGTTTCCCCGCCTCTAGCACCAGCCCCAATCGCAATCTTCAACATAGCTGGATGGATGAACGATGTCGGCCGAATCAATGCGGAAAATTCGCTGCTGATCCACCGCGTATCCGGCATTCATCGTGCAGGAGGCCGCATCAAAGGGGACGTGGCCAATCTCCTGCCCATTCAACGTCAGGACAATACAATCTTCCGTCACTTCACCACGCACTTTGTTTGTGATATCAATCCGATTTACATCAGGTTGCTGTGACATGAAAATCCCTCCGATACAAAAAGATAATCATAGTATGCCGGTTTACACGGTTTTTTACTCGCTTTCCACCACAAAAAAAGCAGCTTCAAACATAGGAAGCCACTTTTTTGAGTTTCTATTCCTTTACCATCTCTTCATAAGCGGAAGCATCCATCAACTTGCCTATTTCGCTTTCATCCGCGATTTCTACCACGATCATCCACGCTTTCTCATACGGAGACTCATTCACCAGCTCCGGTGAATCTTCCAGATCGCCATTCACTTCCACTACTTTGCCGCTAACCGGCGCGTACAGCTCCGATACCGTCTTTACGGATTCCACACTACCGAACGGTTCATCTTGCTTTATTTCGTCACCTACGGACGGGAGTTCTACAAACACGATATCGCCCAGCTCAGACTGTGCAAAGTCGGTAATTCCGATGTACGCTTTCTTTCCTTCCAGACGTACCCATTCGTGTTCTTTGCTGTATTTCAGATTGGTTGGCAAATTCATTGTTCCGATTCCTCCTTCTGTCCTGTCCGGACTATTGTTCAGCTTCTCCTGTCGTCAATACACGATCCAGGCGCTTCTCAAGCATCTTCAACCCTTTTTCACCGGCCTGATAATGCCGAAGCTTCTGCTCCTTGTCAAAGACATAGTAAGCGGGAACATACTGATTCTCATAGGCATCCACCAGCTTATAGCTGTTATCGATGGCAACAGGATGAATTAATTCATACTGCTGAATCGCTTCTTTTACCGGTCCGGTTTCCATATCTTTCTCCGAACGCGGCATATGGACGCTGATAACCCGCAGACCCTGCTCTTTGTAACGATCACGCCAATCGTTCAGCTGCGGCAGCGTCTCCTTGCAGGTATGGCAGCTGATTGACCAGTAATGGACAAGCGTGGGTGAGCCTTTCAGCTCTTCTTTTGTCACTTCTCCGTTCACCCACTCCGTCACCCCGGTAAACTCCGGCATTTCTTCACGCAATTTCATGAAAACGCCTCCTTAAAATAAAGCGAATCGGCTTTTCTTCCACTTCTTATTATAGGAAATAGATCGATGAAGTATGCGTGAAAGCAGTACACAGCGCAAAAAAGGATGTTAAATTAAGAAAAACTCGCGGGCGGTGCCGCTCGTCCTTTTTCCACACAGAAGACAAGCGGCCGCTTTGTGGCCCTTCGGTCGGACCGGCAAAACATCCGGGTACCTCGAAGAGGGAGACAATTGCCGGTCTTTCCCTCCCTTCAGGCCACACGCTCCACACGGAAAAAGCAACGGTCGGCACACGCCTCGCGAGTTTTTCCTCGATTACAATGGAGGGAAAGTATATGTCGCTTTATCACTGTAAAGCGACATATACTTTCCTATACCCTAAAAAAAGGACCTAACAATTTCGCAAAAGTTAGGTCCTTTTCGTTCTCATGCATCAGCTTTCCTTACAGGCAAACGCGTATTAGCCTTTCAGGTGAGCTTGTCCCGGACGCCAGTTTGCAGGGCACAGACCGCCGGATTGGAATGCTTGCAGCACGCGGAGTGTTTCGTCTACGCTGCGGCCAACATCCAGGTTGTGGATTACGGAGTACATCAGCGTGCCTTCCGGATCGATGATGAACAGGCCGCGAAGCGCGATACCTTTCTCTTCGATCAGTACGCCATAGTCACGGGATACTTTATGAGTGAGGTCAGCAGCAATCGGGAAATTCAGTTTGCCCAGGCCGTTCTCGTCACGGGATGTATTGATCCATGCACGGTGAGAATACTTGCTGTCTGTGCTTACTGCCAGTATTTCAGCATCCAGCTCAGCAAACTGATCGTAAGCGTCGCTCATTGCTGTGATTTCTGTCGGGCATACAAAAGTAAAGTCCAGCGGGTAGAAGAACATTACCAGCCATTTGCCTTTGTAGTCGGACAGCTTTACAGTACCAAAATTCTCGCCGTCACCCAGAGCTGTTTCCATTTCAAAATCTGGAGCCGGTAAACCTACTAAACGTTCTGCCATATGTAACTACCTCCTAGATAGAAATATTCTAATCCGGGCGAACCCGGAATAGTGAATGTTTCCGCGTTCTCTTTCATCATAACAAGCATCAAGATAATAGTCAATACAAGATTGTAATTGTTTTAATTAAGCTTGTTAAACTTTTATGAATCCAGCGTTACAGCAATGTAACGCACATAACGTAACATGCACATTTTACGCGAAAAGTATTCCTGATTCTTTAATACGCAAAATCACATCTTTTAAGACATCCACCGGTTTTACGAGTGCAATGCGTACATACCCTTCTCCCTGCGCACCAAATGCATTACCGGGAATAACAACTACGCCTGCCTTCTCCAACAAAGTAAACGCGAACGACTCGGATGTCCAGCCTTCCGGTACGCGTGCCCAAACAAACATCGTTGCTTTAGGTTTTGGTATATCCCAGCCAATCTCCTTGAGTCCATCCAGCAGTACATCGCGGCGCTCTTTATACAATGCGGCATTTCCGTTCTGCCCCGGATGCGCAATATCGTGCTCCATCGCCGCTACGGCCGCTTCCTGCACGGCAAGAAAGACTCCATAGTCGATATTGGATTTAACGATGGCAAGCGGCTTTATAATCTCCCGGTTTCCGACCAGGTAGCCGATACGGCAGCCCGCCATATTGAAACTCTTGGACAAAGAATTAAACTCTACGCCGATTTCTTTTGCGCCCGGCGTCATAAGAAAACTCGGCGGACGGTAACCGTCAAACGCCAGCTCGGAATACGCGAGATCGTGCGCTACGATGATCTGGTTTTCTCTGGCGAACGTTACCACATCCGCGAAAAAGCCGTCTTCCGCCACGGCGGCGACCGGATTATTCGGGTAATTAAGCACCATAAGTTTAGCACGCCGTTTGATCTCGTCCGGAATATTCGAAAAGTCAGGAAGAAAGCTGTTCTCTTCACGCAGCGGCAGCGGGTAAATTTCACCTCCTGCCAGCGTAACGCTCGCAAAATAAATCGGATAGCCCGGGTCCGGCACAAGCACTACATCCCCCGGGTCAATCCACGCTTGAGCCAGATGGGCGAGACCGTCCTGCGATCCCATAAGCGAAAGAATTTCGTGCTCGGGGTCGAGCCCGACACCGAACCGGTGCCGATACCAGCGGGCCGTTGTCTCCCGAAAGCGAATGGAGCCTTCCGAGGTCGGGTATCCATAGTTCTCAGGATTCTGTACGGCTTTCGTAAGAGCTTCTATCACAAGGGGAGAAGGGGGTTGATCCGGACTTCCGATCCCTAAGTCAATCACATGCATACCCCTTGCCTGTACCTCCCGCTTCCGACGGTTCATCTCCGTAAAGATAGCCGATGTAAGCCCGGCAAGGCGTTTCGAAGGCTGAATATTGAGTAAAGTTTCCACGCGGCGCCCCCTACTTCCAAGTTTTCTCCATCTCTTCTTCTTTGAAGCCGACGGTCGTTTTGTCGCCGCTTACAAGCAGCGGACGCTTAATCAATTTGCCGTCTGATGCAAGCAGATCAAGCATCTCTTCTTCAGACATATCTTTCAACCGATCTTTCAATCCAAGCTCACGGTACGCCTGTCCGCTCGTATTGAAGAATTTCTTTAAATCAAGGCCACTTTGCTGCCAGTATTCGCGAAGCTGCTCTTTGGTCGGAGGTTCGTCGACAATCGGGACTTCCTTGTATGTGATCCCCTGCTCGTCCAACCATTTTTTCGCTTTGCGGCATGTACCGCATTTGTTGTATAAGTACGCTGTAATTTCTGCCATACGTATATATCCTCCTCTTTTTTATAGAATAGCATACAAAAAACGGTATGCGGAAGGGCATACCGTTTTTACTGGAAGCAAAAGATCAGGAAGAACGTTCCAGAAGGATTTGTGGAAGCAATAAATTCGGATGAGTAACAACAAGCGGTTTTACTCCGTATACATCCGCAAGCAGTTTCGCTTCCATAATCTCTTCAATCGTACCGCTACGCGTAATGTTTCCGCTCTCCATTAAGACAAGGCGATCGCAATACTGAGCCGCCAGGTTTAAGTCATGGAGTACAAGCACCGCTGTCCCTTCCGTTTCCCGCTGCCATTCACGCACAAGATTTAAAATCCCAATCTGATAGCCGATATCTAAGTACGTCGTCGGCTCGTCAAGCAGGAGCACCTCCGGCTCCTGAGCCATGGAACAGGCAATCGCCACCCGCTGGCGCTCGCCACCGCTCAACTGCTCCAGCAGCTTGCAAGCAAGCGGTTCCAGACCGGTCCGCACAAGAGCACGCTGGATGGCTTCCGCATCCCGCGCCGTATTACGTCGGAAGAAACCATGATACGGGTAGCGCCCCATCGCCACCGCTTCTTCCACCGTAATCGGCAGCGGAGCAAGGCCTTCCTGGCTGACTACGGCCATTTTGCGCGCCAGCATCTTAGAAGAGTAAGAGCCGAGCGGCTTTCCGTCCAGCGTTACGCTGCCCGCATCCGGTATAAGCAGCCGCGACATCACTTTCACAAGCGACGACTTGCCCGACCCGTTTGGCCCGATAATGCCCAGCGTCTCCCCTTTTTTCACTTCAAACGTTATATTCGACAATATCTGCCGCTGTCCGATGCGCAGGCTCATGTCCGTTATTTGAATCACGTCACGCGACCCCCGTATAAAGTTCTCAACATCTTCGCTTCAATACTTTCCTCGCATTCTCCCGCTCTGCCTGCCCCCTAGAAAAAGCGCTGCCTCCGTTTGCGTAGTAAATATCCGAAAAACGGCGCACCTAAAAACGCGGTAATGACCCCAATGGGCAGCTCCTGCGGGTCCATAATTGTGCGTGCCAAGGTATCAGCGGCAATTAGCAGAATGGCCCCTGCCACAGCTGAAACCGGCAGCAGCACGCGGTGGTCCGAGCCAACCAGCGTCCGCATGATATGAGGCACTATCAGTCCGACAAAACCGATGACTCCCGAAACGGCTACCGCCGCGCCCGCCGTCAACGAAGCCGCCAACAGTACGATGAGGCGCGTCCGCTCCACATTCATGCCAAGATGATGGGCTTTCTGCTCTCCCAATGCAAGCAGATTCAACTCCCGGGTAAATAGCATAATAACAAACCAGCCGACAATGACATAAGGGGCTACGGCCACTCCTGAAGACCAATCGCTCAGCGTTAGACTTCCCATCAGCCAGTAGAGAATTTGCTGCATCTTCTCACCCGATATCGACATGATCAGTGAAAGTCCGGCTCCGAGGAACGCCTGAACCACTACCCCTGACAGCAACAGGGTCTCTATCTGCACCTTACCTGCAATATAGGCGAGTCGATATACAATGAATAGAGTCCCTATTCCGCAAACAAAAGCGACCAGCGGCAGCGTCCACTGACCGAGAATAGCCAATCCCTGCCCAAATAGAATGAAGGAAGCCGCACCGAGTGAAGCACCCGACGAAACGCCGAGAATGTATGGATCAGCTAGCGGATTGCGCAGTACTCCCTGGTATGCGACTCCCGCCATCGCCAGTGCCGCCCCTACCAGAATGGCCATCATAATCCTCGGCATGCGAATATTCCAAACAATCACTTCAGCTGCCTTCGGCCATTCTCTCTCCATGTCCGGAACGAATGGCAAATGGGAAAAGATAATCTTCCACACCATATTAAAAGACAGTTGTGCGCTGCCGAGCGAAACACTGCCGACAACCGCAAGCAAAAGTACAAAAAGAAGGGGAAGCAGCCAGAATACCAGCTTCTTCCCAAAACCCTGTTGACCTTCTTTCACAGCCATCATTCCCTATTTTCGAAATAATTCCGGGTGCAAATCTTTTGCGATTTCTTTCAATCCCTCGGTAATGCGCGGACCCGGGCGGTTGACGACATCGGAATTGAGGGCGAATACACGGCCTTCCTTCACCGCTTTTACCTGCTGCCACTTGGGCCGCTGTTTGATTTTAGCCGCCCCTTCCTTATCGTAATATCCGTACGTATTAAGAATTATATCCGGGTTGCGCTGCAGCACTTTCTCCTCGGATAACTGCTTCCAGCCGTCCAGATCACCGGCAATGTTTTTGCCGCCTGCTATCGTTACCATGTCATGCATAAATGTACCTTTTCCGGCAGTAAACAGAGACGGGTCGACTTCAATCCAGACGTTCGGACGCTTCGCCTCCGGCACCGCTTTCACTTTCTCCTGTACCTCTTTTACGTCCTCTTTCATTTTGCTGACTACATCGTCCGCTTTCGCGTCATTGCCGGTCGCTTTACCAATCATCTCGATGGATTGGTAAATTTCATCGAAGGTTTTAGCCTCCATGACAAGCACAGGGATTCCGGTTTTGCGCAGCGCATCAACGGCTTCGCCATTGCCGGTATCCGCCAGGATTAAATCCGGCTCCAACGATACCACTTTCTCTATATTCACTTTCAAATCTCCGACTTTTTCTTTCTTTTTAACATCCTCCGGATAGTTGTCATAATTGGACACGCCTACAATGTTATCTCCTGCACCCACCGCATACGCAATCTCTGTTGCGCTGGGCATGACGGAAACAATGCGTCCGGGCTTCTTCTCAAGCTTGACTTCCTGTCCCGTGCTATCCTTGATCGTCAGCGGAAACTGCCCCTGGGCCGGTGCCTGTGTATTCTCTCCGCCGGACGGCTTTTGCTCCTGAGGTTGATTGGATGCATGATTGCTGCCGCATGCCGCAAGTAAGACCAACAACATTAGCCCCAGTATGATGGATATGTACTTCTTCATCTACCTCGCTCCTATACATACATGAAAGTAAAAACCAGAAGTAAAATGGAGAGGTATGAGCACAAAAAGAACAGCCTCCACTTTTTCTCTATCTTTCTACCTCTTGCTTTCCTACTTCTAAAATAAACGCGCCTGCTTTCGGAAGAAAGCAGGCGCAGTGTGTACGTAACTAAATATCGCACTCTATAATACCGCTGCATTCCTTATCCCCGAAATCATGGTCGACATGGCAAACAGGCAACCGTCTATCTGCCTCCTGCTTCTCTTTATTCATTCACTCACTTCGACCTCATAGCCGCAATACTTACGGACGTTCAGTACTCCGTTTTCAAAAATGAAGTATTGGCCTTTAATTCCGATCAGACGGTCTTCAATCACAGGTTGCTTGTCCAAATTGTATGCTTTGACCTTCTGTATCTGTTCCAAAATTGGGTATGCGAAATCCATCCATTCATCTTCTTTTAAAATGTACGGCTTGTATTCTTCTAGAAAGTAATTGTAGATTTCCTCGCGCAACTCCAGCAAATCCACCAGTTCCACTTCACCTTTCAGCATCTTGCGCCAGTCCGTCTTGTCTGCCACATATTGCGTCAAATATACTTCAAGCTCGCCCGCAATCTTCCGCGTAGGCACCTCGGCGATCGGAATGGCACGAATTGCACCCTGATCGACCCAGCGTTTCTTTTCATTATTCTTCCGGGTAAGCCCCACTTTGACACCGCTGCTGAGAGCAAGGTACACATAGTGGGGAATCATGCAATGCGCCTCTCCCCATTCCGGGTCGCGGCACGTCCCAAGATGGTAATGACATTCGTGCGGCTTTACAATGCACAAGTCATTTTCCGGCAGCTTCGTAAAGCATGGGTAGCAGTATCCGTTGTTATATGTTTTCTTGATGCTGCGGCCGCAGTAGATGCACTTCATCCGTCCAAGGGTAGAAATACGAATGGTTTTGCCAATCCACTCATTGGCCAAAATGGCCTCTCCGTCGAGCTTAAGTCTGTACTGCACAGGGTTGTCGTATTGATGGACGAAACCCTGGATAATACCTGTATGTTTCACACTATTCTCCTCTGCCTGTATAATCAAAAGTTTGATGTTTGGACTCGATAAAGTGGTAAGAGTTTAGCGGGCCTTCTCCGGAATATCGATTACTTTGCGCAGAAATTCTCGCGTCCGGTCGTTTTTAGGATTCGTAAACACGTCTTCTGGCTTCCCTTCTTCCATAATAACGCCCTGATCCATGAAAATAACACGGTCACACACGTCACGCGCAAACCCCATCTCATGGGTAACGACCACCATCGTCATCCCTTCCTGCGCCAGCTCTTTCATAACGGCAAGCACTTCGCCGACCAGCTCGGGATCAAGCGCCGATGTCGGTTCGTCAAACAGCATAATCTTCGGATTCATGGCGAGTGCACGTGCAATAGCTACACGCTGCATCTGACCACCAGATAATTTCTCCGGATATACGTCCGCCTTATCGCGAAGGCCTACTTTTTCCAGCAGGCGCAGCGCTTTTTCGCGCGCCTCGGCCGCATTTTCTTTTAATACTTTCATCGGAGCCAGCATGACATTTTCCACCACGGTCTTATGCGGGAACAGGTTGAAGCGTTGGAATACCATACCCACTTCTGTACGAACTTGATTGATGTTGACTTTCGGATTCGACAAATCGTGGCCATTGATAATAATCTGGCCGCTTGTCAGCTCTTCGAGTCCGTTTAAGCAGCGTAGAAACGTGCTTTTTCCCGAGCCGGAAGGCCCGATAACGCTAACTACTTCCTTCTCATTAATGACGCAATCAATGCCTTTTAACACTTCTAGTGAACCATAATATTTATGCAAATCTTTGACTTGAATTATCACAGTCCCGTCCCCTTTCCAACTGCCCTCTATCCTTTTTATTGTAAGGAAAAAACGTTAATTTGTAAAATGAATCAGCGAGGTTTTCTTCTCCTGTTTTGCCCTTCGGAAGAAAAGCCCGCAGACGGTAAACAGCAAGAATATGCCGCCGAGAAAATAGAACATGCTTCCCGGCGAAACGTACTGAATTCCGAGTCCGCCCAGATTCGGTCCCACGATGCTTCCTACGCTGAAATTAATGGACGCAATGATATTGGCCGCGGGAAGAACCGACTTCGGCACCAAATCGGCCGCATAGGCAAGGCCGAGCGAATAAAATGAACCCACCAATCCCCCGGCGATAAGAAATGCAGTCAATACTCCCCATTCATTATCCTTAAATAACGGCACCGCCAAAAATGCCAGGGCACCGGCAAAACCGGACAAAATTAATACGGGCTTGCGTCCAATACGATCGCTCCATATGCCGAGCGGCAGCTGCAGAATTAAGCTGCCGATTCCGACTACCGGCAGCAAAAATGATATCCAGCTCTCACTCATGCCCATACGCAGCCCGTAAACCGGGAAGTTACTATTGATTGATGATTCCATGTATCCGTAAAGAAACGACGGGATAAGAGCAAACCAGGCAAGCTGTATTGCACTCACATACCGGCTCCTCGCGGAAGCAGCCTTCTCCTCCCGCACCGGATACTCGTGCGGAAGTTTCAACAGCAAGAGCAATGCCAGAATGAAGAAAGCACCAACCGCTACAAAGGGGACGCCTACACCGAACGGCAGCAGATTAATCCCAAGCGGACCGATGCTGAACCCAATCGCATAAGACATCCCATAGATGGAAATATTGCGGCCCCGCTTTTCAGCCGGGCTGGTGGAAGTGATCCAGAGCTGCGACGCATAGTGGAGTGCACTGTCCCCCACACCGACCAGTACACGCAGCACAAACCAGAACACAAGGCTTTGCCACAGCGGAAACAAAAACGTCGCTATAGTAACAAGCAAGATGCCCCAGGTAATGATTCGCTTATACCCGAATCTTTGCACCGGCTTCTCAATAACCAGCATGGTAAGAAAAACCCCTATATATAAAGCGGCTGCGTTCAACCCGTTTACACCGGATGATACGCCCGCCTTCTCTAAAAGTATCGTCAGCAGGGGAAGCAACAGCCCCTGGCTGAGACCGGCGATGACAACAACCAGAATTAAAATAAAAAATCGGTAGTTAGCCGACGCGGTTTGGTTCATTCCGCTCCCCCCAAGAAATGAATAACATTGACAATTCAACGTCTATTGTACTGCAGACAAAACAAAAAGGCGACGAAATTAATTCGACGCCTTTCCATCCGCAAGCCCGTTCGCACTTTCTACGGCACCGTCGGTCGGCTCCGGCTCTTGCCGGCTTTTGCCAAAACGAATCCGGCTGACCAACAAGAGAAGCAGAGGAATAATAAGGATAAACAAAGGAGACGTTACGGAACGAATCTGAGTAATGTACAAGAACAAATCATTTGAATCTTTGATAATTCCTTTGGCCATGCCCACGATAAGAAAGCATAGCGGCAACACAAGCGGGCTGACGCTTTTCACTCCTGTCAGATGGGCCACTCCGTGTGTAAGCGTATAAAAAACGACGATAAACTCCAGCAGTATCATCATAATATAAATCCCTAAAAACAGGATATCGATTCGTTCCACGAATTCTCCGATTTTAACGAAGCGAATCGCCGCAATGTACGGATAACTGGATGTTTGCGCCGTACCCTCGCCGAGTACACCGATGGAGACGATGACCCGATACGCCAGGTATATACCGCTGAGTGCAATCGCCAGATAAGCCAACCGGATGGTATTTTTGGAACGCTTCACGTAAGGAAGAAATCCAAGGAAAAAAATCACCTCGCTAAGCGGGAAAATATACTGGAGATATGCTGTAAACAAAATTTCTCCCGGCGGATGATCCACCAGGGGAAGAATATGGTATAGACGGAACTGCCCGACAAGCAAAATATTAATAAAGATAAGCAAAACCAAGTAAAACGGAAATGCCACCTGTGCAAACCGCACAATCGCTTCCACTCCCCGGTATACCGCGTATGCCGCCACCAGCACAGTTGCCAGTAAGTAGACATCGGCTGACAGTTCAGGTGTTAGTACCGAGACAACAAATTCGGAGAATCCACGCGCAAAAACGACGGCAACTTCAAGTGCAAAATAAACATACAAGAGCGTGACAAACTTTCCAGGCCACTTCCCCAGAATATCTTCCGCATATTCAAAAAGCATTTTACGCGGATGCCGCTCCTGCAGCCGAAAATACAAATAGAACGTAAGCATGGCGAGCGGAATGGCAAGCAAATTCGCCAGTCCCCCGTCTTGCCCCCCATATACGAAATCAAAGTTCGTATTGCTTGATATGGCGGTAAGGTAAATCAGCATGATGATAAACAGTTGGCCTGCGGAAATCCTTCCTTTTTCGTACATGCATTCCACCCCCTCTATACTTCAACGCCAAAGATAACAGGAATAAACCGCTGAGCAATTGGCCGGGTAAACTTGTACGCGTAATTGAGCAGCGCGCCGGATTCCCATCCTAACATCGGCACCAGCATAAAGAAGACGACCAATCCGCTTATCAGAGCAAATACGATTAAATCCCGCCACTCTTTGTTTTTGCTGAATACCCAAATTCGCAGCACAACATAGACGAAGAACAGGATAAAAGTCAATGTCAACATCATTCTTTTTCACCCACTTTCACCTGTCTGATTATTCCATTCCGTATCGAATTCCATTTTATAGAAATGTCGACCGGGATATTTGGATAAATCTCTCGCCACTGCTTTTCATGCTGATGCCAGTAATCTTTATGCTGACGGTGAATGAGCGAAGCAAACCCGACAATGTCCGCATTATCTTTTTTCTGCAATCGGGTAAGCAGAAGTCGTATGTCAGCAATGATTTTCTTTTCTACGACTCCTTCCAGGCGGGCTACCGTTTCTTTCTTCGAAAGATCGAGCTGTGTGCCTGATTCAAGAACCGTACCATCCAACGTAAGCTCCATTTTAATTTTGGGCCGCCCGTTTTCAATGGTCGATGTTGCCTTTCTGTTTCTTACTTTTACTTGTACGGCTGTATTGTATTTCGTATCTCCTTTGGCACCGAGAGAGACCGAATAGATTATCTCCGGCTCCTGCTGAGCCATTTTGTGAAAGATGCGGAGTGCTTGTATTTCTTTTTTAGACAACACAGACACACGTGACGCCTGTTTTGGATTAAACGCATTTATGACTACGCCGTCTGCAATGATAATCTGGTCTTTTCCGCCTTTCCCTTTGCTTTTATTTACCTGTCCTGTAACAAATCCTGCGTATGGGTCACTGTAATTGTTAATTAAATCTTTAAGCGTCACAACGACCGTTCTACCCCATTCGGATTGATTGTTAATGATGCCGTTTAATTCATAGCCCATCATCACTTCGCTGTTCGGCTCGGCGGTTACGATTTCTTCCGCTGTCTTTTTCGCAATAAGAATCCAGCTGGAATATCGAATCTCCCGATTGCGCGCGAAGAAATCAATCACTTCCTTCATCACATTCTCTCTAACCAGCGTATGCCCCAGAATAATAACTTTGCCGTGGAACCAGATGAGCTTGCCGGATGTCTGAGCGCGAAGATTCTTGGATGCTTCCATGATCGTATCGCCCGTCGCGCGGGTCGTATATACGGTTTCCGGCGAAACGGCCGTACCTTTTTCTAACGCCGGTTTGACGGTTTGAATGGATAGAATAAACTTTTTATGCTTCGGATCATAATCCACACCCGTGACCATGACCACATTCAACTGATTCAATTCCCGTACTGCAATACCGCCTTCCGCTGTACCACAGCCCTGGATCAAAGGCAGCATAATAAGAACAAGCAGGAGAAGAGGCTTCCATCCGACTTTCATGATTGACCGTCCCCTTCCTGCTGCGGTGGATTGGACGGCACGTCCGAACGCTTCAAGTCTTTTTTCTGGATGTATTCCTGACGCCACTTGCGCAGCGGATAGGGGAGTACGAAAATTTCACTTCCCCATGTGCGTACGTGCATCGGCGCAATCGGTGACATATACGGCACGCCAAACGTGCGGATCGAACACATATGGATGCCGAGCGCAACAAGTGCAATCGCCATACCGAACAATCCAAGCCCGGCCGCAATGATCATCATCGGAAAACGAAGCAAACGGGTAGCCATCGAAAGATTAAACGCCGGAACAGTAAACGAGGCGATTCCCGTAAACGCTACGACAATGACCATTGCCTGCGAGATAATCCCGGCTTCCACCGCCGCCTGGCCAATGACAAGCGCTCCTACGATACTAACCGCCGAACCTACCGGACGCGGCAGACGCACGCCGGCCTCCCTCAGTACCTCAAATGAAATCTCCATAATGAGCGCCTCAATCAATGCCGGAAACGGAACGCCGGCCCGAGCGGAAATGACCGTAAGCAGAAGCGGTGTCGGGATAAGCTCCTGATGAAATGTCGTGATCGCAATATAAAATGACGGTCCAAGCAGCGCGACAAGAAATGTCATCGTACGCAGGATACGAATCGCCGTAGAGAAGTAAAACCGCTGATAAAAATCCTCACTCGCCTGCAAAAAATCGTAAAATACAGACGGAACAATGAGTACGAATGGCGTTCCATCAATAATAATGGCGACTCTGCCTTCCGACAGAGCGGAGACGACTTTGTCGGGGCGCTCTGTGGATACAATCTGTGGAAACGGAGAATATACGCTATCCTCAATTAACTCTTCTAATTGCGCGCTCTCCAGGAGAATGTCGATATCCACATTCTTTAGACGCTCACGCACGGTTTTCAATACATCTTCTTCTACCAGTTCACGCATATACATAAAGCACACGGTTGTCTGGCTGCGGCGGCCCAGTTTTACCACTTCTGACTTTAATTCCGGGGTACGCAGACGCTTACGGATAAGCGCCGTATTATCCTGCAGCTTCTCGGTAAATCCTTCCCGCGGTCCGCGCACCAGCGGTTCGGCTTCCGGTTCCGATACGGAACGAGTGGGAAATCCCGGCGCTACTATGGCCAATGCGTGCGTCATACCGTCAACATGCACGAGCGTACTGCCTGAAGTAACCATCTCTACTGCCGCCTTAAGGTTGTCGACCTGTACTATTTTTTTTGCTGTAATCACTTGATCTTCTACATGCTGTCCAAAGAACGATTCTGGTCCCATTTCCAATAGGGGATGGATTACATGCTGGTCTAAAATATCCTCATTGACCAAATCATCAAGAAAAAATACCGCACCTTCCGGAACCCGTCCATCCTGTCCTTCTCTGGCGTTTGGGAACGTCAAAGAGTGATGAACAAACACATCAACGTCTTTAAACACCGTCTTCAACCGCTCTACATTAACCGCAGTTATCGGGTCGATTTCAATCTGTTCCAGCGGTTTATTTTCCAATAGCTCTTCCGCCGTCTGTTCTTGCTCCTGCTCTATTTCATTCATCACTTTCGCCCGTTTTGGTTTTTTAAATTCTCCCATTTCTATCACCCGTTTCATTAGGGAATCTCTAGTAGGTTGTGCAGGAACAGGCAAAATATACGACCTGCAATTTTTTGCACTATCCTTGACAATTTTGTAAAGCACCTTCATAATAAAACTCAATTGAAACGGTTATCAAACGAAACGTGTCGATGGGGAATAGTACGGCAGTAGCCTGCGTTCAGAGAGCAAATCATTCGCTGTGAGATTTGCCGCACGGCCTATCGGAACCCACCCCGGAGCGCCAGGGATGAACCTGGCCAGGGTCCTCTCCCTGTTACCAACGAGGCAAGAGGGCATGCGCAGAATATGGCGCACTGCCAATAAGGGTGGTACCGCGGAAGCTAAGCCTTTCGTCCTTTTCATTAGGGATGGAAGGCTTTTTATTTTTCTGTGAAAATC
>NZ_BJXX01000041.1 GCF_007991215.1 Aneurinibacillus danicus
AAAAGTCAGCCTCTCTCCCATCATTTTCATGACGGGGTTGCGGCTGAGATGCCGTGGTGTTTTTTTAAAAAAGATAGGGGTGACAAATAAGATGGATGCCAAGAAAAAACATCGCATTGTGGTAAAAATCGGAAGCAGTTCATTGACGAATCCGACCGGAGGATTGTCCCGTGAGAAGCTGGAAGAGCATGTAGCCGCGCTGGCTGCGCTGCGCCGCGCCGGACATGAAGTGATTCTCGTATCATCCGGCGCCGTGGCGGCCGGTTTTACGTCACTCGGATATCCATCGCGCCCCGTTACGCTCGAAGGCAAGCAGGCAGCCGCAGCAGTCGGTCAGGGTCTGCTCATTCAGGCTTATAATGAATCTTTGCGTTCGTATGGTTTAATGGGCGCACAGATTTTGCTAACACGCGACGATTTCTCGAAACGCAACCGGTACCACAATGCGATGGGCGCCCTTAATGAACTGCTCAAGCGGGGGATGCTGCCGATTATTAACGAAAACGACTGCGTGGCGGTCGACGAGCTTACGTTCGGCGATAACGATATGCTTTCCGCGCTGGTGGCAGGGTTTCTGCGCGCTGATGATTTGGTGATTTTAACGGATACCGACGGATTGTATGACGCAGATCCCCGTTCCAACCCGCACGCCAAAAAGTTTACGCTTATTGAAGAAATCACGCCTGAAATTGAAGCGCTCGCCGGCGGCTCCGGCAGCCGCGTGGGTACAGGCGGCATGCGCTCCAAGATTCACGCCGCCAAGCTTGCCCTCTCGCTCGGTATTGACGTATTCGTCGGTACGGGTACAGGAGCTGATAAACTGCTCGATATCCTTACGGGCAAGGGCGCAGGAACGTATTTCCGTAACCAGATGAAAGCGCCGCTGAAAGCCCGCAAACAATGGATTGCCTTTCATGCCGAAAGCAGCGGCCGCATCGAAGTGGATGCGGGAGCGGCACAGGCTCTTCTCTATGAAGGAAAAAGCCTGCTTCCTTCCGGCATTACAAAGGTTAGCGGCGATTTTGCCCCGGGTCAGGTTGTCGAAGTAGCAGATACGGTGGGGCGCCTGCTGGGCAAGGGAGAGATAAACTACTCGGCGGAACAGTTGGAACAGGTAAAAGGGGAATCCACTGCAGTCTGCCGCGAACGGCTGGGTGTTCACCGGGTCGAAGCGGTTCACCGCGACAACTGGGTAACGTTATGGATGGAGGAAGACAATAAACAGGAACATAAGGAGGAGATCATGCAATGACCCTACTCGAAAAAGCGAAATTGGCGAAGCATGCGGCAACTCAGATGGTAACGCTGACGAC
This sequence comes from Aneurinibacillus danicus, assembly GCF_007991215.1. GTDB lineage: Bacteria > Bacillota > Bacilli > Aneurinibacillales > Aneurinibacillaceae > Aneurinibacillus > Aneurinibacillus danicus. Next base: position 1,314 of record NZ_BJXX01000041.1, read on the forward strand.
CGAAGAAAAAAACCAGGCGCTCCTGGCGATGGCAGACGCGCTTACATCTAATATAGCGCGCATTCTGGAAGCCAACAAAAAAGATGTAGAAGCCGCAAAGCAGGCAGGTGTTACAAACGCATTAATTGATCGTCTGTCCCTCTCGGAAGGCCGCATTCGCGATATGGCCGAAGGACTGCGACAGGTTGTCGAGCTGGGGGATCCAGTCGGCAAAGAACTGGAAGCGTGGGAGCGTCCGAACGGCCTGCGCATCACCAAAGTACGCGTTCCGCTCGGTGTCATCGGCATGATTTATGAAGCGCGGCCAAACGTGACGGTGGATGCGACAGGACTTTGCCTGAAAGCAGGCAACGCTGTGCTGCTGCGCGGAAGCTCTTCCGCTCTCCACTCCAATCAAATACTTGTGCAGATCCTCCGTGAAGCGCTCGCCACGACAAAAGTAAGCAAAGAAGCGGTGCAGCTTCTCGAAGAAGGCACACGCGAAGAAGTTAACAAAATGCTAAAAATGAACGATTACCTTGACGTTCTTATTCCGCGCGGCGGAGCAGGTCTTATCCGTTCCGTTGTCGACAATGCATCCGTACCGGTGCTGGAGACCGGCGCTGGCAACTGTCACGTCTACGTGGATGAATCGGCTAAACCGGATATGGCACGCGACATTGTTGTCAACGCGAAAACGCACCGCCCGGCAGTATGCAATGCGGCCGAAACACTGCTTGTACACGAGGCATGGGCAGAAAAACACCTCTCTGATTTGCTAAGGGCATTGAAAGAAAAAGGAGTGGAACTGCGCGGCTGTGAGCGTACACGTGAACTGGCCAAAGATATCGATATCGTGCCGGCAACAGAAGAAGATTGGAGCACGGAATATCTGGATTATACGATGGCGGTCGCAGTGGTCGATTCTGTAGACAGTGCTATCGAGCATATTAACCGCTATAGCACCAAACACTCGGAATCCATTGTTACAGAATCAAAAGAGAACGCACGCAACTTCCAGAAGCGTGTCGATTCTGCGGCGGTCTATCATAATGCGTCTACGCGTTTCACAGATGGATTCGAATTCGGATTCGGGGCAGAGATTGGAATCAGCACGCAGAAACTGCACGCACGCGGACCGATGGGTCTAGAAGCTCTTACCTCTTCTAAGTATGTTATCTACGGTACAGGGCAAATCCGATAAAGGGGAGAAAAACATGTCTATCCTGCAGAATAAAACAATCTGTTTTCTCGGCGCCGGTTCAATGGCGGAAGCGATGATTTCCGGGCTGGTCGATAAAAACCTGATTCCTTCTGAACAAATTTGCGCAATCAACCGTGGTAATAAAGCCCGCATTCAGGAACTTGTGTCGCGTTATGGCATCGCTACTCCAGAGAAAGAAGAAGCGATTGCCGGAGCCGACATTATTGTACTATCGGTTAAACCAAAAGACATCGCGACTGCGATTGCCAATATCCGGGCGCTGACCACACCGGAGCAATTGTTTATTTCCGTGCTGGCCGGAACGTCCACTGACTACATCTCCAGTCTGCTCGGCCATTCGGCTGCCGTCATACGCACGATGCCAAACACATCGGCCGCAATCGGTCTATCTGCAACCGCACTTGCACCGGGCAAATATGCGACCGATGCGGATATGGACCTGGCAATACAGATTTTCCAGGCGGTCGGCATTGTAGAAATTGTCCAGGAAGATAAACTGCACGCCGTTACAGGACTTTCCGGAAGCGGCCCGGCTTATGTATACTATTTAGTAGAAGCAATGGAGCAAGCCGGACAGGAAATCGGGCTGGAGCGCGAAACGGCGCGTCGCCTTATTCTGCAGACCATCATCGGAGCAGCCCATATGCTGCGCGATCAGGGGGAAGAGCCGGCAACGCTGCGCAAGCAGGTCACCAGTCCGGGCGGTACAACCGCAGCGGGAATTGCGGTACTAGAAAAGCATGGATTCCAGGAAGCCATGCTTGCCTGCATCAAGCAGGCAGTCGCCCGCTCGGAAGAAATGGGAAAACAATCGGTTCCCACCTCCTAACCGTTGCTTTGAATTCGGCAAAGGAGACAGGGTATGGACGTTTTTGCACTATACGGCCCTAGTGGTACAGGAAAAAGCACAAGCGCGCTTGAGCTTGCGCATAAGCATAAAATCAATGCCATTATTGATGACGGCCTGCTGATCTACAAAGGCCGCAAAGTGGCAGGTACGTCCGCTAAATATGAACGTACGACAGTGCAGGCGGTGAAGCGGGCAATCTTTTTCTACGAAGATCATGCAGCAGAAGTCAGGCAGGCCATTCGCGATTTCCACATTGATCGCATTTTGCTGCTCGGCACCTCCCGTAAGATGGTGGATCGCATTGCGGCTGCACTGGAAATCGAGCCGATTTCCACGTATATCTCTATCGAGGATATTCGTTCTTCGAGCGAGATCAAGGCTGCACTCTACACGCGCCGTACAGCCGGGCAGCATGTCATCCCTATTCCCTACATTCAGGTGGAGCAGGACTTCTTCCGCCGCCTGATTGCGCGCGGCAAAAAAATTTTTTCATCCAAAAAAGAAGTTATCGGGGAAACAACCATTGTGCAACCGGACTTCGGGGGCGGACGCATGCATGTGACGGAGCATGTGCTGCGCAAGCTTGTCACATTGAGCTGTAAGGATATGCCTGAAGTAGAGAATGTGAGCAAAATTAACGTCACCTTAAACGACCTGCCGTCCGTCTCATGCGAAGTGCATCTGAATGTCTCACGCGGAACCTCACTGCCGCAAGTGGCACATAAGATTCGCCGCCGCGTGTATGATTCTTATGTACAGCATTTAAACATTGAACTGCACCATATTCATATTCATATTGGCAGATTGACTATAGCCGGCGTCTGAATGCGTCGGTTTTTTTTGTGCAAAATATGTTTGTACGTATTCCATTCCATACACGAAAGGAGCTCTTACCATGCAGCAACAGATGACAGGGCAATCGCAAGCTCAACAACCGGTGATGACGACACCTCCGAATGTAATGACAACGAAGGATGTACATTATGTAAAAGACCAGCTGAGCTGGCTGTTGGTAGCCATGAAAAAATGCAACCATTACTCGCAAGAATGTACCGATCCGCAGGTAAAACAACTGATTGATCGCGCCGGCCAGATGCACCAGCGCCATTACAACACACTGCTTCAGCACTGCCAGAACAATAACGCTTCCGCTATGAGCAGCATATCCGGCAGCATGTCGGCACAATAAGGAGGAAAGAAGATGCAAAACAACCAAATCGCCAACCCTACTTCCCCCGCGCAAAACCAGGCGCAGCAAACTCCGCAGATGACGGATCGCGATCGATTGAACGATGTTCTTACAACGCAAAAATATCTGACGGACGGCTTTAATATCGCGACACGCGAAGCAAGCCACGAGGCGCTGCACCGCGACGTGCTAACCTGCCTGACCGAGACGCATCAGTGCGCGCGCGATATCTATAATCTAATGTTCCAGCAGGGCTGGTATACGCTTGAAGCGGAAGAGCAGCAAAAACTCGACCAGACATACCAGCAGTTTAGCAGCTATACCGTACAATTCCCTTATACGTCTAAAGTTCAATAATATCTAAAAATGAAGCGTCTGCTGTGCTGTCCTTTTTCCCCAGAGAGGTTTTGCACAGTCATACCTCCTTACTTACAGATAACGCCCGGCTGTTATTTACCGGGCGTTACAGCTTATTTTCCTTCCTGTTGTTTCTTCTCATCGCTCCATCGCTTGATCTGTTCGAACAATTCGCGGAGCTGCTTCTTCTCTTCCGGATGCTCATTGGTCCAGTGCTGCACAAGCGGCGGCATCGTTTTCAGCATATGATTGTACAATGCCCACGTCTTCACCATCTCCACCCGCTCCTCATTTGCCTCGCCGGTCAAAAACTCGGTAAAGCTGTACAGCAGGCTCTCCATATCAGGCAGCTGTCCGCCGCTTCCGCTCTTATCACTCATCATGCATTCCTCCGTCTCTTAGCTTTTCTCCTACCTATTATTAACCTCTTTGCCTCCCGAATTCAAACAATAATGTGCAAGGGATATGTTATACTAAATGAGAAAAAAGAAGGAAAAATGCTGCCGTTTATGAACAAGCATATTTTTCTTTTTTTCCAGTTACTCCTATACACTATTCCTTGACTTTATTTACAGAAAGAAGGCATACCTTATGAGACGATACAGCGAAATGTCACGGGAAGAGCTGCAGGCTGAAATGCAGCGGCTGCGCGGGGAGAGCATGCGGAAATACCAGGCCGGCTACGTCTCTGAAGCATCGGTACTCGAATCCAAGTTCTTTATGGCCCGTTCCTACTTGCTTGACCCGGACGACTTTATGAGCGGCCAGGAATACGGAGTGATCGGATATGACGAGCCGTTCTTCGTCCGTTACCTTAACGGCATTATGGCCTGGGGACATTTTCGTTCCTCTGAAGAAGAAAAAGCGTTTCCGATTGGCCGACTCGAAGAGATCACTTCTTCCTGCGGATCAGGCGGCGGCTGTTGCGGCGTTTAAGCGCGCCGCCACTCATTTTTCAGCAAGCCGTACACAATGTGGTCGACATAATGATCATACAACCATTCTCCCTGACGAATTTGCCCTTCCCGGGTAAAGCCGAGCCGCTCCGGTATGGCGCGGCTCTTCTCATTTTCTACCGCGCACCGGATTTCGACACGATTCAATCCCAGCTCATCAAATACGTAGCGAATCAATCGACTAACGGCCGCAGTCATTATCCCTTTTCCCTGCATGTTTTCAATTATCCAATAGCCGATGCTGGTACAGTGATTTATCCAATCCATGTAGTGCAGCCCTACAACTCCAATAATTCTTCCTTTATACCACAGCCCATAGTCTGTGCCGTTTTGCATCATACGCCTTTGCCTGCTGCCAGCAATAAACATTTCTATATCGGCCGTCCCCTCTGTTGCATCGATCCAGCCGAGGAAGCGCCGCAGATGTCCCCGATTTGCATGAATCAAGGCGTATAACGAGGGCGCATCCTCCATTTCTACTTCCTTTAGCTTCACGTTCTTATTTACGATCAGGTCCATCTTTCTCCCCTTTCTGTGAAAATC
>NZ_BJXX01000042.1 GCF_007991215.1 Aneurinibacillus danicus
TACCACAAAAATCAGCCGCCCTTCCCACAATTTTCATGCCGGGGTTGTGGCTGAAAAGCATGGTGGTTTTGTACCTGAGTATATCGTGTTTTGCCAATTATTACACCGATCAAACATTGAATATTCTTCCCATACTATCGGTAGCTATCTATTCTCATGCAAAGGGGGAATTTTATGCGCCGTTATACATTCCATCTCATCTGCGCATTGCTTCTGCTGGGCCTGGCCGCGCAGATTTTTCTGGCAAGCCCGGAAGCCAGGGCGCAAACCGAACAGAAAATCGGTCAGACACCCATACCGGCCAATATTCTGGTCGCGATCCGTGAAAGCAAACCGGGAGGCGATCCAAACCCGCGCGGTCAAATCTTATATGTACAATCCATGCCGTTTAAAACATACATCCGCAATGTGCTTCCCAACGAATGGCTCCCCAACTGGGAAGCGGAGTCATTGAAAGCAGGCGCAATGGCGGTGAAAATGTTCGCCTGGTACCATGTGCTTAACCCGGTCACTATCGACAACCAGCGCTTTGCCGTTGATAACACAACGAACTTCCAGATCTACCGCGAAGGGACCAGCATGCCCCGCACCGATGCCGCACTTGATGAAACGATGCAGCTTGCCTTCGTAAAAAAAGATGATACGATCTTCGAATTAAATTACCGGGCCGGTTATCCGAATTCACCGAACTTCCAGTACCGCAACGCACAAAAAATGGCTCAGCACGGCAGTCAGTACCTGGCTCATAGACAAAACAAAAATATGCTGCAGATTCTTCAGGTCTACTATGAAGGTAGAAAGCTGGTGAAGATTCCATGAAGAAGAAAGGCGCACGTAAAATATGGCTGTCCGTCCTTTGCATCGCAGCTTCCCTCACCAGTCTCCCCCTTCCGCTACAGGGCCAGGCAGAACGAAAAGAACACAGGCCGCTGCCGGAATACAAATACGAAACATTCCACCGCCAGAGTAATGACCCTCTATCTATGCAGCCGGATGTAAAACCAGGATCGGATATTCCCGGCTATAATAAGTGGGACAAATGGGCATTGATGCAGGTGAAAGTCATTGACTCGACTACCCGGAAGCCGTTAGAAAATGCAGAAGTAGTCATCGCCGAAACCGGATACCGGACGAAAACAGATAAGCACGGCTTTACTCAGGCGTTTCCGGCACCGATTATCCGCGATCCGCGCTTTACCGAAACGCTCGCCCGCCTGCATGGACAGCTTACGCTCCTTGCCTATAAAAACGGATATCGGGACACCATCTACTATAACGTACGCATGAATGAAGGCATGACGACAACACCGGAAATCTGGATGTTTGAGATCGCGCCGGAACACCACCGGATCGAGCCGTACGTCTATCATTATCCGACCCATCATTTATTTAGCGTGAACCTCGCTGAAGAATTCCGCAGCAAATCTCAACCCGGAGCCGGGCCGGAGAGCCCTGATCGCTGATGAAGATGACAAAAGGCAAACTGGCGGTGCTTGCACTCCTCATTATCCTGAACATTGTCGCATTCTTTTGGAACAAGCAGCACGATCGCATATTAGCCATTAAAGCGCAGGGGCCGCAAACGATTATCATCAACAAACACGGTTTTGTACCGAATCGGCTTGTCTATAAGCAAGGTGATGTTGTTTCTCTCATTATCCATAACCAGGACGACAAAACGCATAATTTCGTGCTGGCGGACTACTATGTGTTTTCTCCTGATTTACATAAAGGCGAAACAACCAGAATCCAATTTACCGCTGTTAAAAAGGGAAACTTTTCTTTTGTTTCCGACACGCCTGGCTACCCGGAATTAGGCTATAAAGGTCTGTTGAAAGTCAAATAAGAAAAAGCAACGGTCGGGACAACCGACATCTCCGTCACCGTCCCGGCTTCTTCTTTCTTCGTGATTTTCACAGAAAAAAAACTCGCCCATTACATGGCGAGTGCGGATTCAAAAGGACTGATTACAATACGTCCCCGCTGTACTTGGCGGTGAAAGGCGTCCTTTTCGATCACAAAACCTTCGTTTGAGCCTTCATACCGGCAGGCAAAAAATAAACGATCCATCTCCTCAACCGTAAAAGGCTTCTTCTCTCGTGTCAGATGATATTGACGACCTACATGCTGCTGTACCACAACAATTTCACTCCCACTCCGTTTTATTTGTATCTGTATCATAACACAAACTGTCATAATACAACAAGATGTTTTTTGAAAATTATTGTAATACAGTATCTTTCCGCTTCACAAACCAGGTCACAAGCGTGAGCGGCACAAGTCCAAGCAGCGTCAGCACGCCGAAAAACGTATACGTTGTTAGAATGCCGTACGCGTCCACCAGCATGCCGCCCACTACGTTTGTCGCCATAGAACCCAATCCGAGGCCCATCGACGTATACACCGAGAGTGCCGTTACCCGCAGCCCGTCCGGCGTATTCTCTTTCACAAACTGGGCTGCAGAAGCAAGGTACAGCCCGACGGAAAAGCCCTGGATAAAAAACAGAATCAGCACGGCGGTCGGCGACGGACTTGTTCCGTACCACAGCCAGCGCAGGGCCGAGACCAGCCCCGCGATAAGAATCGTCTTCTCCAGACCCAGGCGTTGAATAAAGAAGCCCGACCATTTCATAAACGGCGCCTCACTTCCGGCAAACAGCAGAAACGCAAGACCGATACCGGCAACCTGTCCGCCCAGACTGTCATATAACAACCCGAAGAAAATATTATTGCCGTTAATCGGGCCGAAGATTAAGAATGCACTCATAAGAAATAGCATATAACGGGGAATTCGAACAAGCCGGGCGAGTCCCTTAAATACATTTACAGTCCCCATGGAACGTTCTGTACGCACTCCCCGCAGACATGCAAACGCGCCCAACTGCGCAACTGTGTATACATAAAAGATGGCACCCAGCCCAAACCAGTCGGCAAGTAATCCGGCCACAAGCGTCGCCACCGCAAACCCGATCGCGCCCCACTGCCGAATCCTCCCAAATTCAATCCCGGTGTGTGCCGCATACTGCAGCGCCAATCCATCGGAGATGGGCACCGCTCCGCTCTGGAAGAAATGCAGCAAGCCATAAAGCAAGGCAAACGCAATAAAACTTCTTCCTCCCCAAAGCAGCAATAACGCGGCAGCAGCCGCACAGAGCAGGATGCTGCTCAAAATCTGCCGTGACATCTGAAACCGGTCGCACAACATTCCCCAGAACGGCTGGGCAAAGATTGCGACGATCGGACCGACCGAGACAATAAGACCAATCTGTGTGCCGCTCATCCCAATGCTTTTTAAATAATGGGACAACAATGGATACAATGCGCCCAGCACAAAATAGACAAAGAAAAACAGCCCGCTAATGCTTACGGACTCTCGCCTCCAAAACGGCATCCCCATCTCTTTGCTCTCCTTTCCGCAAAAAACAGAGGGCAAACCCATATAGGTTTGCCCGTGTCATTCCGACTGTTCTTATCCTTTATAAGCCGGAAGAATCTTCTTTGGATTCACCGTTCGCTTCTTCTCCCATGTCTCCGGCTTCGCCTCGTCATACTGTTCAAGAAACGCAATCACTTCTTTTGTCAGCGGTGTTGGCGTCGATGCGCCGGCGGTCACTGCAACTTTCCGCTTGCCTTCAAGCCATTTCACATCCAGCTCACCCAGGTCGGCAATCCGGTATGCAGGCACGCCTGCAATTTCTTCGGCTACCTGGGCCAGACGGTTGGAATTGTTGCTGCGTGGATCGCCTACGACAAGCAGCAAATCGGCTTCTCCCGCCTGCTTGGCCACCGCTTCCTGGCGCACCTGGGTTGCCATACAAATCTCATTGTGGATTTCGCACTGTGGATATTTATGAATGATCCTATTCATAATATGTTTGATATCCCACTGGCTCATGGTCGTTTGATTGGTCACAATCAATTTCTCATGCGCCAGATTCAGCTTATCAACATCCGCTTCTGTCTCGATGAGATGTACACGGTCCGGTGCTATCCCTATCGCTCCCTCGGGTTCCGGATGTCCCTTCTTACCAATATAGATAATATGGTATCCCTGGGCGACCTTGCTCCGGATTAAATCATGCGTTTTGGTCACATCAGGACATGTCGCGTCCACAACGGTCAAACCTTTGGCATGAGCACGCTCGCGCACCTCAGGCGATACACCGTGTGCGGTGAAGATAACCGTACCTTTCTCGATCTGTTCAAGCATCTCCAGACGGTTCGGCCCGTCCAACGTAATGATGTCTTGATCCTCGAACGCTTTTACTACATGGCTGTTATGAACAATCATGCCGAGAATGTAAATCGGCCGGGGAAAATCAAAGTTCTGTGCTGTCTTCTGCGCCAGCACCATGGCGTCTACAACGCCGTAACAGTAGCCGCGGGGTGAGATTTTAATGACTTCCATAGCGTGTACTGCCTCCCCACTGTTAGATTCGGGCGCCAATGTATAGCACCACCGCATCTATTATAACTCAAGTGGCAGGGTCAGTGCACCCCATTCGCGCAATTCAAGCGTACGCGCGCCTTCTACTACTACCGGGTCGTTCTGCGCGAGTTCCAGCGCTTCTTCATATGTATCCGCAATATAGATAACCATACCGCCTTTCCCGTCCGTAAACGGTCCCGCGGCCATAATCTTGCCTTCATGGTACAGCTTATTAATGTAAGCGAGATGAGCCGGGCGATGTTGCGCGTTTTTCTCCTGATCGATAATGGGCAATAATGCGACGTATTTCATATTCCAAGTCCCCTTCCCAATGTTTGGAATGCAAAAAAGGGTCGTCCCATTGTCCAACCCCTTTTTTGACCTTCTTTTAGTTTAACTCCTAGGGCACCGCAAATCCAGTCGCTACGATTAATACATCAGCGAATATGCAGACTGCCAGCGCGAGGCCCGCAAAAGCCATCGCAAATTTGTTCTTCTGCTTCGTCACATTCCGAAGACCCCATGCAACAAAGAACGTGAACACGAACATGAGAATATTCATCAGCATATTCCCTCAACTCCTCCCGTGTAAACCTGAAGTTATGATACCAAAACACCTTTTATTTTATCAAAGACAGACAAACACTGGCAAATAAAGTTTGTGTCTTTTTGTTCACTTCTAGTCAAAACAATGAGCGAAAAGGCATTTTTTTATTCATCTTCTTCATCCGGCTCTGTCTCCTGCTCACGCTCGATATAGACCAAATCGCCCGGCGTCCATTCCGCCTGACCGCTCGTCAGGTTGGTAATCAACTCCTTCAGCGGTTCTTCCTTGCCTTCTTCTTCGCCGACGGTAACCGTAACCCTGTCCAGATACTGAATGCCGACAATCCGGTATTCACGTGCGTTCAACTCATTCTCTACTTTGCCGAGGAATGTGTAATCAAACGAGAAATGGTGCTCCCGCGTTAAAATCCGCTCAACGATCCCTGCCGCACGCACTCCCGCGCTGGCCGATTTGCCGTATGCGCGGATAAGGCCACCGGCTCCGAGTTTGATGCCTCCGAAATAACGGGTAACCACAATGGCAGTATCCTTTAGCCCTTTTTTCTTAATAACTTCAAGAATGGGCTTGCCTGCCGTGCCGCTTGGCTCTCCGTCGTCGTCCATCTTCTGGAATTGATCATGCTCTCCTACGATGTAGGCTGAGCAATTGTGCGTGGCGTCCCAGTGCTTTTTCTTGATTTCCTGTATAAAAGCGACCGCTTCTTCCTGTGTCGTCACCCTCTTTACATAACTGATAAAGCGGGATCGGTTGATTTCGATTTCCGTCTGTCCTTCCGGTCGCACTGTTAAATATCGCTGCAGCATATAAAAAACCCCC
>NZ_BJXX01000043.1 GCF_007991215.1 Aneurinibacillus danicus
ATGTCGGGGCTGCGGCTGAAAAGCTATCGTCGTTTTCATGGTTCGAAATAAGAAAAGATGATGCAAGAGGTTGGAAAACATTATCCAGCATGGACCCATTTCAAATCTACAGGATATAATAATAAGATGACCGTATAAATTATGATATCACACGTAAGGTTGGTGTACGATGATATTGACGTTGTTTGACGGGGCAATCCCGTCACCCCTTTTGTTCGTTAACGCTCCAAACGAAGGTGCGGTTTCATTCTGGAGGACGATCGAGCCTTATCTTACCTTTTTGTTCTCGCTATCCGTCTTTCTGATTGCATTTCTTATCGTACTCGAAAACCGCAATCCTTCTCGGACAGTGGCGTGGCTTATCATTCTCAATTTTCTTCCGATCGTCGGATTTATTTTCTATATCCTGCTGGGTCGAAACGTACGCAAACGCAAGCTGTTCCGAAACAAGTTCATTAGCAACGCCGAAGTGATCAAGAAGCTGGAGACCGCTCCTGCTGGCTTTCTGAATGAGAGCGATTTCTGGCAATATCCCCATCTCGCATCCAAGCGCAGATTGCTAAACTTAATGGTGAATGTATCGCAGTCGCCGTTCACCCTCAAGAATCGCAGCAAGATTCTTACCAATGGCGATGAGACATTCCGTCAGATGATTCAGGACATGTCGGAAGCGAAGGATCATATTCATTTCCAGTTCTATATTATACGTCACGATACGACCGGGCAGCAATTTAAGCAGGTACTTATCGACAAGGCCCGTGAAGGAGTGAAGGTGCGGGTAATCTATGACGGGGTCGGCAGCGTGCGCCTTGATAAGCGCTATATCGCAGAACTCAGGGAAGCGGGTGTTGAAGTGGTAACATTCTTCCCGGTTATCCTGCCATTCCTCAACAACAAGCTCAACTACAGGAATCATCGGAAAATTGTCATTATCGACGGCAAAATCGGGTTTGTGGGCGGATTAAATATTGGAGATGAATATCTGGGCAAGGACACGCGATTCGGCTTCTGGCGCGACTCGCACGTACGGCTTGAAGGAGAATCGGTGTATTTGCTCCAGAATATTTTCTTAAAAGATTGGTTCTTCGTCACAGAGGAAAATATTGAGGGAGACCGGTATTATCCGGCGCTTACCGAAGCGCCCGGCGAAGAGCTGATTCAAATTGCTTCCAGCGGTCCGGACTCTGACTGGGAATCGATCTGGCAAATGTATTTTTCCATTATTGCGACAGCTCAGGAAAAAATTTACATCACATCACCCTATTTTATTCCGGATGAATCCATCAGCATGGCGCTGAAAACCGCTGCACTCAGCGGATTAGATGTAAGGCTGCTGCTGCCAAGCCGACCGGATCATCATACGGTATTCTGGGCGTCACGTTCGTATTTTCAAGAACTGCTGGAAGCCGGTGTGCGGTTCTATCTGTATCAACCAGGCTTCGTGCATGCAAAAATTTTGTTGGTCGACGGCGTGGTGGCTTCCATTGGAACGGCAAATATGGATATTCGCAGTTTTCAGCACAACTTTGAAGTAAATGCTGTCATCTACAACAGCAATTCTGTATACAAGCTTGAGCAGGACTTTATTAACGACCTGCAGGATAGCAAAGAGCTCACATTGGAGGTATACAAACGACGTCCCTGGCATCACCGCATTCTTGAATCGATAGCTCGCCTGCTGTCGCCGCTCTTATAAAAGAAAAACAGGAATAAAAACGAGACTGATGCATCAGAATCGCAAACAAAGTCTTTGTTTTTATCCCTGTTTTTCGCCTTATTCAGTCCCCGCCTGATTATCGGGCAACACGGTACCCGCGCGGTTTGGCGGGCGCCATCTTTTCAAGCGGCAGAATCTCATAGCGGTTTTTATTCTGGTATTTATGAATTTTAATGAGGTTCTTCTCTTCCAGGCTCTTAATCTTTCTTTCGACGGTATTTTTGTTCATGTTGCACGTTGCCGCAATTTTTCGAATGGAAGGGACAAACTTGCCCTCGCCGCGCTGAAAGATTTGCAGCAGAAATACATAAATCATGAACTCAAACGGATCAAGGCCCAATGAGAACAGGTCATTATTGGACGTTTGAAACATTTCATTCAATATATCCACTCTATCACCTCTTTTTTTCCGTATCCCTTCCTTCATTATTCCTTATTTCTATCTTTTATTTCAAGAGTAAGAGTTGAGGATTCTCGCCTTTTTAAAGGCGGAGGGGAATCAGCTCCATCTTCCTCTTCTATTTCCAGTATAGTATGATGATAATTTCATAGTGGCATAAAGTCGCAAATGGCCTGTAACGTCTCTCTCTTCGGTGTCGAGCCTGTCATTTTGAGAATGCACGGAACTGACGGGTAATAAGAGGTATTCGTTACTGATATTTTTTTGTGTTAAGATACTCAATAAACGGAAGTGTAAAAAATGTTGATATTACTCCTACAAAAAATAAAAGCGTAAGGAAATATAGATTTTCCCCTACGCCTTTATCGCTTATTTAAATGCTACATTCACATGATAACCAACCGGCTTATAAATTTGCTGCATAACACGCACAGCACGTTCTTCCGCCGTCTGTAAGATTCCATTTTCTTTTGCTTCCTGGCGCAGTTTTTCGCGTGCCTCAACAAGGAATTCCTGCTGTTCATCCGGTGTCATCTTCTTCCGAAAGATCTCTTCCTCAGAGAATACTTTCACTTTATCAATATCAATATTCGGTTCCTGTAAAAAATCCGCCCGCGGCAGTGTAATTGTCATTTGTTTATTTTGTTGATCAATTGCAATATCTGAAGGAGTTACTTTTTTCAAATCAATGCCAATGAGGATTTTAGCCGGTACATCAATATGAAAAAAACGTTTTGTACCCGGAAGTTCAACATTGTAGAAACGATACGCGTCTTCTCCTTCCAACGTCGTCATTACTACTGCCTCTGCCGTCGTTAGATACGACAAATCCCGAATCTCCTGAACGACTGTCTGACCGGTAACATCCGGCGAACCAAACCACTTGTTTCCTGCCCAGACACCGGTACCGAGTACAGCGATCCCCACTATCACCGCGCCCGCCAAATTCCTTGTTTTTTTCACCCAGCGCGATCGTGGAAACCATGAGCGAAGCTTTCTTTTCTTCTTCGGCCCCTGTTCCATCTCCGCGTATGGCAATCGGTAAATAGTCGCACCCCTTTGTCCGCGCCCTGCATCACGCCTTGACCGCAGCATATCGTCCCTGTTGTTCACCGTTTCTCCTCCTACTTCAGTACCTCTGGGTGACGTACTTCTTTTTCACATTAATTTGACGCCAAAAAGCAAAAAAAGTCGCTGGGCAAAATGAGCGACTTTTACTATAATATCCCAGTTTATATATTATATCCATTCGAGCGTAAGTATGCTAAGCAAACAGAGGAGAAGAAAGAAAAAAGATACCCATTTCATGATATCGACTGTCTCTTTAATATCGTTCGGTTCAATAGGTCGATGCGCCTCCCCCATTTTTGCACGGTGAGAAGGAATGCCCTGATAATAGTTTGTACCGCCAAGTTGAATTCCCAACGCACCGGCGACTCCCGCCTCAGTAAATCCGCTGTTCGGACTCGGATGGCGTCTGGCGTCACGCAGAATGATGATGGCACAGTTCCGAGAATCCAGACGCATGACCCAGCTTACGAATACAAGCGTAAGTGCGGCCAAACGGGCCGGTATGTAGTTGGCAAGATCATCGAAGCGAGCCGATGCCCAGCCTAAATTCCGGTACTTTTCGTTTTTGTAACCGATCATCGAGTCGAGTGTATTAACAGCCCGGTATGCCATCGCCAGCGGTGCCCCCCCGATGGCGGCATAAAATAGCGGAGACAGAATCGCATCCACAATATTCTCCGCCACAGTCTCCACGGCACCTCGCGATACTTCCTGTTCGTTAAGGGATTCTGTATCACGTCCGACGATCATGGAAAGCGCATGACGCGCCTCCTCCATCTTCCCTTGCTTCAGCAAGCGGTAGATGCCCATGCCCGCTTCCGCCAATCCTTTTGTGGCAATCGTCGTCGAGATGAACCACGCTTCCGCCACCCAGGCCAGCCAAGGGTGAATCAGGTGCAGGAGCGTAAGCAAGCCCCACATACACAGGAAGCTGCCTCCGACAAGAATAATAGGAAATAATATACCGGCCTGCTTCAACTGTTCTTCCCGCGGGAAAAACATTCGAATTTTTGCTTCTAACCAGGTGATCACACGCCCCATATAGACAACCGGATGCGTGATCCAGCGCGGATCTCCGATGACGCGGTCAATAATATAGGCCGTAAGGATAATACATGCACGCTCAAGCATTATCATTCTCCTTGCGTAGCGACCGCTTCATAGACCGCTTTGTAGACAAGGCGTCCAATCGCGTTGCCGATAGTAGTAGCGGCTCCGGCAAACCGGTGCGGCGCTCCGTATTCGAATTTCTGCGTAGAAGCCAGAACAATGGAATCGGTGGTTGTTCCCGTCGCTATCTCACCGTCTTCATCCACAATCTGCAGATCCTGCAGCACGGCCGATTTCGCTTCGGTAGCGGTAATAATACCGTTAATCATGGCCGACGGCGTCAGAAGGGCGTCGATGAGCAGGAAAATATTAATCGTACCGCATTGATAGGCAGAGAATGTCTCTCTGATTTTTCCGGCGCGCGCGCCGTTGCTCGTACCGGCCGTAGCACAGCACACGATACGATAGCGATCCCCGGCTTCTTCTTCCAGTGCGGCATGCGTAATCTTAGCAGCGGTCTGCAGGCCAATCGCAGCGTCCGCGGGATAGCCCCATACCGCCATTTGTTCCCGCATCATCTCTGCCGGGTTTTCGCACCGATATGTCAGCGGTACCTTCCAATTGACGAAATGAGTTGCCGTCGTCCACCCACCCCGCCAAAGCGCACTGCTGACCGCGGTTAACGGTTCGGCAGACGTAATCAGCAGATGATCGTCCGCATAGTCGACGGTAATATCCGGCCATACGGCGGAAACATACGATGTACAATGGCGAAACGGCTGAGTCATACGGTAATTCCTTTCTGGTTTCTGGCGGTGTCAAATGTATAAATCGAACGGTGCCAGTTCTCCATGCACTGGCGTAGCACATCAGTCTGATGTGCGCAGGACGAGGAACTTGCATCCAACAAAATGCCGGCAAGCGTTCCGCTGTGAGCCACGATGACACCAAGCCCTCCTATATCCTGGCAAAGCGCTTTCAATTCATTAAAATCCGGATGCGGCAAACGCTTCTGATGCATCTCCGCACTACGTGTCGCCACGTGACCGATCAGCTCACTGTCGCCTGTCCGAAAAGCTTCCTGAAGTTTCAGCAAAAGATGGTCGTACTCTTTCTCCTCCTGCGGCGTATAGGCTGCCTGACGCTTATTAAACGAAACGGTATCCACTTTACCGCCCCGGTCCACCCCTATAATCTTCATGGGGGGGAGCTGTCCCAGACTGGCCACAACGCGCCCGTGATGATGCTGGTACGCTACTACTTCCTCGTACATAATCCCGTCGGTCGGCTCAACCTGGACCAGCATCGAGGAAATATGCTGGGGCAGCAAGCGCAATTTGTACGCTTTCGATACGGCGCGGCAAGCGGCGATCATATCCGCTGTGCTCGTCGCAAATCCCTTACCTTCAGGCAGTGACTGTTCGAGCAGGAGCGTTCCTTGAATCGAAATCTGATATTCTCTCATGAGATGACGCAGAATGCGGCGAACTTTAATCTTCTGCGGCGACGTCAACAATTCGCCGGAAGCGGAGGGGTAAAACGTTGCATTCACATAGCTTGCGATCGGCAGCGAGACAAGAAAGGGCACACCTTCCCTCTGTCCCTGCAGCAGCTCGCCAAACGTGTGACACGCTGTGCCTGTGGTTGCTTTCATGGTTTCTCCTCTTTTCCTATCCGTTTTCTCTATTTTTCATTTTTTCTCTCTTTTTCCTCATACCACAAAAGTCAGCCGCTCTTCTCCGCATTTTCATATCGGGGTTGCGGCTGAGATGCCATGGTCATTTTCTATAATGAAGGCGAACTCCATGTTTGTCCATGCTTATCTACGATGAAAATTTCACCTGTGCCCGGTCCTCTCACAGACCAGAACGCTGACGGTTTCCCTGTGACATGGCCGGTCAGAAACCAGCGAATCGGTCCGCCGTGCGTAACCAGTACAGCCGTCTCATCCGGATGCATTTGTTTCTCTAATGCGAACAACCAGCGGCTGACACGATTTCCGAGTTCAGCAAGACTTTCCCCGCCCGGTGGTGCAGTTTCGTACGGGTTATTATACCATTTTTCTGCCAATTGTTTATCGGTCTGCATAATTTCTTCATATGTTTTTCGATCCCAGCGTCCAAAATTGAGCTCACGAAGCTCCGGAACTTCCATCACAGCAAGCCTGTGCGGAGAGGCAATGATGGCTGCCGTCTCCCGACAGCGTTCCAGATCGCTCGTATATACATAGTGAATGGTTTCTTTTTCAAGCCGCCTGGCTGCGGCTTTGGCCTGCTTTTTCCCGCGGTCGGTAAGCGGCGCATCATAATGTCCGAGATAGCGGCGTTCCCGGTTATCCGCCGTCTCACCGTGCCGTACCCATATCCATCTCATGGCCAAAGCCTCCCTGCAGCGATGATGCATACAAGCGCGGCCGCTTCCGTCCATTCGACCAGTGCTCCATAGCAGTCGCCTGTTAAGCCACCCAATCGGCGCGACACACCGCGAAGAAACAGCCAGCTTCCGAAACCCGCAACTACAAGCACAAAAATGCCGGCCCCATTGTATAGCACGGCGGTAATACCAAGTGCAAGTACGAAACCGAGCGCAACCTTCCATCCGGAAAGGCCGCCGCGCAGCCCGGTCCCGAGTCCTTTTTCTGTAATATACGGCCAAAACCAGATAGCGCCCACCAGTGCCGTACGCGCAAGCAGCGGCGGAAGCAACAGCCAGAAATTCAGGTGGCCTGTGATGATTTCGTACAGAGCCGTTATTTTCACCATGAACAAGAGAATCGCTGCGGTAACCCCCATAGCGCCTACCCGGCTGTCTTTCATAATGGCGAAAATTTTTTCGCGGTCCCGATGACTGCCCAGTCCGTCCGCCAAATCCATCCATCCGTCCAAATGCAGGGCGCCTGTACTGTATATCCAAAGGGTTAACGTCAATACGGCTGCAAGCGGAGCGGGCAGCAACCATCCGACAAGCCAGGAACTTCCCCATAGCAAAAACCCCAGCAGCAGGCCGACCGCTGGATAGAATGCGACACTGTGCTGCCAATCTTTTGCGTCTTTGCTTAGATACGGGACCGGTATGCGGGTAAGAAAAGCGACGGCATGAAAAAATGCATTCATACGCCCTCCCCCTTAATCTTCCATGGAATGCCTGACAGCACAGCGTACACTTCTTCCGCTTCCGACGCGATCCGCTGATTGGCCTCACCAAGCGTATCCTGAAACCAGCGGCCCAACTTCGACATCGCGACACCGCCCAATCCAGTCTCACTGGTGACAGCAATGATCGTACCCGGGTAGTCCCGAACGGCGGAGAGCCAGCGGTCTATCTTACCAAGAATCCGCTCCGTCTCGGCCGGATCGCGCCACTTCTCCTCCGGGACATCGATAAGTAGATTGCTAATCCAGGTGGAAATACAGTCAAACAGCACAACATCGTAAGCGGAATAGGAGGCGACCATCTCGTCGGCATCGCACGGAGTTTCAGCCAATCCCCAGGAAGCGGGCCGACGCCCGCGATGCAATGTGATACGCTGTTCCATTTCCTCATCGCTGCATACGCCTGTTGCCACATACAGAACCGATGCGCTTTTTTCTTGGGCCAGCCGTTCCGCGAATGCGCTCTTGCCGGATCGCACCCCCCCTGTAACCAGCACGATACTCACAGCTTCTCTCTCTCCTTCTCCCCGACTTCCACAAGCGCTTGCAGCAGCCGATTATTCTCGTCTCTCGACCGCACAGCGATACGAAAATCCCGTGAAGTCAATCCCGGATACATAGCGCAATTGCGAATCATAATCCCGCGTCGGCCCAGCTCTGTCTGCAGCGTCTCCGCCTCTTGTCCTTCAGGAAGACGCACCAGCAGAAAATTCGCCTGTCCCGGCCATACCTGAAAACCCAATTTATCGGAAAGCTCCAGGCGCAAGTATTCACGCTCTCTGCAAATCAACTCACGGGTAGCGGCTTCATACTCTCCCACCCGGCAGCATGCTTCTCCGGCCGCCAGCGCCAGGCGGTTGACGCTCCAGGGTACCTGCTTGCCTCTCATGCGTGCAATCATATGCGGATGAGCCACCGCAAATCCGAGACGCAGGCCCGGAATAGCATAAAACTTCGTTAGTGACCGAAGCAAAACGACGTGTGGATACAATGTCAATTCTCCGAGCAGCGTATTCTCAGTATACTGCGGCAAAAAGTCAATGAACGCTTCATCAAGGATAAGATATGTTCCGTCCGCTTCCGCCCAGGCAGCCAAACGACGCAATTCTTCCATTGAATACATAAGCCCGGTCGGATTATTCGGATGACCTACAAAAAGAGCATCGACTTCTTCTATCAGCGGCCGCAGTTCTTCTATAGGAGGCAGAAACCCCGTTTCTTCCCTTCCGACACAACCAATTACTTCTGCTCCATACTGGCGCGAAAGCTGTGTATATTCCACAAACGAGGGGTAAATCACACCAACTTTTCGTGGTGAAAGCGCCAGTAGAATAAGCGCCATACATTCAGCGGCGCCATTTCCAATAAGCAGCATTTCCTCCGGAACTCCGTATTTCTCCGCCAACCCGCGAAGGAGCCCGCGGTGCGCCGGATCAGGATAATGAACCACGTTTTGCATCTCATGCTCCATCGCTGCAAGCACTTCGGACGGCGGACCCAGCGGATTAATGTTAGCGCTGAAGTCAAGTAATTGATCCGCTTCTATGCCAAACAGCGCGGAGGCGGTCAGCAAATCGCCGCCATGTCCGAACCGTTCCAGATGTTCCATCAAAACTCAATCCCCAGCACGGCCGGAATGCCTTCATCGTAATAATGCTTGACAGGATTCATCTCCGTAACCAAATCGGCCCGGTCGATGATAGCCTGCTGTGCATTCCGACCGGTAATCACCATGTGCATGCCGTACGGCCGTCCCTCAATAAGCTCCAGCACTTCATGAAGCGGTAGCACATCGTCAATCGGAAATGAATTGATAGCGAGCGCATTGTTCAGCTCATCCAGTATCACCACGTCATACGCGCCGCTCATCACTTTTTCTTTAGTAAAAGCCCAGGCGCTTTTCAGCGCTTCCCGGTGCTCCTCCGGCGTTTTTAACCAGGTAAAGCCGATGCCTTTCTGGTGCATTTCGATACCAATTTTATCAAATAGTATTTTCTCGCCGTATGTCCGATCAGGCGATTTGATGAACTGAATCATCAATACGCGCTTGCCGCGGCCCGTGGCCCGGACCGCAAGCCCAAGTGCCGCCGTCGTTTTTCCTTTGCCGTCCCCTGTATAGACAAGGATCAACCCCCGCTGTTTATCCGGTTGATTCATACTGTTCCCCCCATTTGTTATGATAAATAAGCGTATCGAGCACGCGCCGCTTCTCCCATTTCTCCGTTTCCAGGATCGGTGCGGCGGGATAGTGGTCCGTATAGCCGAACGAGAGCAGAGCCACAGGATCTATATGCGGCGGCAGCTCAAGAATATCACGCACATCGTTTTTCTTATAGAAGCTGACCCAGCCCATCGCGATGCCTTCTGCACATGAAGAGAGCCACATATTCTGGATGGCACAGGCCGTTGACATGATATCGGTTTCCGGAATCGAATTGCGGCCCAGCACGTGGGAACCGCCGCGCGTCGGGTCACACGTTACGCAGATGGTCAGGGGGGCTTCCTGAAGTCCCTGCACTTTCAATCCGAGAAACTTTTCCGCCCGCTCCCCTTCATAGTGGACGGCAAGCGCTTTTCGTTCTTTTTCCGCCGCCCAGGCAAGTCGCGCCTTCACTTCATCGGACGTAATTAAGATGAAATTCCACGGCTGCATAAAGCCGACGGACGGACCGAAGTGAGCGGCTTCGATAATCCGCCGCACTGCTTCCATAGGAAGGGGATCGGGAAGAAAAGACCGGACATCGCGCCGCGTTTTAATTACCTTGTATACCGCCTTCTTTTCTTGTTCAGTAAACTTCATGGTGCTCCTCTCCTTATGTATCTTCTTCGCCTTCTTCCCGCATCAGTTTCATAAACCGTTCCCAGAGACGATCCGTATCCTTTCTTCTGGCATCAAGCAGAAACTCATCCGCCAGCAATTCTCTAAACAAGCGTCGGCGTCTCTTTGGATTCTCCACCTGTTCTAAAATCAACCTGCGGGTTTCAGCCAGGAAATCAAGATAGATTTCATACGCCTCGTCATACCTCTCCGCCAACTCTTCAATAAGCTTACGCGACAAACCGGGACTGGCTCCTTCCGTCGATACGGTCAACAGCAGCTTCCCCCGATGCAGTTGGGCCGGAACGGTAAATGTGCTCAAGTCGGGCCGGTCAGAGATATTAAGCAGTTGGCCGCTTTCTTTCGCTTCATAAACGGCCAGATTCACTTCCGGATGATTTGTGGCCGCAAAGATAAGGAAAGCGCCGTGCACATCTTCGGGGGTAAATGCCTTTTTCCGCCAGACAATACGGCCGGCTTGCGCCAGATCTTGCAGCCGTTCGGTTAACTCAGGGCTGACCACGACAACGGATGCGCCTGTTTGCAACAGTGTCATCGCTTTCCGTTCCGCCACGCCGCCACCGCCAATAATGACGCAGGTCCTGTTTTTCAATTGCAGCAGCACAGGGTACAAACGGTCTGTCATCAATACGCCCTCCTTATGTAACAGGAAGCGGTAACTCCATAATTTCATACAACTTTTTCATATCCAGATGCTCTCGTACAAGTGCCGCCAGCGCCGTATAACTGGCCTCTCGCCGTTCTGATTCAGTCCGCACTTCCTCGCTTACCGGATCCATACCTTTTTGCACACGGATATGGTTAAGCCATGCGCGGGTAAACGCCCGGTTGTGGAATACACCGTGCAGATAGGTACCCCATACGGCCTCATCGTCGGCAATTGTACCGTCCGTATGACCGTCAGTAAGCCGGAACAGGGGACGACTGCCATCTTCCCTTACAGTCTGCCCCAGATGGATTTCATATCCGGTTACCTCCTGACCGGCTGCAAAGGAAGCGCCGCATACTTCTCCTTCCACGCGCACCGTACGCTTACCGGCATGGAATGTTGTATGAATCGGCAGCAGCCCAAGTCCCTGACTGTGCCTATATGTCGACTCCACCCCATCCGGGTCATGCAATTCTTTGCCCAGCATCTGATAGCCGCCGCAAATACCGACAACATACGCACCGTTGTCCGATGCTTGCCGGATTAACTCGGCCAGCCCGGTTTGCTTCAGCCACCGCAAATCGTCTGTCGTATTCTTCGTACCCGGCAGCACAACCACGTCCGGATTGTTCCACTCCGCCGCCGAGGCAATAAGCCGTATCGTGACACCCGGCTCATCATAAAGCGGGTCCACATCAGTAAAATTAGAAATACGCGGCAACCGAATGACCGCAATGCGAAGCGCCTTATCCGACTCGTCCCGCTTTTTCAATCGAAGCGAGGACAGCGCCAGGGAATCTTCGGCGTCGATGCCCATATCGGCGTAGGGAATCGTTCCTAGTACCGGGATTCCGGTATGCTGCTCCAGCCAGTCAAGCCCTGGCTTTAATAGAGAGAATTTTCCGCGAAATTTATTGATGATAAATCCCTTGACGCGTGCGCGCTCGGATTCATCCAGCAAGGCAAGCGTACCGACAAGCGAGGCGAATACGCCGCCCCTATCGATGTCCGCAACCAGCAGCACCGGAGAGTCAACCAGATCTGCCACTTTCATATTGGCGATGTCGCGGTCTTTCAGATTAATCTCCGCCGGACTGCCCGCGCCTTCAATGACAAGCACCTCATAGTCTTCCGCCAGCTTGTTCAACGACTCCCGCAGAATGGGAATCGCCGTAGGCACATAATCGTTCCGATATGCGCTCGCGCCCATATCGGCATAATGCTCGCCGCGTACAATGACCTCGGCAATCATATCCTGCTTCGGCTTCAATAAGATCGGATTCATGTCTGCGGTTGCTTCAATGCGGCACGCTTCGGCCTGTACTCCCTGCGCACGGCCGATTTCTTTGCCGTCGCGCGTAATATAAGAATTTAATGCCATATTCTGTGATTTAAACGGAGCCACTTTCCATCCGTCTTCATACAGGATACGGCAGAGCGCGGTGCATAACACGCTCTTGCCTACATCCGACGATGTACCCTGCAGCATAATCGCCTTCATCTAATTCCCCC